>NZ_CM011002.1:487540-787540 GCF_000158095.2 Roseibium alexandrii DFL-11
CCGCCCCGTTTATGACATAGACCCGAAATCAGTTCGGTTCATGTTGCTGTCGCGTCGGGGCCTTCTGCCAAAGCAGAGATAATAACGCTGACAAGGGGCGCCTGACTGCCGTCCGGACACTTTATTTGAGGTCCGGGCTTCCTGTTCTGGAGGGACAAATGGGGGACATCCTACAGCTGGTCCTAAAGAGACTTGGCTTAGGTTTGGTCACGCTTCTCGTGGTTTCAATCCTGATATTCTTCGCGGTCGAGCTGCTACCTGGCGATATCGCACAGGCCGTTTTGGGTCAGGGGGCAACGCCCGAAACCGTTGCAGCGCTTCGCGATAAGCTTGGCCTCGATCAACCGGCCATCTTTCGCTATTTCCAATGGCTTGGCGGCGCTTTGACGGGCGACTTTGGTGTCTCGCTGGTATCCGGCGTCAGCGTTGGGGACGCAATCGGCGAAAGGTTTGTGAACACTCTTTTCCTGGCGACCTATGCAGCCGTTATCGCCGTGCCGATCTCCATAATTCTCGGAGTGATCGTTGCCTTGCTGCGCAATACCCTGTTCGACCGGGTTGCGAATGTCGCGACGCTGACCTCGATTTCTTCTCCAGAATTCTTCCTCGGATATATTCTGATCCTGTATCTGGCGGTAAAAACCCAGTATTTCCCTGCAATTGCAAGCATTAGCCCCGACATGACCTTCGGCGAATTGTTACATCGCACTTTCCTGCCGGCGTTGACGCTGGTGCTTGTGGTCACTGCACACATGATGCGGATGACCCGGGCGGCAATTATCAACCTGCTCGCCTCACCCTACATCGAGATGGCACGGTTAAAGGGTGTCCCGCCCTGGAAAATTATCGTGAAACATGCGTTGCCAAATGCTTGGGCACCGATCATCAACGTCGTGGCACTCAACCTTGCCTACCTCATAACCGGTGTTGTTCTGGTCGAGGTCGTTTTTGTCTATCCCGGGATCGGTCAGCTGCTGGTGGACGCGGTGGCCAAACGCGACTTCCCCATTGTTCAGGCATGTTGTCTGATTTTCGCTGCAACCTTCATCCTGCTCAACCTGGCAGCCGATGTGGGAGCAATCCTGACCAATCCGCGTTTGCGGCATCCGAAGTGAGGGCAGCGAAATGAGTACATTTGTTATTGCTTACTATGCGCTGCTGATCGGCGGGTCCTGCCTGGCGGCGTATTTCAAGAAACGCGAGCTGTTCCTGCTGATTTTCTCCCTGACCCTGGTATCTTTCGTGATGGGGATCATCGGTGGGGTCGGCGCTCTGCGGTTTGTCACCATAGCCGCCGGGATTTTGGCCTTGGCGGCCGGGACATCCTATGCCTTCCGGGAGTTTCTTATCATCATCGCACCCGAAGGTGTTGCCAAGGAGCTGAGAACGGCTCCGCTGACTGCTGCTTTCGGCATGTTCGTAATCTTCACCTATGCGATTGCAGGGATTTTCGCGCCAGTCATTGCGCCGTTCGGCGAGGCGGAAATCATTTCGTCGGCTTTCGCGCCTGCGGACGAAAACATGCTTTTGGGAGCCGACCAGTTGGGGCGTGATATGTTTAGCCGCATCATCTACGGTGCGCGAAACTCCGTCGGATTGGCGCTGGTTGCAACAACACTGGCGTTCGTCATGGGTGCCTTTGCCGGACTTATGGCCGCGACCAAAGGCGGCTGGTTCGATCAGTTCATGGGCCGCTTTGCCGATGTCATCATGTCGGTGCCGTCGCTGGTTTTCGCGCTCTTGATGCTGAGTATCTTTGGCACCAACCTGATTGTTATCGTCATTGTCGTTGCGGTCATCTATTCGCCGCGGGTTTTCCGGCTGACGCGGGCCGTTGCCGGGAACGTGGTGGTGATGGATTACATCGAGGCGGCAAAGCTCAGGGGAGAAGGTAACTGGTACTTGATCCGCAAGGAGATCCTGCCCAACTCGACGGCGCCGCTGATTGCCGAATTCGGCCTGGAATTCTGCTTCGTGTTCCTTCTGATCGCTGGTCTCTCTTTCCTCGGCCTGGGCATTCAACCACCAACCGCTGACTGGGGATCTATGGTGCGTGAGAACGCGACCCTGATTTCCTTCGGTGAACTGACTCCGCTAATTCCGGCGGCCGCGATTGCGCTGCTAACGGTTGCGGTCAACTTTGTCGTCGACTGGATGCTGTTCCGGTCCTCTGGTCTGAAGGAGGTTTGATCGTGGTTCCCAAGAAAGACGTACTTCTGGAAATCAAGGACCTTCGCATAGAAGGCTATTCCGACGAAAAATGGCTTGAGATTGTCCATGGGGTGGATCTGACCCTTCACAAGGGTGAAGTCCTTGGTCTCATCGGCGAATCTGGGGCTGGCAAGTCCACCATTGGCCTCGCCTCGATGGGCTTTGCCCGGGACGGCTGCCGGATCTCCGGCGGATCGATTGAATTCGACGGTATGGAGCTGACCACCACACCGGAATCTGCCCTGCGCGCCCTGCGCGGGTCACGGATTGCCTATGTGGCCCAGTCTGCGGCAGCGTCCTTCAACCCGTCTCATAAAATTATTGACCAGCACACGGAAGCGCCGATCCAGTACCGGATCCAGAAACGGGTTGAGGCGCAGGAAGATGCAATGCAGCTTTACGAGCGGCTGCGTCTGCCAAATCCCGACGAAATCGGGTTCCGGTATCCGCATCAGGTATCCGGTGGCCAATTGCAACGGGCCATGACGGCCATGGCCATGGCGTGCCGGCCGGACCTGATCATTTTTGACGAACCAACAACTGCGCTGGATGTGACCACGCAGATCGAGGTTCTGGCGGCGATCCGCGACATTGTTGATCAGTTCAACACCGCTGCGATCTACATCACCCACGATCTGGCCGTTGTGGCGCAAATGGCAGACACCATCAAGGTGCTCCTAAAGGGTGAGGAAGTCGAGGAAGCGCCCACCGCGCAAATGCTGGATTCGCCCAAGGAGGACTACACCAAGAGCCTTTGGGCCGTGCGCAGTTTCAAGCGACCCCAAAAACAGCGTCCAGCGGGTGCCGACGCCATCCCGGTCATATCGGTTCAGGGCATTGACGCAGCTTATGGAAAGACCAAGGTTCTGGACGACGTGTCGTTTGACATCTATCCCGGCATGACCGTCGCCGTTGTGGGTGAGTCTGGCTCGGGCAAATCAACGACGGCCCGCTGTATCACCGGCCTTTTGCCCCCGACCAAGGGACAAATTCTGTTCAATGGCGAAGCGTTGCCGCCGCGCTATCAGGACCGCTCGAAAGAACAGCTTCGCCAAGCCCAGATGATTTATCAGATGGCGGATACGGCCTTGAATCCGAAAATCCGAATTTGCGACATTATCGGGCGTCCTGCACAGTTCTACAGTGGTCTTCACGGCACAGCACTCAAAAGCCGCGTTGATGAACTTCTCGACCTGATCGAACTCGACCCGGCCAAATTCTACAATCGCTATCCGCCCGAATTGTCAGGCGGCCAGAAGCAGCGGGTGGGTATCGCCCGGGCTCTTGCGGCCGATCCCAAATTCATTATCTGCGATGAGGTGACCAGCGCGCTTGACCAGCTTGTTGCCGAAGGGATCCTTAAGCTGCTTGACCGGCTGCAGCAGGAATTCAACCTCGCTTACATGTTCATCACGCATGACCTGGCGACAGTCCGGTCGATTGCTGACGAGGTGGTGGTCATGCAGAGGGGCAAGGTAGTCGAACAGGGTCCGAAAGACGAAATGTTCACGCCACCGCACCATCCCTACACGGATCTGCTCTTGTCGTCGGTTCCGGAAATGGACCCGAATTGGCTGACCACTCTGCTAGACGAGCGCGGAACGGATGCTATCGGTGAAGCGGCCAATGTCTGACCGGCGTGAAAACCGGCAAGCTTAAACGGAAATACCCCGGAGCAGCTTTGCTCCGGGGTATCAAATAAATTATGGCGCAGGCTCGCAGTTTCCCGGTCAGCTGACCATCATGTAGCCGGACAGCACCATCGCACCGACGAGCAGCGCATAAACACCGACCACGGCCTGCCAAGAGCCGCTGTGTTGCCTGTATTCGCGAATGAGATCATCCCGGGTCATGCTCGTCTCCGATTCCACCCGTGTGCCTTAACTTGAACTTTCGGCACATTTAGTCGACAGAAGTTAAGAATTCAATGTCCCAATCCATGAATCTCACCCATATTTCTGCATAGCAGATGTGTCCGGAAATGCGTCCTGCGCAGAGCCATGCGGGTGTAAGTCCGCCCTATTGAGATCATCATGCGCAGAAATAGCACGGCAGGGCGCGGATTGTTGTTATATATGAAGTGCGTGGGTGATCGGCGGCGGCATTGCCGAACCAGCTCTGAGATTATCATCCAGTGCGCAATGATGCAGTTGCGCACTTACGGCCTATCAGTTCTGAGATTTGATGGAACCACTTTTGGCGCATTCCCCAACACCAGACAAGAAAACGATCTTTGAGACGTTGCGCAGGCGTATTTGTCTGCTGGACTATCAGCCCGGCGACAGTCTGAACGAACGCTTGTTGGCCGAGGAGTTCAGCGTTAGCAGGACACCTATGCGCGCCGTGTTGCAACGACTGGAATATGTCGGTCTCATTTCCAGTCAGCATGGCCGCGGAACGATCGTGACCTCGATTGACCTGAACGAAATGCGGGAGATCTACGCCCTCAGGATCAAACTTGCGGAAAGTATTGCGGATATGCCAACCCCGCAAATCGCGGTCGGATTGCACGAGGAGCTCAACAGTCTTGCCAGTGATACGGCCGCTCTTTTTGGGCGGCAGGACAAAAGAGCCTTTGGCGCGGTCAGCATCCGGCTACACGATGCCATTCAGCTTCTGACGATCAACGAAATCCTACGCGATTTCTCCGATACGCTCTTCTATCAGTCAGCACGTTACTGGTTTTTGTTGTTGTCGCGCCTGGATTGGGACACCGAGGTGCAGGATATGTTGGACGAAGTCCGGTTAATTGCCAGATGCCTGGAGGCAGGGGATATCCCGGCCGCAGTGACGACACGGAAAGTCCATCTTTCCCTTGTTATGGCCCGGATCACAAAAATTGAGGACTTTCCGGATCTTCACTTGGAAGACCTGCAAGGCCGCTAAACGGCAAATTTGGCTAGCTCACCAAAACCGAACTTTCCCAACGTCTCCAAGTCATGTTTCACAAACAGGTTACCTCGTCAGCCCGAGCTTTATTGGTATACCATATGAGTTTGATATCAGCAAAATCGAGCGAAAGTTGCTTCTAAGATAAAGATTCTCTTGTAAAGGTATACCAATTATGATCTCCTTTTAATGGAGAGGTCGAGTGATCTGATCTCCTGCGTCAGGCTGCATTGCGCGGTCAAAACCAAGGAAATCTGAATGCTGGAACACGCCAAACAGACAACCGCGAACCTTCAGCAGCGTATGCGCGATGACGGGATCGAACTTGCCGTCTTCACGGATGAGAGTTCGATTGCCTACCTTGCCGGGTTCTGGGGCTATCTCGGGATTGAATTCGGCCGTCCGACGTTGCTGGTCGTGCGTGCCAACGACGCGCCGACAGTGATCACACCGCTCATGGAGAGCGAAATGGTCTCTGCAATGACCTGGGTCGAAGATATTCAGGTCTGGGAGGACATCGGTCAGCGCACCTGGGGGCGGGCCTTGGCCGGAGCTATTGGCGCCGAACCAAATGAAATATGGATCGAACGGAACTCAATTCCGGCGGTTGTCCGCAATCATCTCGACGACACATATCCCGGCGTGCCGTTAAAGGATATTTCACCGGTTCTCGGCGCGCAGCGCACGATCAAGACACCGTTTGAGATCGGCATCATGAAGGAAGCCGGGCAGATCGCTGGTGCCATGATGGCGGCTGCGCATGACTCCCTTCGTGAAGGAGCGCGTGAATATGAATCGGCACTCGCCGTAATCGAGGCAGGGTCGCGCAAAGCCGCAGGGTTCCTGACCGACCGCGGCTGGGATCGGTTCGTGTCACCCATGATCCACAATCTGCAGATCCTGCAGAGTGGTACCGAAACGTCCATGGTGCACCGGCGTGCCAATGTTCGAGCCTACCAGAAATACGATCCTGTCTATTTCTGTTTCTGCAATATGGCGCAGTTCAAGCAGTACAAGCTCGGTTTTGATCGGATGTTCCATATCGGCGACATCACCGATCAGGCGCGCGATGTTCAAGAGGCGGCGATTGCGGCTCAACAGGCGGCGATCGCAGCCATTCGTCCGGGCGTTTTGGCCGAAGACGTGGCTGCAGCGGCCAACGAAGTTTACCGCGAGCGCGGATACCAGACAGGATACCGGACCGGGCGGTCCATTGGCGTAGCCTACCTGGAAGCGCCGGAACTGAAGGAGGGAGACAAAACCGTCCTGCAGCCCGGCATGACATTTGCTGTCGACGGGGGAATTTCGGTCGACGGCGTGACCGCGGGCCGCATCGGCGACTCGATTGTCGTTTCTGAGACAGGATCTGACTACATCACGGACTATCCCCGCCAAATCCTGTTGAGCCACCATTGAAATGCCATAGCTCCTTTAGGGCGGCGGTCAGGGAAGTGTTTCAATGTCCATTCGTCATCCGTTTCCGCAAGAAGAACTCGCCCGGCGTGTCGCCCGAGCCTGCGCGGCTTTGTCCGTCAACGGATTGGACGGCATACTCATTTCTGTGCCTGAAAGCATCTATTGGCTGACAGGTCTGGACCATTGGGGTTTTTTTGCCGCCCATGTGTTGGTGGTCAACCGCAACGGCGAGATGGCCTTGGTCTGCCGTGCAATGGAGCAGATCACAGTCGATAATCAGGTGCGCAACGCAGCCTTTTACGGTCACAAGGATCATGAGGAACTTTCGGATTATGTCCTAAAAGCCATGGCCGATCTCGGGTTGAAGGGCGGCAGGGTCGGGATTGAAAAGCGCAGCCTGTTTCTAACGCCACGCCACGCGGAGCGGATCCAGGAAGGTGATGCCGACTGGGTCGATGCGTCCGGCATCGTTGATAATCTGCGGCAGGTGCAATCGCCTTTGGAGATGGACTACACCCGCAAGGCCGCCCGTGCCGCTGATCTCGGGACTCTCGCCGCTATAGAGACCGTCCGGGACGGGGCCAGCGACTATGAAATCGCAGCGGCCTATCACAATCGGATGATCCTGGAGGGCAGTGAATATCCGGGTTTCGGTCCGTTCATCCGGCCGACCACCCGCCTGGGTGAAGAGCATACGACCTGGCGCGGCGACGTGTTTCACCGGGGTGATGCAGTGTTCTTGGAAACCTGCGCGGCCTATCGCAAGTATCAGGCCCCCATGGGACGGCTGGTTTATGTCGGCAGCGCACCAGCGGGTGCCGAGAAGTCTGCGGAGCTTGCCATTAAGGGCATGCAGGCCATCTGCGCAGCTTTGAAGCCCGGTGGTAAGGCAGGTGATGCGTATGCGGCATGGCGTGAAGTCGCCGCTTCTGCGGGCCTGCATGACTACGAACGGCACCATTGCGGCTATTTGGTCGGGATCGGCTTTCCGCCCAGCTGGACCGGCGGATCAATGGTCACATCCCTCTTCCCGGGGTCGGAGCGGATCCTGGAAGCCGGCATGGTGTTCCACGCGCACAGTTGGTTCACCAACACCGGTGTCGTGGACTACTTCATATCCAACACCGTTCTGCTCACCGAAAACGGTGCGGAGATCCTGACTAATAAGACACCGGAGACCCTGATGATCCGCTGACCCTTCGCCGAAACTCGGGCGAAAATGCCTGTGCCAGACAAGTGAGAAAGCAGAAATGAAACCGCTTCAAAAGCCGACGTTGACCGGGATATGTGATCAAATGGCCAGTCACGATTGGACAGAAGCCGAACTCGACGAACTGGTCGATCCGAAGCTCGGTATCATTACGGGGTTTCAGGAGGTGCTTGAGGATCTGGAGGTCCTGCGCCAGGTCGATCTGGGTGCGACCCCTCCGGCGCTCTCCGTGCAGAAGCGATAACGTGCATGTCCGACACCATCGCTTTCCAGGATATCCGGTCGCTCAAGGCCTTGATGGATGCCGGCGAGATCACGCCTGGCGAACTGGTTGCGATGTTTGCTGGCCGTATTTCGCGGTACAACGGTGTGTCCAGGGCCTTCATTACAGTGACGGAGGATGCGGCAGCTGCTGAGGCAGCTTCGCTCTCGCGCGAGGATCTTGCAAAATCGCCCATAGCAGGCATTCCCTACGCGTGTAAGGACCTGTTCGACGTCAAAGACGTGCTGACAACGGCAGGGTCTCGGGTTTTTCACGACCGGATCGCGGCGGAGGATGCCTATGCGGTGGCGTGCCTGCGCAATGCTGGGGCGTTGAACCTCGGCAAGACCAATCTTCACGAATTCGCTTATGGGGCGACCGGCGAAAACGAGGTCTATGGAACCTGTGTCAACGCATATGACACGACCCGGCTCGCAGGTGGATCCTCCAGCGGATCGGCTGCAGCCATTGCCTTCGGCCTCGTCCCGGCGGCCCTTGGCACCGATACGGGCGGTTCGGTGCGTGCGCCTGCGGTTCTCAACGGACTGGTGGGATTGAAGCCGACCATCGGCCGTGTCCCGACAAGTGGCATTGTCCCTTATTGCTGGACGTTGGACCATGTCGGCCTGATGACCCGCACGATTGCTGATTGCGCCGACATCCTCGGTCTTGTCGCTGGTCATGATCCGCAAGATCCCGCGTCGGTCAATCTCCCTGGGGAGAACTATCCGGAAGCGCTGGGGCAAGACATTTCGGGGCTTCGGATAGGTATTCCAGCCAATTTCTTCTTTGAGCGGAGCGATCCGGAAATTCTGGAGACCTTGGAGCGGGTCAAGGCGTTCCTGGTGGCGCAGGGAGCCGAACTGGTGCCCATCACCTTTCCGGATATGGAGCACACCCGCACAGTGTCGCTGACGGTACAGTTGCCGGAAGCCTTGAGCGCGCATTCCGCGCACCTTCAGGAGCGAGGCGAACTTTATGGCAAGGACTTCAGAGCCGGATTGGCGCTCGGACAGTGTTTGCTCGCTGAACACTATGTAAAAGCCAAGCGGTTTATCGAACGCTACCGCCAGCAGACCACGGCGCTGTTTGACGACGTCGACCTGATCCTGACACCGGCAACACCAGAAATCGCCCAGAAAATCGGCACGGTAATGGTCACCCGCGACGGCGTTGATGAGGCTATAGGCAATGCGATCACACGGTTCACAACGTTCTTCAACATGACCGGACATCCGGCCCTGACCATGCCTTGCGGCCTGCATTCTGAAGGATTGCCGATAGGCTTGCAGCTGGTCGGCCGGTACTTCGACGAAAAGAGCCTTTTCCGTGTCGCGCACGTGATTGAACAGCATGATGCCTTTTCGATCCCCTTGCCGAAGGTGGATAGCTGACATGCCAACAAAATTCATGCCGAGGATCTGGAAACTACAATGACGCGATTTTCTGCCTGGAGTGTGTTTTGGAACGGGGTCACTGGTCAAAAGGGCTGGGGGCGCCAGTGGCGCGACCCGGAACCGAAGCCGTATTACGACATCGTCATTGTCGGCGGCGGCTTGCATGGGCTGGCAACTGCCTACTACCTGGCCGCCAATCATGGCCTCAAAAACATTGCTGTCCTGGAAAAAGGCTGGCTTGGCGGCGGTAACGCAGGACGCAACACCACCATCGTACGCTCAAATTACGCCCGGCCCGGGAACCGCGAATTCTACGAGCATTCACTGAAGCTTTGGGAAAACCTCTCTCACGAGCTGAACTACAATGTGATGTTCAGTCAGCGTTCCCATATTGCGCTTCTGCACAGCCCCGGTGCCATCGATGCGGCTGCCCGAAACTACAATACGATGCGCCTGACCGGGACGCCGGATGCCGAGATCTGGGACCTTCCAACACTGAAGCGCGCCGTACCGCATTTGAATTACTCCAAGACCGCGCGTTTTCCGATCATGGGCGCTGCGGTGCAAAAGCGCGCGGGCACGGCACGCCACGATGCGGTTGCGTGGGGGTATGCCAGAGGTGCCGATGCGCGCGGCGTGGATATAATTCAACAGTGCGAAGTTCAGGGGATCACACGCGACGGCGACAGCGTCAGCACGCTTGAGACCTCACGCGGTTCGATCCGTGCAGGCAAGGTGGCCTTCGCGGTCGCCGGAAGCACCTCACGATTGTGGAGCATGGCGGGCTTGGGCAAGCTGCCGATCGAATCTCACAAGCTGCAGGCTTTTGTCTCCGAACCTTTAAAACCGTTGCTGGACCAGGTCGTGGTGTTCGGGATTGGTGGCGCCCATTTCTACATCTCGCAATCGGACAAGGGCGGCATGGTCTTTGGTGGCGATCTGGACTGGTACAAGTCGTACGCCCAGCGGGGCAACCTGCCGATTGTTCAGGACGTCTCGGAAGCCGCCATGTCGATTCTGCCCTGTCTGGGCCGTGTGAAACTGTTGCGGCACTGGTCTGGACTGGTCGACATGTCCATGGACGGTACACACTTCATCTGCAAGACGCCGCTCACCAATCTCTACCTGAACGCGGGCTGGAACTACGGCGGCTTCAAGGCAACCCCGGCGTCAGGGTGGTATTTTGCCGACCTGATCGCCAACGACCGCCCGCACGAGCAGATCAGAAACTTTGATCTGAAACGCTTTGAACGCGGCCTGCAGATCGATGAACGGGGCTCCGGTCCCGATCCGAAGCTGCACGGATAACGAGGCTCCCGATGATCAGAATCCCTTGTCCCTTTTGCGGCCGACGTGATCACAGTGAATTCACCTATGGCGGCGACGGTTCCATCGAGTATCCGGCGCTTGATGCGCCCAAGGAAGCCTGGCACGACGCTGTTTTCCTGCGGGACAATATCTGCGGTGTGCAGCTGGAAACCTGGCAGCATGTTCACGGTTGCCGGATGTGGCTCCTGATCGAGCGAGATACCTTGACCCACGAGATCCACAGTGTGCGTCCGGCGCATCCGGGCCTTGCCGCAATGTTTGAAACCGATCAGGAGGCTGGGGAATGACGGCGTATCGTCTGGCTAAAGGCGGCCGTATCGACCGGTCTGCGCCAGTGGACTTCACCTGGGACGGGAACACACTGTCCGGCTATGCCGGGGATACGCTCGCTTCCGCCTTGATGGCAAATGGCGAACGCGTTCTCGGTCGCAGTTTCAAGTATCACCGTCCGCGTGGGATCATGTCGGCGGGCGTTGAGGAATCCGGGGCTATCGTCACCGTGGGAGAAGGCGCTCTCCGGGAGCCGAACGTCCGAGCAACGGTGCAGGAGCTGTACGACGGATTGTGCGCCAGCGGCCAAAATGCCTGGCCGAATGTCCGTTTTGATCTTGGGGCAGTGAACGGATTGTTTTCCAGGTTCTTCGCCGCCGGGTTCTACTACAAAACTTTCATGGGCTTGCCTCCCTTTGAATGGGGACATGGAACAGGTCTCTGGATGCAGTATGAAAAGCTGATCCGCAAAGCTGCTGGCATGGGCGCCGCCTCCCGCGAACCGGATCCGGATTGTTATGATCATGTCCATGCATTTTGTGATGTTTTGGTCGTCGGATCGGGCCCGGCAGGCCTTCAGGCTGCATTAACTGCTGTACAAGCGGGGCGCGACGTTTTGCTGGTGGAGCAGGACTTCGAGCTTGGCGGTGACTACCTGAATGACCCCGGCGCCGAGAAGCACCGGTTGGAGCGTGTCAATGCAGTCAAGGGTGCCGGAGTTCGGGTGATGACCCGAACGACCGCTTTTGGTTTGTATGATGACGGCGTCGCAGGCCTTCTGGAGAAGGTGACAGATCATCTGGCCAACCCCGATCCTGAATTGCCGCGCCAACGGTTCTGGACTGTGCGGGCGGGGGCAACGATCCTGGCGACCGGAGCGCTGGAACGCTCCATCGCCTTTGAAAACAATGACCGCCCCGGTGTCATGACGGCAGCCGCTGCCAGGAGTTACTTGAACCGCTATGGCATCCTGCCTGGGCAGAAAATCGTCATTTCCACCACAAATGACAGTGTCTACGCGGCAGCCGCGGAGCTGGCCGCTGCAGGTGCGGAAGTGATCGTCGCCGACAACCGCGACGAAATTGATATAGACCTCCCGAATGGAGTCACGATCCGGAATGGCGTGGCTCCCATGAAAGTGTTGGGCCGCTCTGGCGTTGAAGGCGTGGACCTTGCCAAACATACGAATGGTTCCTGGGCGCCCGCGGGAGAAGAGGCCTGCGATCTGCTCCTTGTGTCCGGCGGTTGGTCCCCGGTTGTGAATCTCTCCTCCCATCGCGGGGCGAAGCCGATCTGGAATGCGGAGCAAGCCTGTTTTCTTCCTGGGATAACAAGTGAACCTATCTTCCATGCAGGGTCTTCGGCAGGCATCTGGGACCGAAAGGATTGCGAGGTGTCGGGTGAACGAGCCGCGCGCCAAGCCATCAACGAAAATGAAAAATCCTTACAGCCGGGTGGTTGGAAAACACCTATCCGGCCGCTGTACGAGGTCCGTCTTCCTAACCAGCAGACCAAGGCCTTTGTCGATTTCCAGCACGACGTCACCGGCGACGATGTCCGCTTGGCACAGCAGGAAGGGTTTGTCTCCGTCGAACACCTCAAGCGCTATACCACCCTCGGGATGGCAACCGACCAGGGCAAGATGGGCAACGTCCTCGGGTTGGCACTGATGGCCGATGCGTTGGGAAAGGACATTCCGGACGTCGGTACGACCCGCTTTCGCCCGCCCTATACCCCGGTCGCCATTGGCGCGCTGGCGGGCCGGAACGTGGCAGCACACTTCAAACCGCTGCGTCGGACCCCGCTCCATGACTGGAATTTGCGCCATGGAGCGACCATGACCGAGGCTGGGCTCTGGCACCGGCCCTGGTACTTTGCACGTGACGGAGAGGGCATTGAGGAGGCGTATGTCCGCGAGGCCGCCACTGTCCGCAAGACTGTCGGCATTTGTGATGTGAGTTCACTCGGCAAGATCGCGGTTCAAGGGCCGGATGCTGCCGAATTTCTGAACCGGGTGTACAGCAACGGCTTTGCCAAGCTGTCAGTGGGTAAAGCCCGCTACGGCATTATGCTGCGGGATGACGGGATGGTCATGGACGACGGCACAACGTGGCGGCTGGCGGACACCGAATTCCTGACGACGACCACGACAACCAACGCCGGCAAGGTGATGGTCTGGTTCGAAGAGCTGCTGCAAACCCGCTGGCCCGATCTGAAGGTGCATGTCAGCTCCGTCTCCGATCAATGGGCGGGTGTCTCTGTTTCCGGACCGAAATCCCGCGAGACGATTGCCGCCTGCCTGGAGCAAGGCGCGGACATTTCCAATGAAGCGCTGCCGTTCATGGGCGTTTCAAGGGTTATGCTGTCAGGTGGCGTTGAGGCCTTGATCGCACGGATAAGTTTTTCGGGGGAACTGGCCTACGAGCTTTATTTGCAAGCCGGTTACGGTGAAGCGATGATGGATCTTCTATGGCCAGCTGCGGAAGCCCGCAGCGGCTGCCTTTATGGCCTGGAGGCGCTGGGCACGTTGCGCATTGAAAAAGGCCACGTCACCGGTGCCGAACTGGATGGCCGCGTAACCATTGATGATGCCGGTCTCGGCAAGATGGCGTCCACAAAAAAGCCTTTCATCGGCAGTGCCTTGCGTCAAAGGCCGGAGTTGATGCGCGAAGATCGTCCGCAGCTGGTCGGGATTTTTCCAAAAGACCGCAGCCAGACGTTCAAGGGCGGAGCTGTCCTTTGTGATGCCGACGAAGTATCCGGCTTCGGCACGGGTTGGATTACGGGTGTAACCCATTCGCCTGCGCTGGGGCACTGGATCGGTATCGGCTACATCACGGGCGGGGCCGAAGCCTGGAAAGACAAGACAGTGGTCGCCGCCGATCCGGTTCGCACAGGAAACGTTGATGTAGAAATTGTGTCCCCGCACATGTTCGATCCCACTGGAGAAAGAATGCATGGCTGAGTGGAGATCCGCTTTGAAGGGCCAGCTGCCGCTTGGCAAGGTCGGAACAAGCGATGGGATTGGCGTAACCTTCTCCGAAGTGACAAGGTTTTCGCTGCTCCAGATTGCTGCCTGGCCTGAAACCTGGAAGCCAGCCGGGGCAAAGGCCGCTCGTTTGGCGGGCACCGAAACCGCGCCTGGCCCGGGAATGATGGCACAGGGGGCAAAGGGAACGCTCTTGCGGATCGAACCGCTAAAGTGGTGGCTGATCAGCAGGGATGACCGTCAAAACCGCATATCCCTGGCGATCGAAGATGGGGTGGTTCTCGACCTGTCATCGTCGAGAACTTGGATGAATTTAAACGGCCCCAACGCAACCCATTTGTTGAACAACTTCCTGCCGGTCAATTTGTCTGACACCGCATTTCCGACGGGATCCGTGGCGTCCAGCGCCTTTCACCATATTGGGATCACGCTTTGGCGTGATGAGCACGGGTTCAATCTGTTGCTGCCACGCAGCTTCGCGATTTCGCTCTGGGAACAGTTGACGGACAGCGCCGCCCAATATGGTTATGAAGTCATCTGATGCGGCAAAGCTGGAACGATCCGGTGCGGTCTTTTTCGATGGATGAGCGCGGCCTGCCTATGTTTGATCTACACCGGGTGATCGGATTCTATTTCTGAAAAACGCGTAACCCAGGCACTTGAGAATATCTTCATCATGCTCATCGTTTTGTTTCGCCGAGGCGAAAATCGTGGATGACGACCGTTGACAAGGGCTGGCGGTACCGGCGCTAACCGGACAAACCTGATGGATTCTCGGTCGAAGATAAGCTTTGACCGCTCCGGTATGCGGCAACTGTTTAATATATAATTTTGTTAAACAGCGATGTATTGAAAGCGAAACATTGCGTCCACAGTGCTGGTACAAGCAGACAGATGCGAAGAGAGGTAACACTAAACTTTTGGGGAAAGTGGTGCCGGCAGCAGGATTCGAACCCGCGACCCCGAGATTACAAATCACGTGCTCTACCAACTGAGCTATACCGGCGCTGGGGAGGGCTTCTACCAGAAACCGGTTGGATGTCTAGAGGGGGCGATCCATTTTTTGATTTTCACGGCAAATTTGTTTCTAAGTCGCCGATATTGCATGCTAAAAGCCGATCGCCTTGTGGAAAACATTTTGGATCTGCGTTGCTTCCTTTGCTGCCTCTGTTTTGGCTGCTGCCGCACAGATTGGTGCGGACACCGTGATCACTTATGATGCGGACACCGTGATCACCCTTGAAAATGTGGCATTGTCGTCTCTGGGGTCGGATGATTTTGCGTTTGTGTAATCGCAGGTAATTGCTGGGGCAGGCGGGTTCGTCTGCCCTTTTTCTTTTGGCCACACTGCCTCAGAGATTTGAGTAAGTGGACAAATCAGCACTGGTAATATGAGTTTAAAACTCATAATTATTGGCGGAAGAAATTCGAAGAAGGAATGCCGCCATGTATCTCGCGATGAACCGGTTTGCAGTGAAAAAGGGCCAGGAGGAGGCTTTTGAAGCTGTGTGGACAGGCCGGGAAACCCGTCTTCACGAGCTGGATGGTTTTAAGAGCTTTCATTTGCTGAAAGGCCCGGAAGGCGAGGACGGTCAAACCGTTTTATATGCGTCGCATACGATCTGGAACAGTAAAGACGACTTCCTCGCCTGGACCAAATCAGAACAATTCCGGGATGCGCACAAGAATGCCGGCAGCAATAGGGATCTTTATGCGGGCCCGCCGAAGTTTGAAGGTTTTGAGGCGGTGAGTGGGGCCTAAAGCCCCATCTTCTGCCGTGCCACATAAAGTGACAGTACGGCAGCGTTGGACACATTCAGCGAGCGGATTTCGCCGGGCATGTCGAGCCGGGCCAGGAGACCGCAGGCTTCGCGCACGCCTTGTCGCACACCTTTTCCTTCCGACCCGAGGACCAGAACGGTCTTGTCGGTGAAGTCGGTGTCTTCAAGGCTCGCGTGACCATCGCTGTCCAGCGCGATGCAGCCAAAGCCTTGCTCCTTCATTTCTGTTATGAAGCGGGCCATGTTTTTCACCCGCACATGCTTGATCATATCGAGTGCGCCCGAGGCGGATTTAGCAAGAACGGGGCCTTCTTCCGGGGCGTGGCGTTCTGTGGTCACGACGGCATCGGCGTCCAGGGCGACAGCAGAGCGCAGGATCGCACCGACATTGTGCGGATCGGTGACCTGATCCAGGGCCAGAATCAGCCGGGCGCCTTTTAAGTGTTCCGCGCCATAGGCGGGCAGTGGATCCGCTTCCAGGATCATGCCCTGGTGGACGGCGTCCTTGGTGACCATCCGGTCCAGTTCCTTGGGGCGCTTGTCCTCAACCGGAACATCTATAACAACGCCGCGCTCTTGCAGACGGTTCTTTGCATTCTCCGTTGCATAGAGTTTCAGGCGCTTGCGATCCTTGTTGGCGAAGGCTGCTTCCACCGTGTGCAGGCCATAAAGCAAGACGGGGCCTTCCGGAGGCAAACCGGGACGGCGTGGTCCCGGTTTGCCCTTGGTTTTAGAAAAGCGGCCTTGGGCGTTGCCGGAACCGTGGCGCTGAGTTTTCCATGCAGGTTTATTATCGTCGGTCATTTTGCATGCTCTAGCGCCAATCAGCGTCCAGGGGAAGAGGCTGCAGGATTGGGAAAGATCATGCAGCTGACCGTCGCATGAGCAATCAGCTTGCCGCGGGCATCTTTCAACTCGCCTTCCGATGTTGCCAGCCGGGAGCCGCGATGGACAATGCGCCCTTCGCACGTGACTTCCCCGCTGCCTGGCATCAAAGGCCTGACCATGTTCACTGTCAGGGATGTGGTTGTGTAGAACTCGCCGGGTTCCAGGCAGGTGTGAACTGCGCAACTGAGGGCACTGTCCAGGATCGTGGAAATCCAGCCGCCATGAATTGTGCCCAGCGGATTGAGGAATTGCTTTTCCGGCTGACCGACGAAGACCGCACGCCCATGATCAAATTCCTTCAAACGGATATTGGATTGGAGCATGATTGGCGGAGCCGGCAGCTGACCATCGAGCATCAGCTTGAAAACATCCATTCCGGAGATGCCCGCCACCTGCTCCTTCGGCAAAGCGTCGAACTGATAGGTTTTGCCGTTTTCCGTTACGGTTTGCGCTGTGGTCATAGAACAGTCCTTGAAAAGAATGATTTTGGGGGATCCGGTTATCTAGGAAGATGTCCCCCGGGGGCCGCAGGGGGCTGTTTGGCAACGGTTTCGAGTACACGAACGGTTTTTCTCAAGCCCGACAAGTGACCGCGAATGGCATCCGCCATTTCCGTGCCGAGTTCATTTGTCAGGTCCCGCTGGGCCTGTTCCCAGGCAGTATGAACTTCTGCAGTTAGAGTGACGCCCCTGTCGGTCAGGCGTGATGCTACCTTTCGGCCGCCGAGCTTGTGCCGTTCAATCAAGCCGGCGGCCTCTAACGGCTTCAGGTTGCGGGCAAGGGTCGAGCGGTCAATTCCAAGGTAACGGGCGATGTCGGAGGAGGAGAGGGCATCCCCACTGGCAATAACCGCCATGAGTTGCGCCTGCGTGATCTCCAGTCCAAGCGGCGCGAGATAGCGGTTGAAATGACGGGTCAACAGATTGGCCGTCCGGCGGACCGAGTGGCCGAGACATAGGCGGCCCATCTCATGAAAATCGATGTCGTCGAGCGAAGTGTTCATATGTTGTAGCTACAACATAATGATAAGCGCCGCAATGATCCTGTCGTGCCATCGCATGGAAGCAGCGAGGAGGTTCTGCCCGACTTCGGTCAACTCTCGCGCAGATCCTCGTATGACACCATCACGTGCTCGCGGAAAGCGATGCGTTCGGTGAGCCGGTGATAATAGCGTTTCAAACGGGGCAGATCCGCGCGATCGATATCGATGTCGTAGTACCGATAGAGAATGTGGCCGAACTGGATGTCCGCCAATGTGAAGTCGGGACCAGCCAGAAAGGGATTGTTCGTCAGCCGCTGCTCGGCGATTTCGAGTTTGGATTCAAGTGCCGCAACTGCCCTTCGGATCTGGTTCCAATCCTGGGCTTCCCGAGGTGTGCGAACCACCCGCCAGAAAACCGGTGCCGTAAACGCCATCGCGATGGTGATCTTGGACCACTCCGCCCACATGTCGACCTGCGCGCGGTCTTGCGGTTGTTCCGGCCAGAAACTCTCGGGCCCATATCTGTCCGCCAGATATCTTAAGATGGCCCCAGTCTCCCAAATCGTTTGGCCGTTTGCGTCTTGAAGAACGGGGATCGTCTGGTTTGGATTAAGCCGCCGGAAAGCTTCTGTATCTGTTCCCCCGAAGCTATGGCCTATGTCGGATCTCTCATACTCCAGGCCGAGCTCTCCAATACACCACATGAGTGCCTGAACATTGGACGATGTTTTGCGGCCCCAAACCTTGAGCATTGGTTGGCCTCCAATTTTACAGAATCTGAAGCGGTGCTCTCATGCCGCCGGTTGAATATGCCTTGTAATGACTTGCGCCGCGAACAATTCAGACCCCGATTGGACGGAGAAAGTTGTCCACAGGGTAGGGGCTTGTTGCAACTCAGATCACGAGAAAACGGCGAATTCCTTGGAGGTTTCGCTCTGATTGGTGTCATAATGTTCTTAGAATTGCGAGCGGTTCTGGTGCGCTTGGGTCCAAGGTTTTCGGTCCCGGGTTGATTTTGTTCGTTTCTTTTCAAAATCAGCGTTGACAGGTCAGGTCCGCATCTGCATAACACGCGCCACGGGATTGCTCGCCCCTTCCGGGCGGGCTCTTCGGTTAAGCCATCCTGATCGCTTCGGCGTGAAGCAGGACGAGATGGAGGAGTGCCCGAGTGGCTAAAGGGGACGGACTGTAAATCCGTTGGCTATGCCTACGTTGGTTCGAATCCAACCTCCTCCACCATCGTCTCGTTTCCTCGTTGTGCGGGTGTAGCTCAATGGTAGAGCAGCAGCCTTCCAAGCTGACGACGAGGGTTCGATTCCCTTCACCCGCTCCATCATGGGCCTGATCGGAGTGTCCGGAACGGAAGGCTCTTTCGCCCGGAAATCCTGAAAAGTTCTTATGGGAAGTTGTTTGCCGCTTGGGCTCTGTTCGAGGCGTCAATCAGCCGCCCGCGCGAGCCTTATCGACTGAACCGAGTACTGGACAGAGAGCGACGCCGATGGCGAAGGAAAAGTTTGAGCGCAACAAGCCGCACGTCAACATTGGCACGATTGGCCACGTTGACCACGGCAAGACGACGCTGACCGCTGCAATCACGATGACGCTGGCTGAAGCTGGCGGTGCGACTGCAAAAGCATATGACGAGATTGACGGCGCGCCTGAAGAAAAGGCACGCGGCATCACCATCTCCACGGCGCACGTTGAGTATGAGACGGAAAACCGTCACTACGCTCACGTTGATTGCCCGGGCCACGCCGACTATGTGAAGAACATGATCACCGGCGCTGCCCAGATGGACGGCGCGATCTTGGTGTGTTCTGCAGCTGACGGCCCGATGCCGCAGACCCGTGAGCACATCCTGCTTGCGCGTCAGGTTGGCGTTCCGGCACTTGTCGTGTTCATGAACAAGGTTGACCAGGTCGACGACGAAGAGCTTCTTGAGCTCGTCGAAATGGAAATCCGTGAACTGCTGTCTTCCTACGAGTTCCCGGGCGACGACATTCCGATCGTCAAGGGCTCTGCTCTGGCAGCTGTCGAGAACCGCGATGCCGCCATTGGTCGTGACGCAATCCGTGAGCTGATGGCAGCTGTTGACGACTACATCCCGACGCCTGAGCGTCCGAAGGATCAGCCGTTCCTGATGCCGATCGAAGACGTGTTCTCGATCTCCGGCCGCGGTACTGTTGTGACTGGCCGTGTTGAGCGCGGGATCGTCAAGGTTGGTGAAGAAGTCGAGATCGTCGGCATCAAGGACACCACCAAGACAACGGTTACCGGCGTTGAAATGTTCCGCAAGCTGCTGGATAGCGGTGAAGCAGGCGACAACATCGGTGCTCTGATCCGTGGTGTTGCCCGTGAAGACGTCGAGCGTGGCCAGGTTCTTTGCAAGCCGGGTTCTGTTAACCCGCACACGAAGTTCAAGGCTGAGGCCTACATCCTGACGAAGGAAGAGGGTGGCCGTCACACGCCGTTCTTCACCAACTATCGTCCGCAGTTCTACTTCCGCACAACGGATGTGACGGGTGTTGTTCATCTGCCGGAAGGTACGGAAATGGTGATGCCGGGTGACAACGTCTCTGTCGACGTTGAGCTGATCGTGCCGATCGCCATGGAAGACGGTCTGCGCTTTGCGATCCGCGAAGGTGGCCGCACCGTCGGCGCCGGCGTCGTAGCCTCAATCATCGAATAAGATGAGTTTTTGATTGCCGGGCTCCGGCCCGGCAATCTTGTCTTCAAATCACTTGATTACCATGTGTTTGAAGCGTATCAGGAGCAGATCCTGTAGAGGGATCATCTGAAGGGGTATAGCTCAGCTGGTAGAGCGACGGTCTCCAAAACCGTAGGTCGCGGGTTCGAACCCTGCTGCCCCTGCCACTTTTGCTCTTGATTAATTGGCCTCGAGGGCTTAAACAGTTTCCTCGAGTGAGGCGCGCAGAGTTTTCTGCGCGCCCACTCGCATTTAACGGACCGGAATCGGAATGGCGAAGACCAATCCCTTTAAATTCATCCAAGAAGTGCGCTCCGAAACGTCCAAGGTGACGTGGCCGACGCGCAAGGAAACAGCTGTGACCACCGTTATGGTGTTCATCATGGTGATGATCGCGTCGATTTTCTTTCTCGTTGCGGATCAGCTGATGAGCCTTGGCATCGGTTACATTCTCGGGGTTGGCGGTTAATTAGCCGCTGGTCTGTCTAAAGACAAGAACAACAAACGGAACTGAGATCTATGGCCAAGCGCTGGTACATTGTGCACGCCTATTCGAATTTCGAGAAGAAGGTCGCCGAGTCCATTCGCGAAAAGGCCGAACAGAAAGGTTTGTCCGATCTGTTCGAGGAAATTCTCGTTCCTATGGAAAAAGTTGTGGAAGTGCGCCGCGGCCGTAAGGTTGACGCAGAGCGCAAGTTCTTCCCGGGTTATGTCCTGGTGAAGATGGACATGACCAACGAAGCGTTCCACCTGATCAGGGACACGCCGAAAGTTACCGGCTTCCTGGGCGCGGATCAAAAGCCGATGCCGATCCCGGAGAAAGAGGCTCTGCGGATCATCAACCAGGTTCAGGAAGGCGTTGATCGGCCGAAGCCGTCCGTCAGCTTTGAAGTTGGCGAGCAGGTTCGTGTGTCTGACGGTCCGTTTGCGTCCTTCTCTGGTCTCGTGGAAGAGGTCGATGACGAGCGCGCGCGCCTCAAGGTGGCTGTGTCCATCTTCGGTCGGGCAACGCCAGTTGAATTGGAATTCGGTCAGGTTGACAAACTCTGACTGTTTGCTGTCCCGCGGGGCAGCTTGAGTGCCGGATATGAACTATCCGGAATGAAGTCGGTGGCAGGTTCATGCACTCTTCGCCGGGTGCTCCAACGGGCCACACCACCAACTCCCAGATGGTCAAATTGCCGTTTGGCCATGTATAATTGGAGAGAACAATGGCGAAGAAGATCGAAGGCTTCCTGAAGCTTCAGGTGCCGGCAGGCTCCGCGACCCCGTCCCCGCCCATCGGGCCGGCACTTGGTCAGCGTGGTCTGAACATCATGGAGTTCTGTAAGGCGTTCAACGCGCAGACCCAGGATGTTGAAAAGGGTGCGCCGTGCCCGACCGTGATTACTTACTACTCCGACAAGTCCTTCACGTTTGAAGTGAAGACAGCTCCGGTCAGCTTCTTCTTGAAGAAAGCTGCCAAGCTGCCGAAGGGTTCGTCCACTCCAGGCCGCGGCACCGTCGGTTCCGTGAGCAAGGCTCAAGTGAAAGAAATCGCTGAAGCCAAAATGAAGGACCTGAACGCCAACGACATCGATGCAGCAATGCTTATGGTTGAAGGCTCCGCCCGTTCCATGGGCTTCGAGGTAACGGAGTAAGATCATGGCGAAGGTTGGAAAACGTATTTCTACAGCGCGTGAAGGTATCGACCGTAACAAGCTGTACTCCCTGAACGAAGCCATCAGCCTCGTAAAGGGTCGCTCCAAGACCAAGTTCGACGAAACCGTTGAAGTTGCGATCAACCTGGGCGTCGATCCGCGTCACGCTGACCAGATGGTTCGCGGCGTATGCGTTCTGCCGAACGGAACCGGTAAGAGCGTCAAGGTTGCAGTGTTTGCGCGCGGCGACAAGGCTGAAGAAGCAAAAGCTGCTGGCGCAGACATTGTTGGCGCAGAAGAGCTGGTTCAGGAAGTTCAGGGCGGCAAGATCGATTTCGATACCGTCATTGCAACTCCGGACATGATGCCGCTGGTCGGCCGTCTCGGTAAGGTCCTCGGCCCGCGCGGCATGATGCCGAACCCGAAAGTAGGCACCGTGACCCCGGACGTCACCAAGGCTGTCAACGACGCGAAAGGCGGCGCTGTTCAGTTCCGTGTCGAAAAAGCCGGTATCGTCCACGCCGGTGTTGGCAAGGTGTCTTTCTCTGAAGACAAGATCTCGGAGAACATCAAGGCCCTGTTCGATGCTGTCCAGAAGGCGAAGCCGACGGGCGCAAAAGGCACCTACATGAAGCGCGTTGCTCTGTCCTCTACGATGGGCCCGGGCGTTAAAGTCGATATCGCGAGCGTTGCTGGCGAATAATCCGGTCTACACGGATTGAATACAAGTTTCAGCCTTTGGGCTGAATAGATCCGGCGGTTCGCCGCCGGATTGCCCTGTCCGAGACTGCAGGTGCCGGGAAACTGGCTTAAGCCGATAAAGGCCTGCATAGATGGGTGAGAACCGAATTTTCCGCGGCACGCGGGCAACCGGTTCGAACCAGACCTTGCCGACACTTTTTTAAGTGCAGGTGAGGGGACAGGACCCTGAGCGTCGTCTATGCAGGCGGTTCCGGGTTCGGGACCACCGCACAGGCGGCAAGGTAAACCGGTGGCGAATTTCGCCATCAAATGGAGAAGGCAAGTGGAAAGAGCGGAAAAGCAAGAGTTCGTGACATCCTTCAACGCCGAGCTGGCTGACACCGGCGTCGTTGTCGTCGCGCACTATGCAGGCCTCTCGGTTGCACAAATGACGGCCTTGCGGTCGTCAGTACGTGAAGCCGGCGGTTCTGTAAAAGTCGCAAAAAACCGCCTTGTGAAACTCGCCCTCAAAGGCACTGACCTTGAGCACATCTCCGACCTGCTCCAGGGCCCGACCGTACTCGTCTATTCCGACGATCCGGTTGCAGCACCGAAAGCAGCTGTCGATTTCGCCAAGGCCAACACTCAGTTGGAAATCCTTGGTGGTGCTCTTGGAACGACAAACCTGAACCCGGAAGGGGTCAAGTCTCTGGCCACAATGCCGTCGCTCGACGAGCTGCGTGCAAAGCTGGTTGGCATGATTCAGACACCGGGAACGCGCATTGCGCAGGTTGTCAACGCACCGGCCGGGCAACTCGCCCGCGTCTTCGGCGCGTACGCCAAGAAGGACGAGGCCGCATAAGGCGCCCCCAAACACTGTCTAATGAACCCAAACACTGGTTCGAACTGAAGGTACTGAAAAATGGCTGATCTTGAAAAGCTCGTAGAAGAACTGTCCGCACTGACCGTTATGGAAGCTGCTGAACTGTCCAAACTTCTTGAAGAGAAGTGGGGCGTTTCTGCTGCTGCTCCGGTTGCAGTTGCTGCCGCTGCTGGTGGTGGTGAAGCTGCTGCTGCTGAAGAAAAGACTGAATTTGATGTTGTTCTGGCATCTGCTGGCGACAAGAAAATCAACGTCATCAAAGAAGTCCGTGCAATCACCGGTCTTGGCCTGAAAGAAGCTAAAGAGCTCGTCGAAAGCGCTCCGAAAGCGGTCAAGGAAGCAGTGTCCAAGGACGAAGCTGAAGAGCTGAAGAAGAAGCTGGAAGAAGCTGGTGCTTCTGTCGAGCTGAAGTAATTAAGGCGGAAACGCCTTATACGGTCCCGGGGGTTCCCGGGACCGGTTTTCGCCCCGGCGGGTTTGACCCGTTTCCGGGGCAAACGTCCCACTAGAGGTCTGTTTTTCCTGAGACGTATTCAGGTAAGGTCCCTAGATCCAAAATCCGGTCGATTCTTCGCATTTGCACAGAAGATTGACCTTGTTTGGTGGACGGTTTTCCGAAGCGCCCGGGCTGCGGCCCGATTGGACAAGGGGCGTTTCGGGAAGCCGTTTTCCTGCCGATACGAGGAGCGACAATGACCCAAACGTTCAACGGTCGCAAAAAGGTCCGCAAATATTTCGGATCTATCCGCGATGTCGCGGCGATGCCCAATCTCATTGAGGTGCAAAAAGCCTCTTATGACCAATTCCTTCAGGTTGATGAGATGCCGGGTGGCGGCCGCAAAGATGAAGGCCTTGAAGCGGTCTTCCAGTCCGTATTTCCGATTTCTGATTTTGCGGGCACTTCCCTTCTGGAATTTGTTTCCTACGAATTTGAAGCTCCAAAATACGACGTAGATGAGTGCCGTCAGCGGGACATGACCTTTGCAGCGCCGCTGAAGGTTACCCTGCGTCTCATCGTGTTTGACGTCGATGAAGATACCGGTGCGAAGTCCGTTAAAGACATCAAGGAACAAGATGTCTACATGGGCGACATGCCGTTCATGACCGACAACGGTACGTTCATTGTAAACGGTACAGAACGCGTGATCGTGTCTCAGATGCACCGCTCTCCGGGCGTGTTCTTCGATCATGACAAGGGCAAAACCCATTCCTCCGGCAAACTGTTGTTTGCCGCACGTGTGATCCCGTACCGCGGTTCCTGGCTCGACATCGAGTTCGACGCCAAGGACATTGTGCATGCGCGTATCGACCGCCGCCGCAAAATCCCGGTAACGTCTCTTCTGATGGCGCTTGGCCTGGACGGTGAGGAAGTTCTCAACACGTTCTACAAGCAGGTTGAGTATACCCGTCAGAAGGACGGTTCCTGGCGCATGCCGTTCGACGGCGAGCGCCTTAAGGGCACCAAGGCGTCCTATGACCTGATCGACGCCGACAGCGGCGACGTGGTTGTGGAAGGTGGCCGCAAGATCACTGCGCGCACAATCAAGCAGTTGGGTGAAAAGGGCGTGACCGCGCTCAAAGTCACCGATGAAGACTTGCATGGTCAGTATCTTGCCGAAGATATCGTCGACGCACAGTCTGGTGAAATCTACGCGGAAGCAGGTGGCGAAATCACCGGCAAACTGCTGGAAGAATTGGTTGATCGCGGCTATCACGATCTGACGATCCTGGACATCGATCATGTCAACACGGGTCCTTACATCCGCAACACGCTGAATGTTGACAAGAACGAGTCCCGTGAAGATGCGCTGTTCGACATCTACCGCGTGATGCGTCCGGGTGAACCGCCCACCATCGACACGGCCGAAGCGATGTTCCAGTCGCTCTTCTTTGACGATGAGCGCTATGATCTTTCCGCGGTTGGCCGCGTGAAGATGAACATGCGTCTTGATGTGGATGCAGAAGACACCGTTCGGGTCCTGCGCAAGGAAGACATCCTTGAAGTGATCCGTGTGCTTCTGGAACTGCGCGACGGCAAGGGTGACATCGACGACATCGACAACCTGGGCAACCGCCGTGTTCGCTCCGTTGGCGAGTTGATGGAAAACCAGTACCGCGTCGGTCTCCTGCGTATGGAACGTGCGATCAAGGAGCGGATGAGCTCTGTCGAGATCGACACGGTGATGCCGCAGGATCTCATCAATGCGAAGCCGGCCGCAGCTGCTGTGCGTGAATTCTTTGGCTCTTCCCAGCTGTCGCAGTTCATGGACCAGACAAACCCGCTGTCGGAAGTCACCCACAAGCGCCGCCTCTCGGCTCTTGGACCGGGCGGCTTGACCCGTGAGCGCGCAGGCTTCGAAGTCCGCGACGTTCATCCGACACACTATGGCCGTATCTGCCCGATTGAGACCCCGGAAGGTCCGAACATCGGTTTGATCAACTCTCTCGCAACGTTCGCCCGTGTGAACAAGTACGGCTTCATCGAGAGCCCGTACCGCAAGGTAAAAGACGGCACCGTTACCAACGAAGTTGTCTACCTGTCGGCTATGGAAGAAGCGAAACACTATGTTGCGCAGTCCAACGCCGAGTATGACGACGAAGGCCGGTTTACCACTGAGCTGATCACCTGTCGTCACGCTGGTGAAAACATGATGGTCCCGTCCGAAAAGGTCGACCTCATGGACGTTTCGCCGAAGCAGCTCGTGTCGGTTGCGGCATCGCTTATTCCGTTCCTGGAAAACGATGACGCGAACCGCGCACTCATGGGCTCGAACATGATGCGTCAGGCCGTGCCGCTGGTGCGCGCTGAAGCGCCGTTCGTCGGCACTGGTATGGAGTCTGTCGTGGCCCGGGATTCCGGTGCTGCGATCGGTGCCCGCCGCGCAGGTGTTGTTGACCAGGTCGATGCGACCCGTATCGTTATCCGGGCAACTGAAGAGCTGGATCCGGGCCGGTCAGGTGTCGACATCTACCGCCTGCAGAAGTACCAGCGCTCCAACCAGAACACCTGTATCAATCAGCGTCCGCTGGTGCGGGTTGGTGATCGGATCCACAAAGGCGATATCATCGCCGACGGTCCGTCCACCGATCTCGGTGATCTGGCACTCGGCCGGAACGTGCTCGTCGCGTTCATGCCATGGAACGGTTACAACTTCGAGGATTCCATCCTCCTGTCCGAGCGCATCGTGTCTGACGATGTCTTCACTTCCATCCACCTTGAAGAGTTCGAGGTGATGGCACGTGATACCAAGCTTGGACCGGAAGAGATCACCCGTGACATTCCGAATGTTTCTGAAGAAGCGCTGAAGAATCTCGACGAGGCAGGTATCGTTTACATCGGTGCCGAGCTTCATCCGGGCGACATCCTCGTCGGCAAGATCACACCGAAGGGCGAAAGCCCTATGACGCCGGAAGAAAAACTTCTGCGTGCTATTTTCGGTGAAAAAGCCTCTGATGTCCGCGACACGTCCCTGCGCTTGCCGCCGGGTGTTTCCGGGACTGTCGTTGAAGTTCGTGTTTTCAACCGCCATGGCGTTGAAAAAGACGAACGTGCGATGGCGATCGAGCGTGAAGAAATCGAACGTCTTGCAAAAGACCGCGACGACGAGCAGGCAATCCTTGACCGCAACGTTTATGGCCGTCTGGCCGAGATGCTGATGGACAAGACTGCGGTTGCTGGTCCGAAGGGCTTCAAGAAGGACACTGTGCTGACCGGGGACGTTCTCAACGACTTCCCGCGTTCTCAGTGGTGGCAGTTTGCCAGTGAGGACGAGAAGTTCATGTCCGAGATCGAAGCTCTGCGCGGTCAGTATGACGACAGCCGGAAGCGTCTCGAGCAGCGTTTCATCGACAAGGTCGAGAAGCTGCAGCGCGGTGATGAACTGCCGCCAGGCGTCATGAAGATGGTCAAGGTCTTCGTTGCCGTGAAGCGCAAGCTTCAGCCGGGCGACAAGATGGCCGGCCGTCACGGTAACAAGGGCGTGGTCTCCAAGATCAACCCGTGTGAAGACATGCCGTTCCTGGAAGATGGCACGCACGTCGACATCGTTCTCAACCCGCTCGGCGTTCCTTCGCGCATGAACGTTGGTCAGATCCTTGAAACCCACATGGGTTGGGCCTGCCGCGGCATGGGCTTGCGCATCGGCGAAATGTACGATGAGTACCGCAAGACCGGTGAGATCGAGAAGCTTCGTGGCAAGGTCATTGAGATCTACGGCGACAACATGAAGGGTGATGCGGTCAAGGAGTTTGACGACGAAGGTGTCGTGAAACTGGCCGAGCAGCTGAAGAAGGGCGTGTCCATTGCGACGCCGGTCTTCGACGGTGCCCGTGAGCCTGATGTTGTTGATGCGCTGAAGATCGCGGACTTCGACACCAGCGGTCAGTCGACGTTGTTCGACGGCCGGACCGGTGAAGAGTTCGACCGCAAGGTGACCGTGGGCTATATCTACATGCTCAAGCTTCACCACTTGGTCGACGACAAGATCCACGCCCGTTCGATTGGTCCGTACTCGCTCGTCACCCAGCAACCGCTTGGTGGTAAGGCGCAGTTCGGTGGCCAGCGTTTCGGGGAAATGGAGGTCTGGGCTCTTGAAGCTTACGGTGCAGCTTACACGCTGCAGGAAATGCTGACGGTCAAGTCGGATGACGTTGCCGGACGTACGAAGGTCTATGAGGCCATCGTTCGCGGTGACGACACCTTCGAGGCGGGTATTCCGGAAAGCTTCAACGTGCTTGTGAAGGAAATGCGGTCCCTGGGACTCAACGTTGAACTTCAACGTACCGATGTACCCGCGATTGGCGAGGAAGAAACTGCAGACGCTGCAGAATAACCCCGGCAACGGACCCCTTTAGACTGAAATGCCGGTTTGGGGGAGGTAAGGAGCACTTACCTCCCGGCCGAGCATCGAAGGAGATGGATCATGAATCATGAGGTCATGAACCTGTTCAATCAGCAGGCTCCCGCACAGACCTTCGACAATATCAAGATCTCTCTGGCAAGCCCGGAGAAAATCTTGTCCTGGTCATTCGGTGAGATCAAAAAGCCGGAAACCATCAACTACCGGACGTTCAAGCCGGAGCGTGATGGTCTTTTCTGCGCGCGCATTTTTGGCCCGATCAAGGACTACGAATGTCTTTGCGGCAAATACAAGCGCATGAAATACAAAGGCGTAATATGTGAGAAATGTGGCGTTGAAGTCACGCTCTCCCGTGTACGCCGTGAACGCATGGGCCACATCGAGCTTGCAGCTCCGGTGGCACACATCTGGTTCCTGAAGTCCCTGCCGAGCCGCATTGGTTTGCTGCTCGACATGACGCTGAAGGATCTGGAGCGCGTTCTGTACTTCGAAAACTATGTCGTTCTGGAGCCGGGCCTGACCCCGCTCAAGCAGCACCAGCTTCTGTCTGAAGAAGACTACGTTGCTGCTCAGGACGAGTATGGCGAAGACGCCTTCACCGCGATGATCGGTGCAGAGGCGATCCGCGAGATCCTGATGTCGATGGATCTTGAGCGCGAGTCTGAAAAACTCCGCCAGGAAATTGCTGAAGCAACGACTGAGTTGAAGCCGAAGAAACTCGCCAAGCGCCTTAAGGTCATTGAAGCCTTCATGGAATCGGGCAACCGCCCGGAGTGGATGATCATGACCGTTGTTCCGGTCATCCCCCCGGATCTTCGTCCGCTCGTTCCGCTCGATGGTGGCCGGTTCGCAACGTCGGATCTCAATGATCTGTACCGCCGTGTGATCAATCGGAACAACCGTCTGCGCCGCCTGATGGAACTGCGTGCTCCGGACATTATCATCCGGAACGAGAAGCGCATGCTTCAGGAGTCCGTTGACGCCCTGTTCGACAATGGCCGCCGCGGCCGCGTCATCACCGGTGCCAACAAGCGTCCGCTGAAGTCGCTGTCCGACATGCTGAAAGGCAAGCAGGGCCGCTTCCGTCAGAACCTCCTCGGTAAGCGCGTTGACTATTCCGGCCGTTCGGTCATCACGGTGGGTCCGGAACTCAAGCTGCACCAGTGTGGTTTGCCGAAGAAGATGGCGCTTGAGCTGTTCAAGCCGTTCATCTATTCGCGCCTCGACGCCAAGGGCTTCTCTTCAACTGTCAAACAGGCGAAGAAGCTCGTTGAAAAAGAGCGTCCGGAAGTCTGGGATATCCTGGATGAGGTGATCCGCGAACACCCGGTTCTCTTGAACCGTGCGCCGACGCTTCACCGTCTTGGCATTCAGGCGTTCGAACCGACCCTGATCGAAGGCAAGGCAATCCAGCTGCACCCGCTCGTTTGTTCCGCGTTCAACGCTGACTTCGACGGTGACCAGATGGCGGTTCACGTTCCGCTGTCGCTCGAAGCACAGCTGGAAGCGCGGACGCTGATGATGTCCACGAACAACATTCTGCACCCGGCAAACGGTGGCCCGATCATCGTTCCGTCGCAGGATATTGTTCTCGGTCTCTACTATCTGTCGATCATGGCGGAGAAGGAGCCGGGCGAGGGCATGGCTTTCTCCGATATCGGTGAAATCCACCATGCGCTGGCCAACAAGGTCATCACGCTGCACACGAAGATCAAAGGCCGTTTCCGGTCGGTAGATGCTGAAGGCAACCCGATTTCCGATATCTTCGAGACGACGCCGGGCCGGATGCTGATCGCGGAACTTCTGCCGAAGCATCACGAAGTACCGTTCGATGTTGCCAACAAGCTGATGACCAAGAAGGACATCTCCAAGATGATCGACACGGTTTACCGTGCCTGCGGTCAGAAGGAGACGGTTATCTTCTGTGACCGGATCATGCAGCTCGGCTTCAAGAACGCCTGTAACGCCGGCATCTCCTTCGGTATGGACGATATGGTCATCCCGGACACCAAGCAGAAGCTTGTTGGGGAAACCGCGTCGCTCGCAACCGAATACGAGCAGCAGTACAATGACGGTCTGATCACCCAGGGCGAGAAGTACAACAAGGTTGTCGACGCTTGGGCGAAATGTACCGACAAGATCGCTGACGAGATGATGGACCGCATTAAGGCGGTCCAGATCGATGAGGAAACCGGACGCCAGAAGCCGATGAACTCGGTTTACATGATGTCCCACTCCGGTGCGCGTGGTTCGCCCCAGCAGATGAAGCAGCTGGCCGGTATGCGTGGTCTTATGGCCAAGCCGGACGGGTCCATCATCGAGAACCCGATCATCTCGAACTTTAAAGAAGGTCTCTCGGTTCTCGAGTACTTCAACTCCACCCACGGTGCCCGTAAGGGGCTTGCCGATACGGCGTTGAAGACTGCGAACTCCGGTTACTTGACCCGCCGTCTCGTGGACGTTGCTCAGGATTCCATCATCCTTGAACCGGATTGTGGCTCTGAGCGCGGCATCACCGTGGCGCCGATCGTCGACGCGGGTAACGTCATTGCCTCTCTGGGCATGCGTGTTCTCGGCCGGACAACTGCGGAAGACGTGCATAACAATGCCACCGGCGAAATAATTGTTCCGAAGGGACATTTGATCGACGAGAAGGACGTAGATGCGATTGAAGCTGCAAAAGTTCAGCAGATCAAGATCCGTTCAGTCCTGACCTGTGAAACCGAGACCGGTGTATGTGCGACCTGTTATGGCCGTGACCTTGCACGTGGTACTCCGGTGAACATGGGCGAGGCTGTTGGCGTTATCGCCGCACAGTCGATCGGTGAGCCGGGCACCCAGCTAACCATGCGGACGTTCCACATTGGTGGTACGGCGCAGGTTGTCGACAGCTCGTTCATCGAGTCCAACGTCGATGGAACGATCAAGATCCGGAACCGTTCGGTCCAGCGCGATAGTGAAGGCAACCTGATTGCCATGGTCCGCAACATGTCCATCGTTGTCATCGACAGCGACGACAATGAGCGTGCCGTTCACCGGGTTGCTTACGGTTCCAAGCTACATGTTGATGAAGGTGACGCGGTCAAACGCGGTCAGCGGATCGCTGAATGGGATCCGTACACTCGTCCGATGCTTGCCGAAGTTGATGGTGTCGTGGACTTTGAGGACCTGGTTGACGGGGCTTCTGTTCAGGAAACCGCCGACGAGGCAACCGGTATCACCAAACGTGTCGTCATCGACTGGCGCTCTTCGCAGCGTGGCGCGGATCTCAAGCCGGCGGTTGTCATCAAGGACGCCAAAGGTTCCGTTGCCAAAAACCAGCGTGGATCCGATGCCCGCTTGATGCTGTCCGTGGACGCAGTTCTCTCGGTTCAGCCGGGTGCCTCCGTGAAGGCCGGTGACGTGCTCGCACGTATTCCGCTGGAAAGCGCCAAGACCAAAGATATCACTGGTGGTCTGCCGCGCGTTGCGGAACTGTTCGAGGCTCGCCGTCCGAAGGATCATGCGATCATCGCAGAAATCGATGGTACGATCCGCTTCGGCCGCGACTACAAGAACAAGCGCCGTGTCATTATCGATCCGGCAGAGGAGGGCGCCGAGCCCGTCGAATACCTCATCCCGAAAGGCAAGCACTTCCACCTCCAGGAAGGCGATGCCATTGAAAAGGGTGAGTATATCCTCGACGGCAACCCGGCACCGCACGACATTCTGGCTGTTAAGGGCGTTGAGGCACTTGCCGCCTATCTCGTCAACGAAATCCAGGAAGTCTATCGTCTGCAGGGCGTGACCATCAACGACAAGCACATTGAAGTGATTGTTCGTCAGATGCTTCAAAAAATCGAGATCACCGATCCAGGCGAAACGGAGTTCTTCTCCGGCGAACAGATCGACAAGCTCGACTTTGAAGAGGCAAACCGCAAAGCCGTCGATAACGCTCGTGACCCCGCAAAGGGCGTTCCTGTCCTTCTCGGGATCACCAAGGCGTCGCTGCAGACACGCTCTTTCTTCTCTGCCGCCTCCTTCCAGGAGACGACCCGCGTTCTTACCGACGCTGCGGTCAACGGCAAGACCGACCCACTGGTCGGCCTCAAGGAGAACGTCATTGTTGGCCGTCTGATCCCGGCTGGTACCGGCGGGGTCATGAAACGGATCCGCAAGATTGCATCGCATCGCGACGACCTGATTCAGGAAGCGCAGCGGGCTCAGTCTTCGGAAAGTGCCGCAGAAGGCCTTTTGGAAGACATGACCGGCGCTGCAGAATAAGCTTCGGCATCAGTCACATCATGAAAGGCCGCCTCCGGGCGGCCTTTCTCGTATCGAACGAGATAAGGAGGGCTGCCCTCATGAATGACAATGACCTTGAAATGGATCCGGTGGTGTACATCGTTATCGGCCGCGTCTGGAAGGATGAAGACACTTCGCCGGATGCCGCGATCACGATCCACGCATTTTTGATGGCACCAGATGATGACGATGCCGTTCGCAAGACCTTGGAAGCTCTGTCATCGCAAGGGTTCACGGAAGCTGAACTGGATCAGATCGGTGTCATCGATGGTGAACCTGATGAACCGATCTATGAAGGTGCCTATCATGATGCTCTGTCCGGAAACGTGGCAATTGTCACGCTTGCCGACTAAGACATGGGGTAGGTAGTTCCTTTAGGACAATTAAATAGTATTGTTATCTGTCCTAGTGTTTTGCCTCCGCTGTCAAAAGCGGAGGCTTATTTTATTTATATTCTGAGTTGTCTTACGACAAATATCCACTTTTCGTTTACACAACTGGAAAACACTAAACCCTGAATTGTATTTTGGAGGTTGCACATGTTTTCTAGAATATCTGTTGGCATGCGATTGGGTATGCTCATGGGGTTGGTGGTTCTTTGCTTGATCGGGATCCTCGGCGCGGCGGCTTACCAGGATCGTGACCGGTCGTATGCGGAGCGGCGGATTGGCCTGACCCATCTGGTCAATGCGGCGGCGAGCACGATAGAGAGTTATCATAAGCGGAGCATAGCCGGAGAGTTCACAGAAGAGCAGGCGCAGGAATTCGCCAAGGAGGCGGTCCGCGGAATGCGTTATGACAATGGCAATTATCTCTTCATCAACCTGCGCGGCGACGCTCTGATCATGCACCCGGCACGCCCGGATCTGGAGGGTATGACTTCTCAGGATCTCATTCGTGATTTCGGGTCGTCCAGTCTGCCGACTTTCTATGACATTGTGCAGAGCCAGGGCAGTGGATTTCATGATTACGTTTGGCGCCGGCCGAATTCTGACGATCTGGCAGGCAAGACTGCGTATGTGATAATGTACCAGCCTTGGGAGTGGGTGATCGGGACCGGAGCCTACGTGGACGACATTGAAGCGGCATTTCAAAAGAACCTTGTTTGGCTTGCCGGGATCGCTCTTGGGTTCGTTCTGCTGCTCGCAATCGCTTCCCACTTCTTGATCCAGTCAATTACAAAGCCTCTCGCGCGGACGGTTCAGGAAGCCGAAGCGCTTGCAGCCGGGGACACCGAGATCCAGTTCACCGATGCGGACCGCAAGGACGAGATCGGGACAGTGGCCCGGTCGATTGCAGCTTTCCGGGACCGGATATTTGAACAACAGCGACTTGCCCGTGAAGCTGCGGAGACGGCAGATGCCCAAAGCCGCCGCCAGCATCTGGTGGAGGGGCTTGTGTCGCGGTTCCGGGAAAATGTGTCCCATTTGCTCACCGCTGTTGGTGACCGGATCGGAACTGTGAGGACGACGGCGACTGAATTGTCGGGTCTTGCAGGCGCATCTTCAGAGCGGGCGGCCGGAGCCAGCGGATCAGCGGACTCGGCCAACGGCAGTATTGAGACAACAGCTGCCGCGGCGCAGGAGCTCACTTTCGCCATCCGCGAAATCAACTCGCAGGTTTCCAAAACCACGGAGGGCGTACAAGGGGCGACGGAAGCTGCGAACAAATCCAGCCAGCGGGTGACCAGCCTGTCCAATGCCGCGATCAAGATCGGTGAGGTGGTCACGCTTATTCAGGCGATCGCCGAGCAAACCAATCTTTTGGCCTTGAACGCAACCATTGAGGCCGCACGGGCCGGGGAGGCGGGCAAGGGGTTTGCCGTTGTTGCAGCTGAAGTGAAAGAGCTCGCGACACAGACCGCCAAAGCCACTGAAGAAATCAGCAACCAGATTGCCGACATCCAGGGGTCCACCAATGAAGCGGTGGCCGCAATTGACGAGATCACATCTCGTGTCGAGGAAGTCCGCAATTTCACTACGGCGATTGCCGCCTCTATCTCTCAACAGGAGTCAGCAACAGAGTCGATTGCTCAAAGTGTGGTATCGGCAGTTGAGCAGACCAAATCCGCCAGATCCGAAATGGAGATGGTGGTGGCCTCTGCCCGAGAGACCGACGACGGATCGCTTGTCGTTCTGCGCGGCGCTGATGAAGTCGCAGAGTATGCCGAGAAGCTCCGCGGTGAGGTCGACACCTTCCTTGATTCTGTCGCTGCGGCATAAGCCGGAACCGGAATGTAACTAAACACCCAGGTGCGGGACACGTGCCTGGGTCCAAGTTCAATCGACGGTTTGCGAGGTCTCGCAGCGTCGATAATCGCTCTGTTTGATTTCATTTCCCTCTGGCTTCCACTGATGCCCAAGGCCGTAGCTTGGAAACATTTGGGCCCCCTCTATGGGGCCTTGTCCAATGTTGGGTCAATGAGTATGCGCATGGCAGGCATGCATGGGATGGAATCAGGGCGCAAAACGACATGCCGGCCTTCTTGTGTTGAGAAAACCGCGAAGATTGGCATGATTTGAATCACCTGCTTAACGATTGATTCATCGTTCGGAATCGCGCGATAACTTCCCCAAGTTACAAACGAACATCAGAAGTCGGTATGAAGAAATAATGTTACAATCGCACCCGGTTTGGCGATGGAAAATGATCGGGATTTCCGCGGTTTTGCAGAAATGCGGAATTTCCAATAAATCACTTGACGCAAAGGGTGCATCTGAGTAATTTCCGCGCATCCCAAGGGCAGGCGGTAAGAGCGAACCCTCCAGCGCTTTACGAAAGCGCAGGACATAGTCCTCTTAAACGCTGCCGGGTCATATAGGCGAATACGCGTCGATTGCATGACCGCGAGGCAACTCGTGGTCCTCTGGTTTTTCGCAGCGCCGGCCGCTCCAAATGGAGCGCGCGGGCGCGATTCTGCATGTTTGAACACATGTGGCGTCAGCGGGGGACTGCAGTTGCACAAAAGTTTTTGGATGGACAAGGTAAAGGGCACAGAATGCCGACCATCAACCAGTTGATCCGCAAGCCGCGGAAAGATCCGCCGAAGCGGAACAAAGTGCCGGCCATGGAGGCCTGCCCGCAGAAGCGTGGTGTTTGCACCCGTGTATACACAACCACTCCGAAGAAGCCGAACTCGGCTCTTCGTAAAGTGGCGAAAATCCGTCTGACCAACGGCTTCGAAGTCATCGGTTATATCCCGGGTGAAGGCCACAACCTTCAAGAGCACTCGGTTGTAATGATCCGTGGCGGCCGTGTGAAAGATTTGCCGGGTGTCCGCTACCACATCATCCGTGGTGTTCTGGATACCCAGGGCGTCAAAGATCGTAAGCAGCGTCGTTCGAAGTACGGCGCGAAGCGGCCGAAGTAAGGAGCACATTAGATGTCCCGTCGTCACCGCGCCGAAAAACGCGAAATCAACCCGGATCCGAAGTTCGGGGATATGGTCGTCACAAAGTTCATGAATTCCATCATGTACGACGGCAAGAAATCCACTGCAGAACGCATCGTTTATGGTGCATTCGACGTGGTCGAGAACAAGACCCGCGAGAACCCGATCGAAGTGTTCCACGCTGCTCTTGAGAACGTAATGCCGCAAGTGGAAGTTCGTTCCCGCCGCGTTGGTGGTGCGACCTACCAGGTTCCGGTTGAGGTTCGGACCGAACGCCGTCAGGCGCTCGCAATCCGCTGGTTGATCGCAGCTGCGCGCAACCGCAACGAAACCACAATGGTTGATCGTCTGTCCGGCGAATTGCTCGATGCGGCAAACAATCGTGGTACCGCAGTTAAGAAGCGCGAAGACACGCACCGGATGGCTGACGCCAACCGCGCATTCTCGCACTATCGCTGGTAATTTCGACTTTGAAGGGCTGACGCTATGTCGCGCACGCATAAAATCGAGGACTACCGTAACTTCGGCATCATGGCTCACATCGATGCTGGTAAGACGACCACCACCGAGCGGATCCTCTACTACACTGGCAAGAGCCACAAGATCGGCGAAGTTCATGACGGTGCTGCCACCATGGATTGGATGGAGCAGGAGCAGGAGCGTGGCATCACGATCACCTCTGCTGCGACAACCGCTTTCTGGAATGAAAAGCGCCTGAACATCATCGACACCCCGGGCCACGTTGACTTCACCATTGAGGTCGAGCGCTCCCTGCGTGTTCTTGACGGTGCGGTTGCTCTTCTGGACGCAAACGCCGGCGTTGAGCCGCAGACCGAGACTGTCTGGCGTCAGGCCGACAAGTACAACGTCCCGCGGATGATTTTCGTCAACAAGATGGACAAGCTCGGCGCAGACTTCGATCGCTGCTGCGAGATGATCAAGTCCCGTCTTGGTGCAACGCCGCTGGTCATGCAGCTGAACATCGGTGCTGAAAGCGAATTTGCCGGTGTTGTTGATCTGCTGAAGATGAAGGCGCTGATCTGGCAGTCTGAGAACCTCGGTGCTGCCTGGGATGAAGTCGATATTCCGGCTGAACTTGCAGACCGTGCGCAGGAAATGCGTGATGCTCTGATTGAGACAGCTGTCGAAGTCGACGAAGAAGCAATGGAAGCTTATCTGGAAGGCGAAGAGCCGTCTTTCGAGAAGATCCAGCAGCTGATCCGCAAGGGCACAATCAACGGTGACTTTGTTCCGGTATTCTGCGGTTCTGCTTTCAAAAACAAAGGCGTACAGCCGCTTCTTGATGCAGTTGTTGATTACCTGCCGAGCCCTGTCGAGGTTCCGGCTATTAAGGGTATCGATCCGAAGACCGAAGGCGAAGTCGAGCGTAAATCTTCTGATGAAGAGCCGCTCAGCATTCTGGCATTTAAGATCGCTAACGATCCGTTCGTTGGTTCCCTGACGTTCTGCCGTATCTATTCCGGTGTTCTGAACAAGGGTGTGTCCCTGCTGAACACCGTGAAGGATAAGAAAGAGCGCGTCGGCCGCATGATGCAGATGCACTCCAACTCGCGTGAAGACATCGACGTCGCATATGCTGGCGACATTGTTGCGATCGCCGGTCTGAAGGACACCACAACAGGCGACACGCTTTGCGATCCGCTAAAGCCGGTTATCCTGGAGCGGATGGAATTCCCTGAGCCGGTTATCGAGATCGCGGTTGAGCCGAAAACCAAAGGCGACCAGGAGAAGATGGGCCTCGCCCTGAACCGTCTGGCTGCTGAGGATCCGTCTTTCCGGGTGAAGACCGACGAAGAGTCTGGTCAGACCATCATTGCCGGCATGGGCGAATTGCACCTCGACATCCTTGTCGACCGCATGAAGCGCGAATTCAAGGTTGAGGCGAACATTGGTGCGCCGCAGGTTGCATACCGCGAGACCATTACAAAATCTGCAGATGTGGACTACACCCACAAGAAGCAGTCTGGTGGTTCCGGTCAGTTCGCCCGTATCAAGATCACGATCGAACCGGCAGAGCCGAACGAAGGCTTTGTCTTCGAGAGCAAGATTGTCGGCGGTAACGTTCCGAAAGAGTACATTCCGGGCGTTAGCAAGGGTATCGAAAGCGTCATGTCGTCTGGCCCGCTGGCCGGCTTCCCGATGCTCGACATCAAGGCAACACTCACCGATGGTGCCTACCACGATGTTGACTCCTCGGTCCTTGCGTTCGAGATCGCGGGCCGTGCCGGTTTCCGCGAAGGTATTGCCAAGGCTGGACCTAAGCTCCTTGAGCCGGTCATGAAGGTCGAGGTTGTTACCCCTGAAGATTACATGGGTGACGTGATTGGTGACTTGAACTCCCGCCGCGGTCAGATCGCGGGTACGGAGAACCGGGGCATCGTGACTGTCATCACCGCAATGGTGCCGCTGGCCAACATGTTTGGTTATGTGAACAACCTGCGTTCCATGTCTCAAGGCCGCGCTCAATACTCGATGGTGTTCGATCACTACGAGCAGGTGCCGCAGGCTGTCGCCGAAGAGGTTCAGGCGAAATACGCCTGACCCCAACTTCTTGAATTAATTAAGAATTAGAGAAACGGAGTACTCCGATGGCGAAGGAAAAGTTTGAGCGCAACAAGCCGCACGTCAACATTGGCACGATTGGCCACGTTGACCACGGCAAGACGACGCTGACCGCTGCAATCACGATGACGCTGGCTGAAGCTGGCGGTGCGACTGCAAAAGCATATGACGAGATTGACGGCGCGCCTGAAGAAAAGGCACGCGGCATCACCATCTCCACGGCGCACGTTGAGTATGAGACGGAAAACCGTCACTACGCTCACGTTGATTGCCCGGGCCACGCCGACTATGTGAAGAACATGATCACCGGCGCTGCCCAGATGGACGGCGCGATCTTGGTGTGTTCTGCAGCTGACGGCCCGATGCCGCAGACCCGTGAGCACATCCTGCTTGCGCGTCAGGTTGGCGTTCCGGCACTTGTCGTGTTCATGAACAAGGTTGACCAGGTCGACGACGAAGAGCTTCTTGAGCTCGTCGAAATGGAAATCCGTGAACTGCTGTCTTCCTACGAGTTCCCGGGCGACGACATTCCGATCGTCAAGGGCTCTGCTCTGGCAGCTGTCGAGAACCGCGATGCCGCCATTGGTCGTGACGCAATCCGTGAGCTGATGGCAGCTGTTGACGACTACATCCCGACGCCTGAGCGTCCGAAGGATCAGCCGTTCCTGATGCCGATCGAAGACGTGTTCTCGATCTCCGGCCGCGGTACTGTTGTGACTGGCCGTGTTGAGCGCGGGATCGTCAAGGTTGGTGAAGAAGTCGAGATCGTCGGCATCAAGGACACCACCAAGACAACGGTTACCGGCGTTGAAATGTTCCGCAAGCTGCTGGATAGCGGTGAAGCAGGCGACAACATCGGTGCTCTGATCCGTGGTGTTGCCCGTGAAGACGTCGAGCGTGGCCAGGTTCTTTGCAAGCCGGGTTCTGTTAACCCGCACACGAAGTTCAAGGCTGAGGCCTACATCCTGACGAAGGAAGAGGGTGGCCGTCACACGCCGTTCTTCACCAACTATCGTCCGCAGTTCTACTTCCGCACAACGGATGTGACGGGTGTTGTTCATCTGCCGGAAGGTACGGAAATGGTGATGCCGGGTGACAACGTCTCTGTCGACGTTGAGCTGATCGTGCCGATCGCCATGGAAGACGGTCTGCGCTTTGCGATCCGCGAAGGTGGCCGCACCGTCGGCGCCGGCGTCGTAGCCTCAATCATCGAATAATCGACAGCCGGGCCTGCTGGCACCTTAGTACAAGTGAATGCGGGCAGGCCCGCCAGTCTTATTGGGAACAACAACAATGAACGGTCAGAATATCCGGATCCGCCTGAAGGCTTTTGACCACCGTATTCTCGACGCTTCCACTAAGGAAATCGTCAATACGGCCAAGCGGACCGGTGCACAGGTACGGGGTCCCGTGCCGCTGCCGACGCGGATCGAGAAGTACACCGTGCTTCGTGGCCCGCATATCGATAAGAAAAGCCGCGATCAGTTCGAGATGCGCACACACAAGCGCCTTCTCGACATCGTTGACCCGACACCGCAAACCGTGGACGCGCTGATGAAGCTCGACCTGGCCGCTGGTGTCGACGTCGAAATCAAGCTCTGAGGCGAGGCGAAGGGGACACATCCATGCGTTCTGGAGTGATCGCTCAGAAAGTGGGCATGACCCGCATCTATAACGATGCAGGCGAACATGTTCCGGTCACAGTATTGCGGCTGGAAAACTGCCAGGTGGTAGCCCACCGGACTGACGAAAAGAACGGTTACAACGCACTGCAGCTCGGTGCCGGTACCCGTAAAGTAAAGAATACGCCGAAGGCACTGCGCGGTCACTTTGCTGTTGCAAAGGTTGAGCCGAAGCGGACGGTGGTCGAGTTCCGCGTTTCTGCGGAAAACATGATCGACGTTGGTGCGGAAATCACCGCTGACCACTACGTCGAAGGCCAGTTTGTCGACGTGACAGGAACTTCCATCGGTAAGGGTTTTGCCGGTGTTATGAAGCGTCACAACTTCGGTGGTGGCCGTGCATCGCACGGTAACTCGATCTCGCACCGCTCACACGGTTCTACCGGTCAATGTCAAGACCCGGGCCGCGTGTTCAAGGGCAAGAAGATGGCCGGTCACATGGGCGATGCCCGCGTGACCACGCAGAACCTCAAGGTTGTGCGCACTGATGTTGAGCGTGGCCTGATCATGGTCGAAGGCTCTGTTCCGGGCGCCAAAGGCGGCTGGATCCAGGTCCGCGACGCGATCAAAAAGGCGCTGCCGGAAAACGTTCCGGTCCCGGGTGCCTTTAAGGCGTCCGAAGCGGCTGAGGCTGCCGGGAAGGAGAGTGAGTGATGGAACTCCAGGTCAAGACCCTCGAAGGTGGGGCGGCCGGTTCGATCACGGTGTCTGACGAGATCTTTGGTCTCGATCCGCGCACCGATTTGATCCACCGCGTTGTGCGCTGGCAGCTTGCCAAGCGCCAGGCGGGTACCCACAAGACGCTTGGTCGTTCGGAAGTTACTGGTTCTACGAAGAAATTCGTGCGCCAGAAAGGTTCCGGCGGCGCGCGTCACGGCAACAAGAAGGCTCCGCAGTTCCGCGGCGGTGGTAGGGCGTTTGGTCCGGTCGTCCGCGATCATGGCCATGACCTGCCGAAAAAAGTCCGCGTGCTCGGCCTGAAGCATGCTCTGTCAGCGAAAGCTAAGGCAGACAGCATTGTTGTTGTTGAAGATGCAAAGGCTGCTGAAGCGAAAACCAAGGCCCTCAAGTCCCAGCTGAACAAGCTCGGCCTGACCAGCGCTCTGGTGATCGACGGCGCTGAAGTTGACAACAACTTCGCACTGGCGTCCCGCAATATTCCGCATCTGGATGTGTTGCCGGTTCAGGGCATCAATGTTTACGACATCCTGCGCGCCAACACCCTTGTGTTGACGAAAGCTGCGGTGTCCGCACTTGAGGAGCGCTTTAAATGAGCAATCTTCCTCACTACGACAAAATCGTCGGCCCGGTAATCACCGAAAAGTCGACGATGGCTTCTGAAGAGAACAAGGTTGTCTTCAAGGTTGCCAACGATGCAACCAAGCCGGAAATCAAGGCCGCTGTCGAAGCTCTGTTCGGCGTCAAGGTCACGGCAGTCAACACTCTTGTCCGCAAGGGCAAGGTGAAGCGCTTCCGCGGACGTCTTGGCCGCCAGTCTGACTTCAAGAAGGCCGTCGTAACGCTTCAGGAAGGTCACGCTATCGACGTGGCCACCGGGCTCTAAGGCGGGGACTTAAGAAAAATGGCACTTAAGACATTCAATCCGACGTCCCCGGGCCGCCGTCAGCTTGTACAGGTTGACCGCGCCGGTCTTTGGAAGGGCAAGCCGGTCAAGACCTTGACCGAAGGCCTTTCTAAAAAGGGCGGCCGGAACAACACTGGACGCATCACGTCTCCGAACCGCAGCGGCGGTCACAAGCGGACTTACCGGCTTGTTGACTTCAAGCGTCGCAAGTGGGACGTGCCGGCAACGGTTGAGCGCCTGGAATACGATCCGAACCGGACCGCATTCATCGCTCTGATCCGTTATGAAGACGGCGAGCTGAGCTACATCCTGGCTCCGCAGCGTCTGTCCGAAGGCGACACAGTTGTCGCCGGTGAAAACGTTGACGTGAAACCGGGCAATGCCGCTCCTTTGTCGCGCATTCCGGTTGGTACGATTGTGCACAACATCGAGTTGAAGCCGGGCAAAGGCGCTCAGATCGCTCGCTCTGCCGGTGCATTCGTTCAGATCGTCGGCCGTGATCAGGGTTACACAACGCTTCGCCTGATGTCAGGTGAGCAGCGCCGTGTTCTCGGCACTTGCATGGCAACCATTGGCGCTGTGTCCAACCCGGACCATTCCAATGTGAACCTCGGCAAGGCAGGCCGTTCCCGCTGGCTGGGCATCAAACCGCACGTTCGCGGTGTTGCCATGAACCCGATCGACCACCCGCACGGTGGTGGTGAAGGTCGGACATCCGGCGGCCGTCATCCGGTTACTCCTTGGGGTAAACCGACCAAAGGTAAGCGCACGCGGAAGAACAAGCAGACTGATAAGTTTATCGTCCGCTCCCGCCACGCGCGTAAGAAGTAAGGGACAGGATCGTGGCACGTTCGATCTGGAAAGGTCCGTTTGTCGACGGGTATCTGCTGAAGAAAGCGGAGAAGGTCCGCGAGGCCGGCCGGAACGAGGTCATCAAGACCTGGAGCCGCCGCTCGACGATCCTCCCGCAGTTCGTTGGTCTTACCTTCGGCGTCTACAACGGTCAGAAGCACGTTCCGGTGCAGGTGTCTGAAGAGATGATTGGTCACAAGTTCGGTGAGTTTTCACCGTCCCGGACCTATTACGGGCACGGCGCCGACAAGAAGGCGAAGAGGAAGTAACGATGGGCAAGCCGAAGCGTGAGCGGGTGCTCGCTGACAACGAAGCTCGGGCAATGACGCGGATGATCCGCGTCTCTCCCCGCAAGCTGAATCTCGTTGCTGCTGCTATCCGCGGTAAAAAAGTCGGTTCCGCAATCGCGGACCTGACATTCTCCCGCAAACGCATTGCGCAGGACGTCAAGAAAACCTTGATGTCTGCGATTGCAAACGCGGAAAACAATCACGACCTGGACATCGACAACCTGGTGGTTGCCGAAGCTCACGTTGGCAAGGCTTTTGTCATCAAGCGCTTCCAGGCCCGTGCACGCGGACGGGTTGGCCGGATCGAGAAACCGTTCTCGAACCTGACCATCGTTGTGCGCGAAGTTGAGGAGAGTGCCTGATGGGACACAAAGTTAACCCGATCGGCATGCGCCTCGGGATCAACCGCACCTGGGACTCCCGCTGGTACGCCAACAAAAACGAGTACGGTGATCTTCTGCACGAAGACTTCCGCATTCGTGAGTACCTGATGAAGGAACTCAAGCAGGCGGCGGTGTCCAAGGTAGTTATCGAGCGCCCGCACAAAAAGTGCCGTGTGTCCATTCACTCCGGTCGTCCGGGTGTGGTCATCGGTAAAAAAGGTGCGGACATCGAGCGTCTTCGCAAGAAGATTGCTGAAATCACCAACTCCGAAGTGCATCTCAACATCGTTGAAGTGCGCAAGCCGGAAATCGACGCGACATTGGTTGCCGCTTCGATCGCTCAGCAGCTGGAACGCCGTGTTGCTTTCCGCCGCGCCATGAAACGGGCTGTTCAGTCCGCCATGCGTCTGGGCGCACAGGGCATTCGGATCAACTGCGGCGGCCGTCTCGGCGGTGCGGAAATCGCGCGTATCGAATGGTACCGTGAAGGCCGTGTGCCGCTTCACACTCTGCGTGCGGACATCGACTACGGTGTTGCAAGCGCACACACAGCTTACGGCGTGTGCGGTGTGAAGGTCTGGATCTTCAAGGGTGAAATTCTGGAACATGACCCGATGGCGTCTGAACGCCGCGCGACGGCTGCTTCCGAAGGCAACCAGGGTGATCGCGGCGGACGCCGGGATCGGGGCCGCGAGCGCGCAGCTTAATTTAAGCTGCCTGCCGCTCGTAAGATAAGAAAGACGAGAGAAGAACGATGCTGCAACCGAAGCGCACTAAGTTCCGCAAGCAGCACAAAGGCCGCATCCACGGCTTGTCGAAGGGGGGGACTGACCTCAACTTCGGCGCATTCGGTCTGAAGGCTCTGGAGCCGGAGCGGGTTACCGCTCGTCAGATCGAAGCGGCCCGTCGTGCTATGACCCGTCACATGAAGCGTGCGGGTCGTGTTTGGATCCGCATCTTCCCGGATCTGCCAGTTTCCTCGAAACCGGCTGAAGTCCGCATGGGTAAAGGTAAAGGTTCTCCGGATTACTGGGCTTGCCGTGTCAAGCCGGGCCGGATCATGTTCGAAATTGACGGTGTGTCGGAAGACGTTGCTCGTGAAGCAATGCGTCTTGCCGCTGCCAAGCTGCCGATCAAGTGCCGTTTCGTTCAGCGTATCGGCGAATAAGGCAGGCCAGGAGAGACAGCCATGAAGGCGACCGATGTACGGGCTAAGACCCTCGACGAGCTCCGTTCAGAGCTTGAGGGCCTGAAGAAAGAGCAGTTCAACCTGCGCTTCCAGAAGGCTACGGGTCAGCTTGAAAACACTGCACGTGTCCGGCAAATCCGCCGTGATATCGCGCGTATCCAGACCATCATGCGCGAAAAGCGCGTGTCGGCGACCGCATAAGGAGACGGATCAATGCCAAAGCGTATCCTGCAGGGCACCGTTGTCAGCGACGCCAATGACAAGACGGTGACGGTCAATGTGGAGCGCCGCTTCACACACCCACTGCTGAAAAAGACTGTGCGTCGTACGAAAAAGTACCGTGCACACGATGAAAGCAACCAATACAAGGTTGGCGACACAGTTCAGATTGAAGAGTGTGCGCCGATCTCGAAAAACAAACGTTGGACTGTGGTCACTACTCAGTGACCACGCTCCGTCAGGTGAGCATCAGGCGCCCGCGTAACGGTGCGCTGATAGAAGAACAAGGCAGCCAGTCATGATTCAGATGCAAACAAACCTCGACGTCGCCGACAACTCCGGCGCCCGTCGTGTCATGTGCATCAAAGTGCTCGGCGGCTCCAAGCGTAAATATGCCCAGGTAGGCGACATCATCGTCGTCTCCGTGAAAGAGGCTATTCCGCGGGGCCGCGTTAAAAAGGGCGACGTGATGAAGGCTGTCGTCGTGCGCACGGCTAAGGATATCCGCCGTCCCGATGGCAGCGTGATCCGGTTCGACCGCAATGCGGCCGTGCTGGTGAATAACAACAAGGAGCCAGTCGGCACCCGTATCTTTGGTCCGGTGCCGCGTGAGCTCCGCGCCAAGAACCATATGAAAATCATTTCGCTCGCGCCGGAGGTGCTCTGATGGCTGCGAAAATTAAAAAAGGCGACACGGTGGTCGTGCTGACCGGCCGTGACAAGGGCAAGTCTGGTGAAGTGATCCAGATGCTGCCGTCTGACAACAAGGCGCTGGTACGCGGTATCAACATGGTCCGCCGTCACCAGAAGCAGACCCAATCGCAGGAAGCTGGCATCGTGTCAAAAGAGGCACCGATCCACCTGTCGAACATCGCGCTGGCCGATCCGAAAGACGGCAAGGCGACCCGCGTCGGCTTCAAGGTGCAGGACGATGGTGCCAAGGTCCGTGTGGCCAAGCGTTCGGGAGACCTGATCGATGGCTGAGACCACTAACGTACCGCGTCTCAAGACGCATTATGACGAAGTCGTGCGCAAGCAGCTTCAGGAAAAGTTCCAGTACAAGAACATTATGCAAGTTCCGCAGCTGGAAAAAATCGTCCTGAACATTGGCGTTGGCGAAGCCGTAGGCGACTCCAAAAAGGCGCGTACAGCAGCTGAAGATCTGGCAGCGATTGCCGGTCAGAAGCCGGTCATCACCAAAGCGAAGAAATCCATCGCGACCTTTAAGGTTCGTGAAGGCATGCCGCTTGGTGTCAAGGTGACCCTGCGCCGCCAGCAGATGTTCGAGTTCCTGGATCGCATGATCACAATTGCGCTGCCGCGCGTTCGTGACTTCCGTGGTCTGAACCCGAAGAGCTTCGACGGTCGCGGCAACTACGCTATGGGCATCAAAGAACACATCGTGTTCCCGGAAATCGAGTACGACAAAGTCGACCAGATCTGGGGCATGGACGTGATCGTCTGCACCACGGCGCCAAACGATGACGAGGCGCGCGAGCTTCTGCGTGCTTTCAACTTCCCGTTCACGAAATAACGGGCAAGGAAGGAAAACACGATGGCGAAGAAAAGCGCAGTCGAAAAGAACAAGCGTCGCGAGAAGCTTGTCAAGAAATACGCCGAGAAGCGTGCCGCTCTGAAAGCTATGGCCAAGGACGATACCTTGAGCCCTGAAGAGCAGTTCAATGCCCGCCTGAAGCTGGCCAAACTGCCGCGGAATTCCGCGCCGAACCGCGTTCGCAACCGTTGCGAAGTGTCCGGCCGTCCGCGCGGTTACTACCGCAAGCTGAAGATGTCGCGTATCGCGCTTCGTGAACTGGGCTCGCTGGGTAAGATCCCGGGCCTGGTTAAGTCGAGCTGGTAAGGAGAAACTCCGATGGCAATTTCTGATCCGTTGGGGGATATGCTGACCCGGATTCGCAACGCGCAGATGCGTCGCAAAAACAAGGTCAGCTCACCAAATTCTAAATTGCGCGCACACGTACTTGATGTGCTTGCAAAAGAAGGGTACATCCGTGGCTACACCACGGTTGAATACGAGGGCGGTAAGTCCGAGTTGGAAATCGAACTGAAGTATTTCGACGGTGAACCGGTGATCCGCACGATTGAGCGCGTATCCAAGCCGGGCCGCCGAGTGTACTCGTCGGTGAAAAACATCCCGCATGTCTCTAATGGCCTGGGCGTGTCGATCATTTCGACCCCGCGCGGCGTCATGAGCGACCATCAGGCGCGGGACGAAAACGTAGGTGGCGAGGTTCTGTGTCGCGTCTTCTGACGCGGCATACTCGCTGTTAAAACAACGACAAGGTTGGTCAAATGTCTCGTATTGGCAAAAAGCCAGTCCCCGTGCCAGGCGGGGTAACGGCATCGATCGACGGTCAGACAGTAACGATCAAGGGCCCGAAAGGCGAAAAGTCTTTCATGCTCAACGAACTCGTTCTGGCCGAAATGACTGATGACGGGATCAAAATCGATCCGCGTAACGACTCCAAGCCGGCTCGCTCCATGTGGGGTATGAGCCGTACCATGGTTCAGAACCTGATCACCGGCGTGACCGATGGCTTCAAGAAAGACCTCGCGATCACTGGTGTTGGTTACCGTGCTCAGGTCCAGGGTCAAAACCTTCAGCTGGCACTCGGCTTCTCACATGATGTGATCTATGCGATCCCGGAAGGTATCGAGATCAAATGTGCGAAACCGACGGAAATCAGCGTTTCTGGCACCGACAAACAACGTGTCGGCCAGGTCGCAGCTGAAATCCGCGAATTCCGCCCGCCGGAGCCGTACAAAGGCAAAGGCGTTCGTTATGCAGACGAGTTCATCGTCCGCAAAGAAGGCAAGAAGAAGTAACGGACCTAGATCATGGCGAATAGCAAACAAGCTTTCGAACGCCGCCGCGATCGCGTGCGCCGTTCAGTCAAGAAAGCCGCGAACGGTCGTCCGCGCCTTTCTATCTTCCGCTCGTCGAAGCAGATCTATGCCCAGATCATCGACGATGCGCAGGGACATACAATTGTCTCCGCTTCTACGATCGAAAAGGATCTGAAGGGCGGCCTGAAAACGGGCGCCGACGTGTCTGCAGCCGCAGCCGTTGGCAAGCTTGTCGCCGAGCGTGCAGCTGCCGCAGGCGTCAAGGAGGTCGTGTTCGACCGGGGCGGTTACCAGTATCATGGGCGTGTCAAAGCGCTCGCCGATGCTGCCCGCGAAGGTGGACTTGAATTCTGACCAGCGCCCGTTGGCGCTCCTAAGTACGGAAGACGTATAATATGGCGAGACAAGAAAATCGCGAGCGCGAAGAGCGCGACAGCGAATTCGTCGACAAGCTCGTACACATCAACCGCGTTGCCAAAGTGGTCAAGGGTGGCCGCCGTTTCGGTTTCGCAGCCCTTGTCGTGGTTGGTGATCAAAAGGGCCGTGTCGGCTTCGGTCATGGTAAGGCACGCGAAGTGCCGGAAGCCATCCGGAAGGCAACTGAAGCTGCAAAGCGCACGATGATCCGTGTGCCGCTGCGTGAAGGCCGGACTCTCCACCACGACGTGGAAGGCCGTCACGGCGCTGGTAAGGTCCTGCTGCGCGCAGCACCGGCCGGTACCGGTATCATCGCAGGTGGTCCGATGCGTGCGGTCTTTGAAACGCTTGGCGTTCAGGACGTTGTGGCAAAGTCTTTGGGGACATCCAACCCTTATAACATGGTTCGTGCGACCTTCAACGCGCTGACCAAGGAAGACAGCCCGCGCTCCGTCGCTGCCCGCCGTGGCCTCAAGGTCTCTGTGTTGCAGTCCCGGCGCCGTGACAACAACGATGAGGCGGCTCCGGCTGCCGCTGAGGCTTGACCTTAGCGGCGCTAGCCACCAGCTGAATGAGGGGTAGTTCCATGGCGAACACCGAAAAGACTGTTACGGTCGAACAGATCGGCAGCCCGCTGCGCCGTCCGAAGGACCAGCGCGCTACGCTCGTCGGTCTTGGCCTGAACAAGATGCACCGCCGTTCCACACTGAAGGACACACCTGAAGTGCGCGGCATGATCAATAAGGTCCAGCATCTCGTTCGCGTCGTCGAAGACAACGCGTAAGGACGGGGTGAGGAGAAAAGACATGAAGCTCAACGAACTTCGTGACAACGATGGTGCCTCTTCCGAGCGCACACGCGTTGGCCGCGGTATCGGGTCTGGCAAGGGCAAGACCGGTGGCCGTGGTGTAAAAGGTCAGAAGTCCCGTTCTGGCGTGGCGATCAAGGGTTTTGAAGGCGGTCAGATGCCGCTTCACCGCCGCCTGCCGAAGCGTGGCTTTACGAACATCTTTGCCAAGGACTTCAACACTGTGTCCATTGGCCGTGTTCAACAAGCGATTGATGCCGGCAAGCTGAACGCGTCCGAGGCGGTTACCGTCGAAGCGCTCAAGGCGGCTGGCGTTGTCAAGCGGGTCCGCGATGGCGTACGCCTCGTTGCTTCCGGTGAACTCACCGCGGCAGTGACCTTTGAAGTTGCCGGTGCCTCCAAGGGCGCTGTTGCAGCGATCGAAAAAGCGGGCGGCAAGGTCGCCGTTCTGGGAGCTCAGGCTTAACAGCCTGGGCTTTTCCCATTTGTCAGCAAGCATCTGACCGGAGTAGGGCATGGCATCGGCCGCCGAGCAACTGGCGTCAAATCTAAATTTCTCAGCTTTCGCCAAGGCTGAAGAACTCAAAAAGCGCATCTGGTTCACGCTGGGGGCGCTTTTGGTTTATCGACTGGGCACTTACATTCCAATGCCCGGCATCAACCCGGAAGCCTTCGCGCAGGCCTTTAACCAGGCTCAGTCCGGTATCATTGGCATGTTCAACATGTTCGCCGGCGGTGCCGTCGAGCGCATGGCGATCTTCGCCCTCGGTATCATGCCGTACATCTCCGCTTCCATTATCATGCAGCTCATGACGACAGTTGTTCCGTCTCTCGAGCAGCTGAAGAAGGAAGGCGAGCAGGGCCGCAAGGTTATCAACCAGTACACACGGTACGGAACCGTTGTTCTGGCAGCATTCCAAGCCTACGGTATCGCCGTTGGTCTTGAGGGCGCCACCAATGTTGTTACCGATCCCGGCTGGTTCTTCCGTGCATCGACCGTGATCACGCTCGTTGGCGGTACCATGTTCCTGATGTGGCTTGGGGAGCAGATCACCTCGCGCGGCATCGGTAACGGTATTTCGCTGATCATCTTTGCGGGGATTGTCGCAGGATTGCCGTCCGCGATCGTGCAGACGCTTGAGCTGGGCCGTCAGGGGTCTCTGGCAACCGGCATCATCCTGGCAGTCATCCTCCTGGCCATTGTCGTGATCGCCTTCATCGTGTTCATGGAGCGCGCGCAGCGCCGTCTTCTGATCCAGTATCCGAAGCGCCAGATGGGGAACCGCATGTTCGAGGGCAACACCTCGTTCCTGCCGCTCAAGCTGAACACAGCTGGTGTTATCCCGCCGATCTTTGCATCGTCACTGCTTTTGGTTCCCGCCACAATTTCCGGCTTCAATGCGGGTGGCGGCAATGAGTGGCTGACAACGATCACGGCTCTGCTCGGACATGGGCAGCCATTGTTCATGGTCTTCTACGCAGCCATGATCATTTTCTTCTGTTTCTTCTACACAGCGATTGTCTTCAATCCGAGCGACACCGCTGACAACCTGAAGAAACACGGTGGCTTCATTCCAGGCATTCGTCCAGGTGAGCGCACCGCCCAATACATCGACTTCGTGTTGACCCGGATTACGGTCGTTGGTGCGATTTACATCACCATCGTTTGTCTATTACCCGAATTCCTCATTTCGGCGACTGGCGTTCCGTTCTATTTCGGTGGAACATCCTTGTTGATTGTCGTGAGCGTGACAATGGATACCGTATCGCAGATCCAGGGTCATTTGCTGGCGCATCAATATGAAGGGCTGGTGAAGAAATCGAAACTTAGGGGGAAACGTAGATGAGGCTCATTCTGGTTGGACCGCCAGGAGCGGGGAAGGGGACACAGGCCGCAAGGCTGGTTGAGAAATATGGTATTCCTCAACTCTCCACTGGAGACATGTTGCGTGCAGCTGTCGCCGCGGAGACCCCGGTCGGACTGCAGGCCAAGGCTGTCATGGACGCCGGTGGTCTTGTGTCAGACGATATCGTTGTCGGCATCATCCGGGACCGGATCGCAGAGGACGACGCCAAGAAGGGATTTATCCTGGACGGCTTCCCACGCACGTTGGCCCAAGCAGAAGCACTCGACGACATGCTGAGTGAAAACAGCCTGAAGCTGAACGCCGTGATTGAGCTTCGCGTTGATCAGACCAAACTGGTCGGCCGGATTATCAACCGGGCGGAAGAAGCCAAGGCTGCCGGCCAGCCGGTTCGCAAGGATGACGACCCAGAAGTCTTCAAGGATCGTCTCGATGCTTACAACCGGGATACAGCGGTCGTTGTTCCCTACTACGAGAAAACAGGTCTCCTGTCCGTCATAGATGGCATGCAGGCAATCGATGACGTAACGGCTTCTATCGAATCCGTACTTCAGGGACTTGACGAGAAGGTTTAGAGCGGCTACACGACGCGCTCACCTTACAGTTGAGCCGGTTCCATGCCCATGGGACCGGCATTCTCTGTGCCGGGTTTGCCCGGCATATTCGTACCCTGCAAGGGCCGGACTCCACCGGACGCGGGGCTTTTTGAAACGCGGTCAGGCGCAAGCATTGGCCGCAAGACATGGAGACCAACGTGGCACGTATTGCTGGCGTTAACATCCCGACGAACAAGCGCGTTGTCATCGCGCTTCAATACATTCACGGCATTGGCGCGAAATTCGCCCAGGAAATCGTCGAAAAGAACAGCATCGACGCTGCCCGCCGTGTGAACGAGCTTTCCGACGCAGAAGTCCTGCAGATCCGTGAAACCATCGACCGTGATTATATGGTTGAAGGTGATTTGCGACGTGAGACTGCTATGAACATCAAGCGTCTGATGGACCTTGGCTGCTACCGCGGCCTGCGTCACCGCCGCGGCCTCCCGGTTCGTGGTCAGCGGACGCACACGAACGCACGTACCCGTAAGGGTCCGGCGAAACCGATCGCAGGTAAGAAGAAATAAGATCGCTTTGCGATTGGTGGTGGAGCTGCCGGAATTACGGCAGTGACGAGATCAATACAAGGATAACAGAATGGCTAAAGACACGACGCGCGTGCGTCGCCGCGAACGCAAGAACATCTCTTCTGGCGTTGCGCATGTGAATTCCACATTCAACAACACGATGATCACGATCACGGATGCTCAAGGCAATACGATTTCCTGGTCTTCCGCTGGTGCACTCGGTTTCAAGGGCTCCCGTAAGTCCACGCCGTATGCCGCTCAGGTTGCTGCTGAAGATGCTGCGAAGAAAGCAGCTGAACACGGCATGCGCACCCTGGAAGTAGAAGTCCGTGGTCCTGGTTCTGGTCGTGAATCTGCTCTGCGTGCGCTGCAAGCTGCCGGTTTCCTCATCACGTCCATCCGTGACGTGACGCCGATCCCGCACAACGGCTGCCGTCCGCGCAAGCGCCGCCGCGTCTAAGGCTTTCCAGCTTTAGGTACTTGTTTCTCCAAATGGCAAAGAATTGCCCGGCATTGAATTGACCCGGGCGGGATAGCCGAAGGGACGAATACGTGACCATTCAAAAAAACTGGCAAGAACTGATCAAGCCGACCAAACTCGAGATCAAGCCGGGCGATGACCCGCGCTTCTTGGCGACCGTTGTTGCCGAGCCTCTCGAGCGTGGTTATGGCCTGACCTTGGGCAACGCGTTGCGCCGCATCCTGCTGTCTTCTCTCCAGGGTGCTGCTGTTACCGCTGTACAGATTGACGGCGTTCTTCATGAGTTCTCCTCGATCCCCGGCGTTCGTGAAGATGTCACCGACATCGTTCTCAACATTAAGGAAATCGCCATCCGTATGGAAGGTGAAGGCCCCAAGCGCATGGTTGTGCGTAAGCAGGGACCTGGTGTTGTGACCGCAGGCGACATCCAGACCGTTGGCGACGTGGAAGTGCTCAATCCGGACCTGGTGCTCTGCACCCTGGATGAAGGCGCTGAAATCCGCATGGAGTTCACTGTCAACACGGGCAAGGGCTATCATTCGTCTGACCGGAACCGTCCGGAAGACGCACCGATTGGCCTGATCCCTGTCGACAGCCTTTACTCTCCGGTCAAGAAGGTTTCTTACAAGGTGGAAAACACCCGTGAGGGCCAGGTTCTTGACTATGACAAGCTGACCCTGACTGTTGAAACCGACGGTTCCGTCAAGCCGGATGATGCTGTGGCATTTGCCGCTCGCATTCTGCAGGATCAGCTTTCCATCTTCGTCAATTTCGAAGAACCGCAGCGCGAAGTCGCCGAGGATACTGTCCCGGAACTTGCGTTCAATCCTGCGCTTTTGAAGAAAGTCGACGAGCTGGAATTGTCTGTCCGGTCTGCAAACTGCCTGAAGAATGACAATATCGTGTATATTGGCGATCTCATTCAGAAGACCGAAGCGGAAATGCTGCGGACCCCGAATTTCGGCCGCAAGTCGCTCAACGAGATCAAGGAAGTTCTGGCCCAGATGGGTCTCCATCTTGGCATGGAAGTGGCCAATTGGCCGCCTGAGAACATCGACGATCTCGCCAAGCGCTACGAAGATCATCAGTATTAAGGGCGTACGCGTCCTAACGGAGCAACCGGGCAAGCGCTCAACACACAAAGAGCGGACTGCCTGAAAGACAAAGGAGAGGGCCATGCGCCACGGTAAATCCGGCCGCAAGCTCAACCGGACCGCTAGCCACCGCAAGGCTATGTTCGCAAACATGGCAGCGTCGCTGATCAAGCACGAACAGATCGTCACGACCCTGCCGAAGGCTAAAGAAATGAAGCCGATCATCGACAAGCTCATCACTTTGGGCAAGCGCGGTGATCTTCACGCACGCCGCCAGGCAATCTCGCAGATTCGCGACGTTGCCATGGTCAAGAAGCTGTTTGACACGCTTGGTGATCGCTACAAGGACCGCGAAGGCGGTTACTCCCGCGTTCTGAAAGCTGGTTTCCGCTATGGCGATAACGCTCCGATGGCTGTCATCGAGCTGGTCGACCGGGATCTGGAAGCACGCGGTGCAGACGACCGGGCTCGCGTTGAAGCTGAAGAAGCGGCTGAAAACGCAGCGTAAGTCGATCGTATGACGTTCACGAAAAGGCAGGCCTTCGGGTCTGCCTTTTTTGTTTCAAAGGGCTTAATCAAGGTCGCAAGCGGAATTGTAACGCGCGAATTATCAATACTTTAACGGTCGTTGGGTAGTTTTTCCAATATGTCTCGCGGGGGGACCAGGAGAATTACTTTGACCCACTCAGCTTCCTCATCCAAGGCCAGCAAATGGCCGTCTATTCGTTTGTCATTTTTGATACCGGCGCTCATGGTTTTCCTGACGATCGGTGCATGTACCGCAGTCGGCGTGATCGGTTTCTTCAATGCAAGAGACGGTCTGCGCGAAGCCGCAGAGGGCGAACTCGGTATGGTCGTCAATGCCAAGTCGGCATTGCTGGAAGCGCGTCTTGCTTCCATCGAGAATGAAATTGTGAATGTGGCGACGGGCGCCGGTATTGGGGAAGCCTTGGTCAACATGACCAACGCCACCATGAACCTGGAGAAGCAGCGCCAGGAAATCTTTGACTACTACAAGGCTGGTGCGACCGCTGAAGAGCGCGCTCAAAAGATGGGCGATGACCACAAGTCCATGTACTCCTGGCGCCACTCCGAAATTCATGGCTCCTTCGCCTCCATCTGGAAAAAGGGTGGTTATGGCGACGTCTACCTCATGGATCCGAACGGCCTGGTCATGTACTCGGTTGCCAAGGGCGATGAGTTTCTTTTTCCGGTGACCGAAGTCGATGGCGGCAACACAGGTCTACAAACCGCTTTCGAAATGGCCAAGGAAGTTGAAGCAGGCCAGGTTGCGGTCAGCGACTTCGAAGTCTATGCGCCGGGCGGAAACTCCGCGTCAATGTTCGTGGCGGCTCCGGTCTTCGTGAATACCTTTGGTGATATCTCCTTTGGTGGCGTGGTTGCCATCCGACTTGATGCCGGGGTGCTGGATAATGTGGTTTCCACCCGCGCGGATCTTGGCACGACAGGCCAAGCTTATGTCGTCAACGCCGAAGGATACACACTTTCCAACAAGCCGCTTTCAGATAGTGCGACAGCTCTAAATGAGATGAACAGCGGAGCCGTTGTTGCGTCTGCGCTCAACGGTGTTGAAAAAGCCGGCATCGAAGCAGGAGCCGATGGTGTCGATCGTTTGACGGTCGCAAAGCCGTTGGTCTTCCAGGGACGTCAGTGGGCGGTTGTTGCTGAAAAGACCGTTGAAGAGACCTTTGCCAGTGTCACAGCCATGCGGAACTCCATGGTGACATGGTCGTTGATCGCAATTGCCATTGCAGCTGTTGTTGCGATCTTCTTCTCCCGCAACATCACCAAGCCGCTGACGACGCTTGTGGGTGCGCTGAATGCAATTGCGCAAGGTGACCTCAACGCCGAAATCACCGCGGCCCGCCGGAAAGATGAAATCGGTGACATTGGCCGGGCGGTTCTGCAGATCCGTCAGAACGCAGCCGAAGAAAACGAGCAGCGCGCTGCAGACCAGGCCGAAACAGCAGAACGTCAGGCCGCGCAGCGGCAGGAAATGCTGGCAAGCCTTGCTGGCGACTTTGAATCGACCGTCGGGACAGTGGTCGACAAGGTGGCACAGTCTGCAGCTTCCTTGCGCGAATCTGCCAACAACATGCGCCAGATGACCGAAAGCGCGGGCGAGACGTCGTCCAAAGCAGCCGAGATGTCGAAAGAGACCCTGTCTGAAGTGGAATCCATTGCAGCAGCATCCGATCAGCTGTCCAGCTCCATTCAGGAAATCTCGACCCTGATCGAGCGGTCTTCCAGCGTCGCAGCAGATGCGACCCGCCGGGCAGAGACAACCAACCACACCGTGAAGTCGCTTGCAGAAGCGGCCAACCGGATCGGTGAAGTTGTCACGCTCATCAGTGACATTGCAGACCAGACCAACCTTCTGGCGCTGAACGCCACGATCGAAGCGGCGCGGGCAGGGGAAGCTGGTAAGGGCTTTGCTGTCGTTGCTTCCGAGGTTAAGGACCTTGCCGCTCAAACCGGCAAGGCAACCGGCGAGATCCAGCAGCAGATTGATGCGATCCGCGGTGCCACGGATGACGCGGTCGGTGCGATCGGTGACATCCAGAAGACCATCGACGAGATCACCCAATCCGTCAGCGAGGTTGCCGCAGCTGTCACGGAGCAAAGCTACGCGACCCAAGGCATTGCCGAAAACACCCAGCGCGCTGCCGGCGGCACGTCTCAGGTCTCTCAGGATGTCCAGAACGTGTCGTCCCTGTCCGAACAGACCAATGGCGCCGCGACATCTTTCTCTGAAGAAGCTGTTGCCATGGCCAGCCAGGCAGAGCATCTCGATGAAGAAGTGCGCAAGTTCCTGCATCAGGTGCGCTCGGCCTGATTTCAAAACTCATGACAAGTTGAAAAGCCGCGGGCAGGGTCCGCGGCTTTTCTTTTTGTATTTGCCTCCATTTTTCCCTATCTGCCGTGTAAGCATCTTGAAGATTAAAGAATCGGGAAAAGGGAAGTTTTCATGGGTCTGTTGGGAACACGCGCTAGGTCCGGCAGGAAAGCCGTCGCCGCAGGTCTGTTGGCTTTGTTCTGGCTAGGTTCGGCATCGGCACAGGCGCAACAGCCGACGCCGGAGGATTTGCGTCTTGTTCCGGACAGCGCGGCCCAGATCAAGCTGTCGTTTGCTCCGTTGGTGAAGCAAGTTGCACCCGCCGTTGTGAACGTTTATGCGAGCCGCAAGGTGGTTCAGCGCCAGCAGGTGTCGCCGTTCTTTGACGATCCGTTCTTCAGGCGCTTTTTCGGCCAACCGAACGGTGGTTTCGGCCAGCCACGTGAACGTGTCGAATCTTCCCTGGGTTCCGGCGTGATTATTTCAGCAGACGGAACGGTGATCACCAACCATCACGTGATCAAAGGCGCTGATGAAGTCCGGGTTGCGCTGAATGACCGGCGTGAATTTGATGCTGATATCGTTCTTATGGACGAGCAGACGGATTTGGCGGTGTTAAAAATCCGTGAGGGCGGCCCTTTTGAACACGTCGAGTTTGCCGATGCGGACTTGCTGGAGGTCGGTGATATTGTTCTGGCGATCGGCAATCCGTTCGGGGTCGGCCAGACTGTGACGCAAGGGATCGTGTCCGCGTTAGCTCGAACGCAGGTCGGTGTTACGGACTACCAGTTCTTCATTCAAACTGATGCAGCGATCAACCCGGGCAATTCTGGCGGCGCACTGATTGACATGACGGGCAAGCTTGTCGGGATCAACACCGCGATTTTCTCGCGCTCCGGCGGGTCCAACGGCATCGGCTTTGCGATCCCGGCGCATATGGCGCGGTATGTTGCCCGTGCGGCCGACCAGGGCGGCAAGGTTCAGCGGCCCTGGCTCGGAGCGACGGTTCAGTTGGTCGGCGCCGAGATTGCAGAAGCCTTATCTCTTGACCGGCCAAAAGGTGTTCTGGTGACTGCGGTGTTTGACGGCTCTCCGGCCCACGAGGCAGATCTGCGTGTGAGTGATCTGGTTGTCGCAATTGACGGCAAGGAGGTGATTGACCCGAATGCATTCGGCTATCGTTTTGCCACCAAGATGATCGGCGAAAGTGCCGAGTTTACGGTCCTGCGTTCCGGCCGGGAAGAGACCGTATCCATCAGCTTGCAACCTGCGCCGGAAACCATTCCTCGCGACACGCGCGAACTTCTTGAGTTCTCGCCATTTGAAGGAGCGACCGTGATGAACCTGTCTCCCGCCGTTGCTCAGGAGCTTGGGCTCGACGGGCTGCCGGAAGGCGTGATCATTGCAGAGGTTCGACGGGGTGGTCAGGCAGATCGTGTTGGCCTGCGTCCGGGCGATATCGTCCGGGGGATTAACAACCAGGCGATATCCAGTACGCGCATGTTGGAGACAATCACGAAGACACCCCCGCGTATCTGGCGTCTTGATATCGAACGGGACGGTAAAGTGTCCCAAATCGTTCTGCGTTAGTCAGGTAACATGCGTGAGTGATCTGTTCGAAGCTTCTGGTTTGGCTGCATCTGCACCGCGTCCGCTGGCAGATCGCATGCGTCCGGCACGGTTGGAAGACGTTGTCGGGCAGGACCACTTGCTCGGACCTGAGGGCACGCTGTCCCGGATGCTGAAAACCCGGACGCTTGGTTCCCTGATCTTCTGGGGACCTCCGGGCACCGGAAAGACCACGATTGCACGCCTGCTTGCCAACGAGACTGATCTCGCATTCGAGCAGATCTCGGCGATTTTTTCAGGTGTTGCCGATCTCAAGAAAGTGTTTGAAGCCGCCCGTGCACGGCGCATGGGCGGGCGGGCAACTCTCTTGTTCGTCGATGAGATCCACCGCTTCAACAGAGCTCAGCAGGACAGTTTCCTGCCCGTGATGGAAGACGGGACGATCACCTTGGTTGGAGCGACCACGGAAAACCCGTCTTTTGAGCTCAATGCGGCTCTTCTGTCGCGCTCGCACGTGATGACGTTTCAATCGCTCAACAAGGGTGCGATTGAACAGCTTCTGGCACGGGCGGAGGAGGTGGAAGAGCGCAAGTTGCCGCTCGATGAGGAAGCGCGTGGGGTCCTCATTCGTATGGCAGACGGTGATGGGCGTTCGGCGCTCACGCTGGCAGAGGATGTCTGGCGGGCGTCCGCCGAAGATGAAGTGTTCGATGCCGAACGCCTGCAGGAAATCGTTCAGCGCAGGGCCCCGATTTACGACAAGGGCGCGGACGGCCATTACAATCTCATATCAGCCCTGCACAAGTCGGTGCGCGGATCCGATCCGGACGCGTCACTGTATTGGTTTTGCCGGATGCTGGACGGCGGGGAAGATCCGATGTATCTCGCCCGGCGTCTGATCCGGATGGCGGTTGAAGACATCGGCCTTGCGGACCCCAATGCGCTGGTTCAGGCCAATGCCGCGCGGGATGCGTACCAGATGCTTGGCTCACCGGAAGGCGAGCTCGCGCTTGCCCAGTGTGTGATCTATCTGGCGACAGCGCCAAAATCGAATGGCGCCTATGTTGCCTACAAGGCTGCAATGAGGGATGCCAAGACCAGCGGGTCGCTGCTGCCGCCCAAACATATCTTGAATGCGCCGACCAAGCTGATGAAGCAGGAAGGTTATGGCGACGGCTATCATTACGACCACGACTCGCCAGACGGCTTTTCTGGTCAGGATTATTTCCCGGAAGATATGGGCCGCAAGACTTATTACAATCCGCCGCAACGCGGTTTTGAACGGGATCTTCGGAAGCGCCTGGAGTACTGGGACAAGCTGCGCAAGGAGCGCAGCTAGAGCATCGGGCGTTTTGATGAAAACGCCCAAAGCTGATCTAGCGGATCTACTTGTCGTCTGCTTCGTTGAGGCGCGCCAAGGCATTTTTCAACGAAGAGACAAGGCTTTCACGCTCTTTACTGCCAATTTCCGACGGCAGTTCGAAGGCAAGATCCTCAAGCTGCTTGGACATGTCCATGAGCTTGTCCGTCGACGGAAAATCTTCCTGCATTTCTTCGCGCAGCACTTCAAAGGTTGTGATCGGATAGGCGATCCCCTTGACGGTGGCATCGCCGGTTTCCCGGCAGACAATGTGATCTTTGACCTGTGAGTAGGTTTCAAAGGAAATCGTGATCGCCCCGGGTGCCGCCAAGCTTTCAAGGCGGGAAGCAATGTTCACACCCCGGCCGATGATCGTGTAGTCGAGACGGTCCCCACTGCCGAAGTTGCCAACGGTGCAGTAGTCCGTATGGATGCCCATCCGGCACTTCAGTGGTTTGGAAATGCCAGCCTTGCGCCAATCCGCCTGCAATTCGCTCATGCGAATTTGCATTTCAATCGCCATCCGTACACAGGCAAGAGCATCTTCGCGCACGCCTTTTGTCTCCGGATCCCCGAAAAAGATCAGGATTGCATCACCGACATACTTGTCGATGGTCGCGCCGTGTTTGAGCGCGATGTTCGACATCTCTGTCAGATAGTGATTGAGGAGAGCTGTCAGTTCTTCAGATTCCAGCCGGTCAGCGGTCTCTGTGAATTCAGCGATATCAGAAAAGAAAACAGTCAGCTTCTTGCGTGTCGAGGCGATTTTGACTTCCTGCCGCCCTTCGAAAATCGACTTGTAGACTTGCGGAGAAAGGTACTTGGACAGCTTCCCGGAGAGCACTTCGAGCTTAGCGGTCTGGCCAGCAAGCTGGTCTTCGATCGCCTCACTGTGCTCAATCGTTGCTTCATAAAGCAGGGTCAGGTCGTCCAACTCTGCCCGAAGGGCAGCATTGTCCTTTCGAAGCTTTTGCAATTCCGAACCGGATTTCGACCGCGTCTGCTTGGGCGCTTTGGCGCGGCCTTCCGATTTGATGCTTTTCGTTTCTTCCATAAACGCTTGATCCACACCGGCGGTTCGCCGCGGTTGAATGGCTGCTGGCGCCAATGGCCTTGCCTGCAAGCAATCTAAAACGCTGCAGATCAATTTGCACGAGTTTCTAAGGGGAAAGCGTTACGCCAGCTCTGAAAAACCATCTGTGAACAGGTTTGAATAAGAATGGCCTGATAGATTCTTACGAATGGCAGGGCGAATGACAACATGAATGATGCGGGCGGCGATCTGCGGTAGCATTTGGATAGAAGGACCGAATCAATCCCATGAAGGAAGTCGAGCTCAGACTTGCGCTTGTTTTATATGGCGGGGTGTCCCTTGCCATCTACATGCATGGGGTGAGCCGTGAAATCCTGAATTTGGTGCGGGCGTCTTCTCATCGTGCAGACCGAAAATCCAACAAGGGTGACAAGCCGGAATACACCGAGGATATGGCGCCGTCCCAGGCTGCCTATGAAGATCTTCTCAATCTCTTGTCGCCCAAGGCGGATATTCGCGTTGTTGTCGACGCTATTGCCGGGGCCTCTGCAGGTGGTGTCAATGGCATTATGCTCGGGCGCGCAATTGCCCATGACCTGCCGCTCGACAGTCACAGTGAGATGTGGCTGAAAAATGCGGATGTGACCCGACTTGCCCGGCCACAGAATGGCCTGTCCCGATACTTCAAGATGTCGGTGTCACCGATGCTGGACAGGTTGGTCTCTACGCGGCTTTCCCGGCGGGTTGAAGATCCTGAAACGCGCGACAAGCTGCGCCAGTTCATGCAGTCACGATGGTTTTCACCGCCGTTTTCTGGGGAACGGTTCATCGGATGGATGCTCGATGCGAGCCAGAAGATGGCAATCAAGAGGTCGGCGGAGCGCACTTTGATCCCGAGGGGCCAAACCCTCGATCTCTTTGTGACGATCACCGATTACAACGGTATCAAACGGCGCATTTTGCTGGATGACCCGGACTATGTGGAGGAGTGGGATCACCGGCGCATTCTGAGTTTCCATGCCTCGCACCGGTCGAACCATTTCATTGACAGCCAGTTCGATGAAAAAAGCATCCCGGAGTTGGTATTTGCAGCCCGTGCGACGTCGTCATTTCCCGGGGCCTTTCCGCCAGCGACGATTGCGGAGATGGATCGGGTTCTCGCCCGCCGTAAGGAACAATGGGCCAATCGTAACCGGTTCTTGTCCCGGGCACTTCATCTCGATGATGACACGGCCTCACGTCACTGTTTTGTCGATGGCAGCGTGGTGATGAACAAACCTTTCGCCCCCGTGATCGATGTCATCAAGGATCGCCCGGCAGCAAGAGAGGTGTCACGGCGGCTCTTGTATGTCGATCCAACCCCGCTTGAATACGCGGCAGAGGAGAAAGGCGTCACCGAACTGCCTGGCTTTTTCCGGGTTATTCTCGCTTCCTTGGCCCATATTCCCCGCAATGAGCCAATCGGAGATGATCTCAAGGAACTGGAGCAAAACAACCGCCGCAGCCGTTGGTTGGCGAAATTGATCGACACAGCCAACCCGATCGTGGAGAAGGCCGTGTCCGGGATCTTGCCGAGCTGGCGGGCTATCACGCCCGATGTCGTGTCGCGGTGCCGGAAACAGGCGACGGTCAAGGCTTTTGAACAGGCTGGATTTGCTTTTCTGAACTATCAGTCCTTGAAACTACATGCACTGGCAGAACGGCTTGCCAAACTGGTCACAGCCTTCGGCGCAAGCCAGAACAGAACCCGCCAGGAAGAGCAGCTTCTCAACCAATTCTACAATCACTTCCTGAGCTTGACGTCTGAAAGTCAAGATGAGCTTGGTAGAAACGATCCGGGGGTGGTTGCACTTTTGAGAGGGCTGGACGTCGACTACCGGATCCGCCGCCTGCGGTTTGTCATTCGCAAGCTGAACGAATTTTACAGCTACGATCGCTCTTCCAAATTGCCGCCGCCAGATACCGCTGCCCTGGATCGGCTGAAGGGCCTTCTTTACGAGCAGGTTGATCATTTGTCGTGGCGCTGGCAGGAACGATTCTACGGAGGACAATTTGTGCAATCGGCCCACGAGCTCTGTGCACGGGATCCCGCCTCCGCGTCTTGTGCTCAGTCGCTAGAACACATGATAGACCAGCTGAGCGGTATGATGGGGCTGGCTGATCTGGATCGGTTGCAGGACGAGCTCTTTGCCGAGGCGGCAGGAGGAGCACTGGACAAGGACCAGCATCGCGCACTTCTGCAGGCCTATATCGGCTTCGGCTTTTATGACCTGATCACATTCCCGGTCCTGCAGCGGAATGACTTTTCGGAAGTCACGGAGATCCTCGTCGACCGCATTAGTCCGAAGGACGCCGAAAGCCTCTACACCGACGGGTTTGAGCTCAAGGGAAAACAGCTCAACATGTTTGGAGCGTTCTTTAACAGGTCCTGGCGCGAGCATGATTATCTATGGGGCCGGCTCAACGCTGCCGACCGGCTGGTCAGCGTCATTCTCTCGGCTGTCGGCGAAACCACTTTGCCTCAGCATCAGGTAAACCAGGCGCGTGCACGGGTTTTTCTGGCCATTCTTGACGAGGAGCGGGAAAAACTGGCGAACATTCCCGAAGAACTCGACCGAGTGGATGCATTGGTCCGATCGATCTACCCCGACTTTGCCCATGTCGCGGAGAATGTGTGACCCCACTCCAACCGCCTGAGCACTGCAATGGCCTTTTGGTGTGCAAGAAACCAGACGTCATGGTTGATTTAAGGGTCCGGTCCGGCAAAGACTGAAAGCAGATAACGGAATAGGGCGGATTGGTTTGTATCATCTCCTACTGGTAATGATCGGTGGCGGTATTGGCGCTGGCGGAAGGCACCTGGTGTCGATGGCAACCCTCCGGTTGTTTGGCCCTGGATTTCCGGTCGGCACCTTGGCGGTGAATGTGATTGGGTCGCTGGCCATGGGGCTTTTTATTGGCTGGTTGGTCAAGCATGAGGCCGCGCACCTGCAGCCTCTCAGGTATTTCCTTGCAACAGGCCTTCTCGGCGGCTTTACGACCTTTTCCGCTTTTTCCCTTGATACGTCGGTCTTGTGGGAGCGGGGCGATACAATGCTGGCCTTGATCTATGTGGCTGGCTCGGTCGTGCTCTCCATTCTGGCGGTCTTCGCCGGTCTTGCGGTCATGCGCATTGGTGGATCTTGAGGCCATAGGGTTGCCTGCCTGCACGTTTTCCTTTCCTTTCGGCCCAAATCCGCCTATACGCGGCGGAATGTTTATTTTGCCTTTGCAGCGCCGCGAAGGCCCAGATCTAGCGCAGCACATTCAAGCTGCAGCTGAACGAGTCCAAAAATGTCCGCGATTGAACAGAAAAAAGTGACCGCTGATGAGGCGGGCATGCGCCTCGACCGTTGGTTCAAGGCCCATTATCCAGGACTGGGTTTTGGCCGCTTGCAAAAACTGCTGCGGACCGGACAGGTGCGGGTGGATGGCAAACGCGCGGAAAGCAACACGCGGATCGCCAAAGGGCAGATCATCCGCATTCCACCGCTCGGTGTTGAACTGCCGGCGGACGACAAGAAAAACGCCCGGCCGAAATCGACCAAGCTGATTGCCGACGATAAAAAGGCAATCGAGGACATGCTGCTCTATGAGGACAACCAGGTCATGGTCCTGAACAAGCCGGCTGGTCTTGCTGTTCAGGGCGGTTCAGGCTTGAAGCGCCACCTGGATGGCATGCTGGATGCCTTTACCGATCAAAAGGGCAACAAGCCGCGCTTGGTCCACCGGCTTGACCGGGAAACCTCAGGGATCATTCTCGTTGCGCGGACCCGTCAGGCGGCTCAGGAACTGACCAAGGCGTTCCGGCATCGCAATACGCGCAAGGTGTATTGGACAATTCTGGCTGGTGTTCCGAAACCTCACCAGGGACGGATTTCAACCTTCCTCGCCCGCGATGAGGAAGAAGAGCGTATGCAGGTTGTCCGCCAAGGCGGCGCGGATGATGCACAACACGCTGTCTCGCTCTACTCCGTGTTCGAAAAGTCCGGCCAGAAGCTCTCATGGGTCACGATGAAGCCGGTTACGGGCCGGACACACCAGTTGCGCGCTCATGCAGCTCATATCGGACACCCGATCATCGGGGATGACAAATACTTCAACATTGAGAACTGGGAATTGCCGGGCGGTATCCAGAACCGTTTGCATCTCTTGGCACGGCGAATCGTCATTCCGCATCCGTCTGGTCACGGTAAGATCGATGTGTCTGCACCATTGCCGCCGCACATGCAGCAGACCTGGAACCTTCTGGGGTTTGATGCGACGGACTATGATCCGGAAACAGACGATCCGGATGAGAACTTCATCAAGCGCTAGCGAAGTTTCTTTCATGCCAGAATTTGGACATGGTTGATCACCTGACGGAGTTTGCCCGGACCGCGAATGACCTTGCTGACGCCGCAGGCGACATCCTGCGGACAGCCTGGTTCAGTGAGGGCGCCGTCTCGTACAAGGCCGACCGTTCTGCCTTGACCGAAGCGGACACAGACGTTGAAAACCGTCTTCGTAATTTGATCGCACTCCGTCATCCGGACCACGGCATTCTCGGCGAAGAGTTTGGTGCAGAAGACCTCGACAAGGAGTTTGTCTGGGTGCTGGACCCGATTGACGGGACACGGCAATTCGGTGCCCGGCTCCTCAATTTCGGTGTCCTGATTGCGCTCTGCCACCACGGGAAACCTGTCATAGGCGTCATCGATCAGCCGATTGGGCATATCCGGTATTGTGGGATCAAGGGAGGTGGGGCGACCTTGAATGGCCGGTGCATCACCAGCCGCAAAGATGCGGATTTGGATCACGCTGTTTTGTCGCTGGCCAATCCGAATTCGTTTTGTGGTGAGAGCCGGCGAGGCTTTGATGCTTTGAACAGCACAGGCGCCATGACGGGCTTTGATGGCGGATGCCTCGCCTACGGTGCCTTGGCGCGCGGGATGGTGGACGTGTGCCTGAACGGTCCGGATCTTGATCCGTTCGATATTTGTGCTCTGGTTCCAATCGTCGAGGAAGCAGGGGGATGCATCACGGACTGGAGTGGCGCTCCCTTATCGCTGTCATCACGAGGCGCAATTGTTGCGTCGGGCTCGATACAGCTTCATGAAACGGTTTTAGATCTTTTGACAGGGCAGACTTAAAGTCCCTGAAACAGTGCGGTCAAAATAACGGATCCGATGGTGACGGCAACCACGCCGGCTGCCAGTTTCCAGGCATCAGACCGCTTCTTGAGGCCAGGCCAGCCGAGCGGCTTGATTACCTGGATTGCAGCCACCAGGATCAAGAATAGCGCGATTATTTTGGTCAAGGATGGCTCCGGACAGGCTTCGTTTGGAGATGCCTAAAACCCATACCCAATCATCTGACAGACCACAAGCGCGCTATCTGGATGCGTATTTCCGTTCGTTGTAAAGCGCTATGTATTTCGGCAGTTTGCTCATGTCCGGCACGACGATCATTGTTTTGACCTTGCCCTGTTTGAAGGCTCTCAGGAACTTGTCGTAGTGGGTGAACGCAACACAGCCATGTGAGCCCTTGCTGCGCCGAAGAAGCGGAGAGTGCGCCAGCATGCCGTCGCGGCCGCGCATGGCAGCAACATCGTAGGGCAGCATCCGAATTGCCTCGACCCCGTGGAAACGGCGCTCGCGCATCCGCAGCTTGTAAACGTTTGGCGGCGTGGGACCGAGGTTTTTCACATAGGCGTATTTGGGTTTGTTCATCCGGTGTCCGATGCCGGAATTCGCCTTGAGTTTGCTGCCATCTGGCATGTGAACGACAGCTGCGCTGATGTCATACACTGCGACTTTGCTGCTGCGGCCCGGCAAGCCACCGCCTTTACCGTTGAAAAGTTTTCCGAGGCCGCTGAACGGTGAATCATCTTTGCCCGGTTCCTGCGGCTTGGCGTAGGCCATTATAGGCGGCTGTGTGGTCTGGCGTGTGTTTGGTGTAGAGGAGGGCTTTGCAATTGCGCCGGGTTTGATTCGAACCAAGGGTTTCGGACGCATGGCAGGCACGGGCAGCACATTTGAGGGCGACAGGCTTGCCACTTGCACAGAAGCCGTTTCTGCGTCGATCATCGGCAGGGTATCGACTGTTGACGGATCTGCCGTGTCATGGGCCGGTTCTACCAGGCCCGCGACGACCGTTTCGGGTTCAGCTGTGTCAGCAGCTTGTCCTGCCGGCGCGGTTGCTTCAGCCGTCCGAGTATTGATGCCAGCTGGAGCCGACGGACCATAAACGTCATCGTTTTTGGCAGGCCTGCTCGCCAAAAGCGCATAGCGGAGGTTTAGGGACGCCAAGCGTTGTGCGAGGGCCACCTTTGCTACGGCCTTTTGGTTCTGTGTTGGCAGAAGCTGTGCCGTAGCCGGGACAATATTTGCCTTGTGGTTGGCGTCCAAAGACGCGCGTTCATTCTCAGGGAAGTCCGGCATCAGGATCGACGTTGCGATACGAACCGCGTGGTTCGCATCTTCGGCCTTGGCAACCTGTACTGTAGCCTTGATCGGTGTGAGTGCGGCCGCTTCATTCTCAGCTGTGCCTTGCAAGGCAGGCAATGCCGCCTTGATGGCGAGAGCACCGGCGAGGATTGTGACCGAACCGATTGTCAATAGATGGCCGCCGAAGCTGTTTCGCTTGGATACCGGAGTGTGCGCCTTTGGCGTGGACTGGTGTGTCTTTGGCATAAAGCACGTGTTTCCCTGAGACCGCGGACCGAATCACGCGGCAATGTTTACTGATACTCGCCCGTCAAGCTTGCCTGAGGCGTTTATATAAACTTTTAACCATACGGCGATTTTTTGCCGTTTCGGCCGGGGCGCGGCGCACTCGAAACTCAGATCACCTTGACTGAGGTGCCCGCGAAGTGCCCGTTTGTTTTCCGCGATATCCAAAATTGCTCGCCCGGGAGGGGCGGTTCTGTGGAGGAAACCGGCAACTTCTGCAGGGGCGGGAAAAAATGCTCTATCCGGCAGCGCGCCGTTTGACTGCAAATGCGGGCCAAAATATGTCCCTGACCGCTTGACCCTGGCCGGAAAACCCGGCACATGCGGCCAATTGGTGGGCCCAACGGACACGGATCCTGATGTACCTGATCATATTTGACGTCGATGGCACGCTTCTCGACAGCCAGAACACCATCGTGCATGGCTTCGAAACGGCGTTTTCCGCTGTCGGGCTTCCGGCACCGGATCGAAAGACCATCCTGTCGATCGTTGGGCGGTCGCTGGAAGAGGCGTTTCAGGATCTTGTCGGTCCTGAGCACACGCATCTGGTCGCGCAAATGGCGGACGCTTACCGCACGGAAAAAATCGCTCGGCGGACGTCCGGACTGGACCTTGATCCGTTGTATCCGGGCGCCTGCGAAGCGATCGACCGCCTTCATGCACGGCCCGATGTTTTGCTAGGCATCGCAACGGGCAAGGCAATGCGCGGAGTTCGGTACATGCTGGATGTCCACGATCTGCATGGCCGTTTCATCACCATTCAGACCGCGGACACGTCTCCTTCAAAGCCGCATCCGGACATGATCGTACGGGCTTTGCGGGAAACCGGTGCAGAAGCAATAAAGACGGTCATGATCGGCGATACCGGATTTGACATGTCCATGGCGCGGTCTGCCGGGGTCCATGCAATCGGTGTGACCTGGGGCTACCATGATCACAGCCAGTTGGTCACCGAGGGCGCAGAGCGGATCGTGCATACTTTCGATGAGCTCGTGCTGGCGATCAATGAAGTTTTGGAAATTACAGAGGAAGCAGTGTGATGCGTGACTATCTTGAAGCATTGCATGAAGATGCGGCAAAGGATCCGGAGCAACGGGCCCGGGAACTGTCCCGCCGCGAGCTGCCAAAGAGATTCTATAAGAGCGCCGAACACATTGAAACAGAAGATGGTTTTGCCATTCATCTAGATGGGCGTCCGGTCAAGACACCGGCCAAGTCGACATTGCTGCTGCCGACTGAGGTGCTCGGCGCGGCCGTTGCCGCGGAGTGGGACGCTCAGGAAAAGGAAATCAATCCGGCCCGAATGCCTCTGACGCGGATTGCCAATTCCGCTCAGGACGCAGTCGCCAATCGGTTTGGCGAAGTCGCGGATGACATCACCGGGTTTGCCGCAAATGACGCGCTTTGCTATCGGGCCGACGACCCGGAGAGCCTCTGCGACACGCAGCGCCGTGTGTGGGACCCGGTGGTTGAGTGGGCAGGAGACCAGCTCAGCGGGCGCTTTGTGCTCATCGAAGGCATCATGCATACCCCCCAGGACCAGGCGCTGCTCACCGCGTTCCGCACTAGGATCGGCGAAGACAGCCCGCTGCGGCTTGCCGGGCTGCATACCGTCACCACGTTGACTGGGTCGGCGCTCCTTGCGCTGGCCCTGCGCGACGGGTTCCTCGATGCGGACAGTGTCTGGACCGCAGCCCATGTTGAAGAGGACTTCAACATTGAGCGTTGGGGCGAGGACGCGGAAGCCAAACAGATCCGCGCATACAAGCGCTCCGAGTTCGATGCTGCCGCTCTTGTTCTGGCAAACGCGTAAGGCTGGAAAAGCTGCAATGTCTCGAGCTTTGGTGGCTACAGGGCCCCTGCCTTCGCAGGGGCGGCCAATGGTTTGGGAGTGCTGAAATCAGAAAAATCAGCCCAGATAGAATGTCGTTGCCATCAGGAAGAAGATCAGGACGCCCAAGACGTCATTGGACGAGGTGATGAAGACACCGATGGCCATTGCCGGGTCGATGCCGATCTTGTCGAGAATAATTGGAATGGTGGCGCCGACCATGGCAGCAATTGTGGTGACGCACAACAAAGAGAGTGACGTCGCCAAAGCCAGATCTAGCGGCGCTTCTAGCGGCACGACGAAAGAGGCAAGCATGACCAGCGTCCCAAGGATAATGCCGGCCACAGTGCCATTCAAAAGGGCTGCCAGGAATTCCTTGAGCAGCCGGAACACAATATCACCGGACCAAAGGGCGCCAGTAGCGATCCCCTGAACGGCAACCGCGGACGCTTGAAGCCCGGCATTGCCCGCCATCGACATGGTCACTGGGATGAAAGCTGCCAGGATTGCCGCTTCTGCCAGCTGGTCTTCGTAGGACCCGACAACAGTTGCCGCAACACTTGCACCAAGCAGTCCTGCGAGCAGCCAGGGCAGGCGGCCGCGGACGATCCGGAAAACCGTATCGTCGGGACGGGATTCGGCAGACACGCCGCTCATCAAGAGCATGTCTTCATTGGCTTCGTCGGACGCGATGCGGGTCAGCTGCTTTGGTGTGATCCGTCCCACCAAATGACCATCCGCACCGACCACGGGAACGGTTCGCATGTCCCGTTTTCGGGCGAGGCGCAGAACCTCTTCCTGGTCCATGTCCGCGGACACTGAAATGACATCGCGGTTCATGATGCTGGACAACGGCGCGTCTGCAGGGGCCAACAGGAGTTTGCCGACTTCGACCGTCCCTGTAAGCCTGCCGTCAGTATCGGTAACATAAACGGTGAAAACCTTGCGGATCCGGTCGGCTTCCGCGCGCATTTGTTCGACGGCTTCTCCGGCGGTGCAGGCCTCTGGCAGCGCCACAAACTTCCGGGCCATAACACGCCCGGCCGTGTCATCGGCATAAGAGGCACGCGTCGCGATATCTTCCACATCGGGCAGGCGTGCGATCAGCTCATCGGCGGCATCTTCGGGAAACTCGTTGAGGATCTCGATTGCGTCTTCCGGGTCGAGCCCGGCCAGGATGTCCCGGAACTGATCGAGGGTGGACTCCTCCATCAAAATGGACCGGAATTCCGGACTGAGCTCCGCAACAACCTTGATCGACGGATTGGCCGGGAGCCATTTGAACAGCTTGCGGGCGTGCTTTAGGCGTAGCCGTGTCAGCATCTGCATGACATCGGTCGGATCCCAAAGCTTTAATAGGTCAAGGAGATCCTGCCGGTTGCCAGCCTTGATCATATCCCGCACGGATGCGAGTGCTGCGTCGTTCCCTTCAAGGTGTTCCTGGGCAGGTTCGCGGGTCCAGACAATTTCTGGAAGTGCGGATGCCATGGTTTCGGCTTTGCTCATTCAGGCAGGACTCCGGTTGTCTCCGCACGCTTTTAAAAGCTCAATGTGACGGAACCCTAACAAAGGCGGGCGGTGCCGGAAATCGGTTAGACGTCGAACTCTTCGAGATCGGCAAAACCTTCGCGTAGTTTCTCTGACCAACCGTGGGAGAGCTTTTGGAAATACGGGTTGTCCTGCTGGATGCGAATCTGCCGGTCGGTGTTGAAGCTGTCTGTGTTGTAGAGCAGCATGTCGATCGGCATGCCGACGGAGAGGTTGGAGCGCAAAGTGGAATCAAAGGACAGAAGGATCATCTTGGCAGCTTCGCCAAGACGCATGTTCTTTCTTGTGACACGATCGAGGATCGGTTTGCCGTATTTGTGTTCCCCGATTTGCAGGAAAGGCGTGTCATCTGCGACTTCGATGAAATTGCCCGCCGCATAGACCTGGAACAGGCGCGGTTCTTCGCCCTTGATTTGGCCACCGAGAATGAAGCTGACATAGAAGTTGTCGGCATTTGCGGCCAAGGCTTCGCCGTCGATTGCCTTGACTTCGCGAATGGCGCTGCCGACCAGACGCGCGACCTGAAACATGGTCTTTGCGGTCATGACGGTGGTGCGTTCATCGCTTGAGTTGTCGGCGTGCTCGCTTAACAGGGAAACGACAGCCTGCGTTACGGCTAAGTTGCCGGACGACAGCAAGGTGATGACCCGCTCGCCGGTCTTTTCCCAGACATGCAGCTTTTTGAAAGACGCAATGTTGTCGATGCCGGCGTTGGTGCGCGTATCGGCAGCCAACACAAGGCCACGGTCCAGTTTAATTCCAACGCAATAGGTCATACGGCTCTTCCCGATCCCGCGAATTTTGGCCGACGCCGTTTAGTCCCAGTTCCCGGCGTTGGCAAGCGGATTCAAAAAAGACCCGATTATTGTTGCTGCTGAAGCGCAGCTTGCGCCACATCCACCTCGACATGCAGGTTTTCTTCCTGCCCGCCAAAACGGATCCCCCGGATAGGAGCAGCGGAACGCGAGTCGAGCCCTGTGGTCAAGCGGATATAGCGCTCGGTTGGGCAAATAGTGTTGGATACATCGAAACCGACCCATCCGAGTCCCTCGATCCGGACTTCCGCCCACGCATGGTGCGCTTCTGAGGCCTGTTCGTCTTCAAGCAGCAAATACCCGGACACATAGCGTGCCGGTGTCCCGATTGAGCGGGCTGCAGCGATGAAAATATGGGCATGGTCCTGGCAAACACCTTCACCGGCCGCAAGTGCAGTCGTCGCACTGGCGTGGGTCTCTGTCACGCCTACCTTGTAGTCGACCTTGTCGCGGATGGCGTGCATGAGCTCGTGAAACCCGCCGATCGGATCCGGGACTTCTGCAAGGGTTGCCAGTTTCCGGATCGCTTGGTTCGAGTGGGTGAGGGGTGTGACGCGGGTGTAGATCCTCGCCGGCGCGCTGGCACCCTTCTCTTTGCCGATCACGCCGTTGGTTTCCGTCGTTTCCACGGTGCCGGTGGCAGTGATTTCGACGTCTTCTACAGGCCCCGCGCGCGAGACCATATGCACGATGTTGTCAAACGCATCGGAATAGGTTGTTGCACGTTCAATGCCTGGCGCTTCGATACTCCAGTCAATGATCCGTTGCGCAGGATTGTCGACCGGCGTGAGCCGAAGCTGCTGCATGGCGTTGGCGAGCGGCTGATCGTATTTGTAGCGAGTTGTATGTCGGACGAATAATCGCATCTCGGTTCCGAAATTGTTCGGTTAACAGGTCAGGCGAAGTTGTAATCTTCACAAAGTTGGTGGGCGAACTGGTTGTTCTTGCCGATAAAGTCGATCAGGAAGTCATGCAGGCCTTCCTGGTAGATGTCCCGCATCTGCTTCTCCTTCAGATCCTTGAAGACATCAGCCGCCAAATCCAGGCTTGGTTCCCGCGACCCATAGAAATGTCCTAGGTCTTCGGCCGTGTCGGCAAGCCAGTCATAACAATAGGCGAGCGACCGGGGCATTTCGCGCCGCAGGATCAGAAATTCGGCAATGTTGAAAGCTTTCAACTGTGCGTTTGGATAGGCAAACCGGTAGCTCCGGCGGCCGGACAAGGCCCGCAGGATTGCAGACCACTGATACCGTTCAGAACTGCCGTCTTCGATGATTTCGTTGTCTGGCAAGAGCACCCAGTATTGGTTGTCGAGGATCCGTGCGGTATTATCGGCCCGTTCGACAAAAGTCCCCATCTGGCTGAAGTAGTAGCCGTCATCCCGCAACACGGTATTCAGAAGGGCCCCCCGGAAAAGATGTGACCGCTGAGCAAGCCAAGCCAGAAAGTCGGGCAATTTTTCCTGGGTGACTGATTGCGGGCTGGTGTCGCAAAACTCAATCCAGGTCGTATTGATCGCCTCCCAGAGTTCTGCAGTTATGCCAGTCCGCACTGCACGGGCATTGTTGCGTGTCAGCTCAAGGCAGTTGCGGATGCTGATCGGGTTGTCCTTTGAAAACACCATGTAGTTGGTAACGTGCCGCGAGTGCAGCTCGTCATGTTTTTCATGGTAGCCAGTCTCAGCACCTGAACAGGCAAGAGCGAATTGCCAATGGTGGCCTTCGGCTTGCCCATCGTAAGCCATGATAGCCCCGCGATAAGCAACTTCCATCAGCCGGGTGATGTTTTGGGCGCGCTCCTGATAGCGCGACATCCAGAACAAGGAGGCGGCGGTTCTTCCTAGCATGTCGTCTCAGTCCTCCAGTACCCAGGTGTCTTTTGTGCCGCCGCCCTGGCTGGAATTGACCACCAGGGAGCCTTTTTTCAGCGCAACGCGGGTCAAACCGCCAGGTGTGATGCGCACCTGATCGCCGATGAGGACGAAGGGGCGCAAATCCACGTGGCGGGGCGCGATGCCGGAGGCAACATGGGTTGGACAAGCCGACAAGGCGAGCGTCGGCTGAGCAATGTAGTTGGAGGGGTTGTTCTCAAGGATTTTCCGGAACTCGGCGATTTCCCGTTTGGAGGCTGTTGGGCCGATCAACATGCCGTAGCCACCGGATCCGTGAACTTCCTTGACGACGATTTCGGCGAGATTGTCGAGCACATACGCAAGATCATCTTCGCGCGAACAGTTCCAGGTTGGCACATTGTTCAAGATCGGTTTTTGACCGGTGTAAAACTCAATAATGTCAGGCACGTAGGCGTAGATTGCCTTGTCATCGGCAATTCCTGTTCCCGGTGCATTACAGATCGTCACATTGCCTGCCCGATAGGCATCAAACAGTCCGGGCACGCCGAGCATACTGTCTGGATTGAAGGTGAGGGGGTCGAGGAACGCATCGTCGATCCGGCGGTAAATAACGTCGACCTGCTTTGGGGCCCGGGTTGTGCGCATGAAGACCTTGCCGGCATCGACAAACAGATCGCGGCCTTCAACCAGCTCCACGCCCATGCTGTCGGCCAGGAACGCATGCTCAAAATAAGCGGAGTTATAGATACCAGGTGTCAGGACGACGATGGTCTGTTCTGATTTCGCCGGATCCGGGGCAACGCTTTCGAGCGTCTGGCGCAAATTTTCCGGATAACGTTCGACGGGGGCCACATTGTGGGTTTGGAACAATTCCGGGAAGAGACGCATCATCGTTTCCCGGTTCTCCATCATGTAGGAGACGCCAGATGGGGTTCGCGTGTTGTCTTCCAACACGTAAAACTCGTTCTCAGAAACCCGGACAAGATCTGTTCCGATGATGTGGGAATAGACCTTGCGTGCCGGCGTAAACCCGGCCATTTCGGGCAAGAATGCCTCGTTTTGCAGGATCAGGTCTGCCGGAATGCGTCCGGCACGGATAATTTCCTGGCGGTGATAAATGTCGTGCAGGAATGCGTTGAGGGCGCGGACACGCTGGTCGATACCGGCCGACAAGCGGCGCCACTCTGAAGCTGAGATGATCCTGGGTATAGGATCAAAGGGAATAAGCCGTTCAGTGGCTGCTTCTGCTCCATAGACCGCAAAGGTAATTCCGAGGCGGCGGAAGATGGTTTCCGCATCACGGCTCTTCTTGGATAAAAAACTGTTTGGCTTGTCTTTAAGCCAATTGGCGATTCTTGAATATGGGGCCCGTGGACTGCCGTCCTGTTCGAGCATCTCATTGAAAAACCCAGAGCTGTCTGACATTGCCTCCCCGCTTGCTTTGTCAATTAAGACTAGGATGGCAGGCCGGATCTGACAACCCAAGGTCAATTTAGCGGCGTTTTCCGCCTAATTTTTAGGCAAAAGGCAATGCGTGTCGCGGGTGGAAAAAGCCGGTCCGTCCAGGTATCGAGCCGAAAACAGGTTGGGGTATCACTCCGGCCATTCTCCCTTGTGCTGACTTTGCCGGGTCCTGAGGGCATGCTAGGACCAGACAAGATAGAGACATTGGGAGACCCAGATGAGAGACGTTCTCGTGGAGTTGGAGCAGCGGCGGGAAACGGCCAAGATGGGCGGTGGCCAGCGGCGCATCGATTCCCAGCACTCTAAAGGCAAGCTGACCGCTCGGGAGCGGATCGAAATCCTTTTGGACGAAGGCTCGTTTGAAGAGTTCGACATGTTCAAGCAGCACCGCTGCACTGATTTCGGCATGGACGAGCAGCACATACCTGGAGACGGTGTTGTCACCGGCTGGGGCACGGTCAACGGCCGCACTATCTACGTCTTCTCCAAGGACTTTACTGTTTTCGGTGGGTCCTTGTCCGAGGCGCACGCTGAAAAGATTGTCAAGCTGCAGGACATGGCTCTGCAGAACCGGGCACCGATCATTGGCCTTTTCGATGCGGGCGGCGCGCGGATCCAGGAAGGTGTTGCGGCGCTGGGTGGTTACGGCGAGGTTTTCACCCGCAACGTTCAGGCCTCTGGCGTCATTCCGCAGATTTCCCTGATCATGGGCCCATGTGCAGGCGGTGACGTGTATTCGCCGGCAATGACTGACTTCATTTTCATGGTCCGGGATACGTCCTACATGTTCGTCACGGGACCGGATGTCGTGAAAACCGTGACGAATGAAACGGTCACTGCAGAAGAACTCGGCGGTGCGTCTGTTCACACAACCAAGTCGTCAATCGCAGACGGTGCATTCGACAATGACGTTGAGGCGCTTTTGGAAATGCGGCGTCTCATCGACTTCCTGCCGATGAACAACCAGGCAGAGCTGCCCGAGGTTACCAACTACGAGGATCCGGACCGGATCGACATGAGCCTGGATTCCTTCATCCCGGACAATCCCAACAAGCCTTACGATATGAAAGAGCTTGTGTTGAAGACCCTCGATGAGGGGGACTTTTATGAGATTCAGGAGAGTTTTGCGGGCAACATCATCACCGGTTTCGGCCGCATGGAAGGACGTACGGTTGGTGTCATTGCGAACCAGCCTATGGTTCTGGCCGGTGTTCTGGACTCTGATGCCAGCCGGAAAGCAGCCCGCTTCGTACGGTTTTGTGATTGCTTCAATATTCCGATTGTTACCTTCGTCGATGTGCCGGGCTTCCTTCCGGGTACCTCTCAGGAATATGGGGGTCTGATCAAGCACGGCGCGAAACTTCTGTTTGCCTACACAGAGGCGACGGTTCCAAAGGTCACAGTCATTACCCGCAAGGCGTATGGCGGAGCGTATGACGTCATGAGTTCCAAGCACATTCGTGGGGATATCAATTATGCCTGGCCGACGGCGGAAATCGCCGTGATGGGCGCAAAAGGTGCTGTTGAGATTCTTTATCGCTCTGAACTTGGGGATCCGGAAAAGATCCAAAAGCGCACGCAAGACTATGAGAACCGGTTTGCAAACCCGTTCGTCGCAGCCGAGCGCGGATACATCGATGATGTGATCCGTCCCCATTCGACCCGCCGCCGTGTTTCGAAAGCCTTGGCTTTGTTGCGCGCTAAAAAGGTCGAGACGCCGTGGAAAAAACACGACAACATTCCGCTCTGATTGCGAAAGATGTTTAGCGTCAAAACCCGCCGAGAAAAAAACTTGGCGGGTTTTTCTTTTTTAGGCTGACTTTATTGCCGTCGTCTCTTCGAGAGTTGGCCGTGGCCGCGGTGTCTCAATCGATGAACAGCAAATCCGGGTCTTTACATTCATAAGCAACGTAGCACTGCGGATTATCGCGTGTGGCGCTATACTGCGGTGCCAGAACCTTTTCACGATCACAGTACCTCAGGTTCGCGACGAACCTGGAATAAGTGTACTGGCCCGTCGTAAAAACCACCGCGCCGGTTTTTTGAACCATATTTTGTGCCTGGGCACAGGTCATTTGGCGCAAATCTGGCCGAGCCTCGGCAACGTTCGCGGCTGTTAGAAGCGAAAGAACAGCGGCGGGGATTAGTAAGACACTAAGCTTCATGCGAACCTCCAGCGTGTTTCAGACACTACGTTTTTGCAGGTCTGATAAGCTTGAGTATAGCGCGGGATCAGTGGCCGGAAATGTGACCGGCAGCACTGATTGTCTCGACTCGCTAGTTCGTGATCTATTGGTGGTTGGCTTGGAGACCCGGGTCCGATTCACAGACGGTCGGTGGAATAACCTCGCCCACGCCGCGGGTTGAAAAACCGGCATAACGCCGATCTTCGTCGAACAGGACTGCAAAGCGTGCTGAGTTGCGAAGAAGTTGCCAGAAGTAACGCATGTTGTCGGCGCAAGCGGGGCAGTCCGGGCGAATATACCCGTCCCTGTCGGCTGTAAATTTGATCAAGCGGTGATCGAGCTCGACCCGGATCAAGGTTTTGGGAACTGGAAGACGACCCTTAATATCAATGCTGATCAGCGGAAGCACGGCCTTCTTGCTAGCAGGGCACCAAATTGAAAACCGGGATCCAAGTTTGTTTTTGGTCCAGTAATGCTGATAGCCATTCACCTTTTCACTGTGCCAGCTGCCCACGGTTTCCGAAACGCCCGGCGTGATGGAAAGACCGATAAACATTGCAATTAGAAACAGGCGAGTGAACATCTGGAGCCCCAATGTATGCACTGCTGAAAATACCGAGGGTTGTCTTAAATTTTAGCTAATTCAGCTGAGTAGAAACGCTTTGAAATGACACTTACCGCTCTTGTCTTAGATGTTGCTCATGACGCTTGCTTTTTTTGCCAGTCAGTCGGGCAGACATTTGCCGGTAAAATTTCTTTCGCACCTTTGAGCGAAAAACCCGCGTAGCTGTCGTCCTTGAACTTCACCGCAATGGCCGTTGCGGCGCGGAGCCGGTGCCAGACATATTCGAACGTGTCAGCGCAGGTTGCGCATCCTGTATCGATATATCCCTGTTCGTTGACCGGAATTTCCATGATCTCGTTATCGATGATCAGCTTCATGCGTGTGTTTGGAGTGGGTGTTTTGCCGTCAATGACGACATGCAATAAAGTTCCGTTGACTGGACGCTGCGGATGGCACCAAACGACGAAACTCGCGCCGATGTTGTTTGTAGTCCAATAGCGGGTGAAGCCGTCGACTTCTCCGGCATGCCACTTTTCGATCGTTTTCGCCTGAACAGAACTCGTCAGGGCAAAGCCGATGATCAGTGATGTTATTAGTTTTTTCACCACGTCGTCTTCCTCCAAATACATGGTAGAATTTGCAATATATTTGTTAAGAAAAAGGAAAATCAGTGCCTTGCCGCAATAGAGCGTGATCCAAACCTATCGATTGTTTTACCTGAATCGGGTTTGAAAGATGGTTCTCACATCGTCTGACCACCCTTTGGATAAGTTGCACTGGAGGGGAGGACCGGCCTACAACTCAGAAAACAGGTCCAGCTGGGTGGAATTGCATGTTCTCGAAAATACTGATCGCCAACCGGGGTGAGATTGCGTGCCGTGTTATCAAGACGGCACAGAAGATGGGAATCAAAACCGTTGCGGTCTATTCAGATGCCGATCGGAATGCACTGCACGTGGAGATGGCCGATGAGGCCGTTCACATCGGTCCTGCAGCGGCGGCTGAATCCTACCTGATTGCCGACAAGATCATCGCGGCTTGTAAGGAGACTGGTGCTGAAGCTGTGCATCCCGGCTATGGCTTCCTGTCTGAGCGGGCAAGCTTTCCGGAGGCCCTTGCAAAGGAAGGTATCGTTTGGATCGGTCCGAACCCGCGCGCCATTGAAGCGATGGGCGACAAGATCGAATCCAAGAAATTTGCCAACGCGGCGAACGTCAGCACGGTTCCAGGATATCTCGGTGTCATTGAATCACCCGATCAAGCCGTCGAGATCGCAGCGGACATTGGCTATCCGGTGATGATCAAGGCTTCGGCCGGCGGTGGCGGTAAGGGCATGCGGATCGCCTGGAATGCTGATGAAGTGCGTGACGGTTACACCCGCTCCAAGTCTGAGGCCGCGTCGTCCTTTGGCGATGACCGCGTCTTCATTGAAAAGTTCATCCAGAACCCGCGCCACATTGAAATCCAGGTTCTGGGCGACAAACACGGCAACGCGATTTATCTAGGCGAGCGTGAGTGTTCGATCCAGCGCCGGAACCAGAAGGTAATCGAAGAAGCGCCGTCGCCGCTGCTGGATGAAGACACCCGCCGGCTGATGGGCGAGCAAGCGGTCGCGCTGGCGAAAGCCGTTGACTATGACAGTGCGGGCACAGTCGAGTTTGTAGCGGGCCAGGACAAGAGCTTCTTTTTCCTGGAAATGAACACCCGTCTTCAGGTGGAACACCCGGTCACAGAGTTGATCACCGGTGTCGACCTGGTCGAGCAGATGATCCGGGTCGCTTATGGCGAGAAGCTTGAAATCGCGCAACACGACGTGAAGCTGAACGGCTGGTCGGTGGAAAGCCGGATCTATGCTGAGGACCCCTACCGGAATTTCCTGCCGTCCATTGGCCGGCTTGTCCGTTACGTGCCGCCGGAAGAACTGGAAAGCGATGGGCTGATCATCCGGAATGACACCGGTGTGGTCGAGGGTTCGGAAATCTCCATGTTCTACGACCCGATGATTTCCAAGCTGATCACCCATGCCCCGACGCGCGAAGAAGCGATCGACGCCATGAGCAAGGCGCTGGACGGGTATTATGTCGACGGCATTCAGCACAACGTGCCATTCCTGACAGCGTTGATGAACCATCCGCGTTGGCGGTCCGGTGAACTGTCGACCAGTTTCATTGCCGATGAATACCCGGACGGCTTTTTCCCGGCTGAACCGGATGACGAAGCGCGGGGCGTTTTGGCGGCCGTGTCGCTGTCCATGGCGGCGATTGAACGCGAACGTCTTGACCATCTTCCCGGTCGTTTGCGGCCGCACTCCGGCGCCATCCGCGAGGACTGGGTGGTCAAGCTGGATAAGACCTATGTCCCGATCCGTCTTGCCGCGGGCTATCCGGGAACACCGATAGAGCTTGATGTCGCGATCGGTGACGGGCCTGTCGTCAATGTGGAGTCAGATTGGGCGCCGGGCGCTGCGCTTTGGAGCGGCCGCGTCGGAGACAAGGACATCACAGTCCAGGTCCGTCCGGTTCGTGGAGGCTACCGCCTCGATTGGCAGGGCTATTCCGTGACAGCAAAGATCATGACGCCGCGCGTTGCCGAACTCGATGAGTTGATGCCGGAAAAACTTCCGCCGGACACATCGAAAATGCTGCTTTGTCCGATGCCAGGTCTGGTCGTATCCATCGCCGTCAGCGAAGGTCAGGAAGTCAAAGCGGGCGAACAGCTGGCCATCGTTGAAGCCATGAAGATGGAGAACGTCCTGCGTGCGGAGCGGGACTGTGTCGTGACCGCCATCAAGGCAGAGCCGGGCGACAGCCTCGCGGTTGACGCCGTGATCATGGAGTTCTCCTGATCATCTTCTGTTTCGTTCTGAATTGACTGGCTGCCGGTTATCCGGCGGCTTTTCAGTCATACTGAATTTTTCAGTCGTTAGCCATTGCGCCTAAAGTTTGAACCCCGTAAACACTGGTTTCAGGAACAGTTCTCGGGGCGGGGTGAAAGTCCCCACCGGCGGTATCAGGGAAACCTGGAGCCCGCGAGCGCCTTGGTAAGTCGTGTTTGCCGAGGGTCAGCAGATCCGGTGAGAAGCCGGAGCCGACGGTTATAGTCCGGATGATAGAGAGCTTGGCTGGACCGCTTGTCTCAAGCGGTGCAGCATATTGGTCTTTTTGAGACTGTTCTGGATGAAAACTGGAACGGACTTAAAGACGATGGACACCAGACTCTCCTCACTTCAGGCGCAGCCTTTTCTGGCAGCGCTTGCCATGGTCGGCGCAGGGGCCTCATTTGCCCTTGTAAATGGGGCCCTGCAGGCATCGACGATGCGGCTCGGCGTGCCCTCAACTTCGGCAGCTTTCTGGCAATATGCGCTTGGTCTCGGCTTTGCGCTTCCCTGGGTGTTGCGGCGCGGGCGAACCGCCTTGAAAACACAGCAGCTCGGGTTGCACCTCCTGCGGGCTTTCCTGGCTGTCATAGGCATTCAGCTTTGGGTTGCCGGTCTGGCGCGTGTGGAGATCTGGCAGGCGATTGCCCTTGTGATGACGTCGCCGTTCTTCGTTATTCTTGGAGCCCGGATCTTTCTTGGGGAACAGGTTGGCTGGGTGCGATGGTTTGCGACCATTGCCGGTTTTTCAGGTGGGATGGTGATCCTCGAGCCCTGGTCGCAAGCGTTCAACTGGAGCGCTTTGCTCCCTGTCGCAGCCGCTGCGTTTTGGGCCGGAACGTCGCTTGTGACAAAAAAGCTGACACAGCGCGAGGCCGCGGATTCCATCACGCTTTATCTGCTGCTCCTTTTGACGCCCGTAAATGCGGCGCTGGCCTTTGCCGATGGAGGCCTTGTCGTCAGTGGTCCGGCGCTTTTCCTGCTCGTTGGGGCCGGCCTATTGACCGTTCTTGCGAACTATCTTTTGACGTTGGCCTATCAAAAGGCAGACGCGGCTTTTGTTCAGCCGTTCGACCATCTGAAGCTGCCGCTCAACATTGCCGTTGGCTTCATTGCCTTCGGTTTTGCGCCAACGGGTGCGTTTTGGCCGGGTGCTCTGGTGATTGTCGGGGCATCGCTCCTGGTGATGCTCGATGAGCAGAGGCGGGGAAATGCCGCCGCAAAGACAGCATGAGCCTTTCAGAAACAGTCTATATCAGTCGATCGGCTTGAAGATCGTATCGATGGCTTCGAACATGATGTTGTAGTTCCTGATCTCGTTGTCCGAGAAATCATTGTGTGGAACTGCCTTCTTGGCTTCGCTGATGAGGTCGGTTTTGATTTGATCAAGATCCAGTCCGATGGCTTCTGCATGCGTGCTGAGTTCGACATGCAGTCTCTTTGCAATGCCCGCATAAGCAACAATGGCCGTGATCGCTTCTGAAGGATCTTTGGGCACGCGGATGTTGAGTGTTTTCTTTGTGGTCACGCCGATGAGATCCTCTTTCAATAAATGCGGGCTCGGCTGGATGTAGGTCATTTATCGTCGTGCACAAAGGCGGACGAATAGGCTGGCGCAAGATATTATCCTCATACCGCAAGGTTTTACTGCATAAAGCCCCATTGCAGGTTTGAAACGATCCGCAATACTCTAAGTTCAAAGCCAAGGTAACGCTTTTTGAATAAGGGAGTGCCGATGACCCAGGATCCTTTGACCGTCCATCTCCTTATCGAGGGCAGGGTGCAAGGTGTCGGATACCGGGCCTGGTGCGCCGAGGAGGCCGTGGCTCGAGACCTGTCCGGCTGGGCGCGGAACCTCAAGACCGGCGCCGTTGAGGCCGTTATATCCGGTCCATCAGATACGGTGGTCGATATGATGGACGCGCTTTGGCACGGTCCTGCGCTTGCACGGGTCACGTCTGTATCCGATCTTGAGCCGGTTGAGCCTGCTACCGGACGTTTCACAGTGCGTGAAACGTTTTAGCATGTGGAAGAAGCGTCCGATCCCTTCTCATATGTATCAATTTGAAAATATCACATTGAACTGTCATTGAAATATCGCAATCATCTGATCTCACATATGAAACAATCATGACGGTGGAACAGGTCCGCCAGAACGAATGCGGGAGTGATCAGGTGAAGATTGCAATTCTTGGTGGTGATGGTTTTGTTGGCTGGCCGACGTCCCTGCATTTGTCCGACAAGGGCCACGAAGTCCACATCATCGACAACCTGAGCCGCCGCTGGATCGATGCCGAACTCGGCGTGCAATCACTGACACCGATGGATTCCATTCAGGAGCGCACCCGGATCTGGAAACAGGAAACCGGCAACACGATCCGGTTCCATCTGATCGACATTGCCGAGAACTACGAGGTCTTCAAGGCGTGGCTCGCCGAAGAGCGCCCGGATGCGATCATCCATTTCGCCGAACAGCGCGCCGCGCCCTATTCGATGAAATCGGACCAGCACAAGAACTATACCGTCACCAACAACGTCAATGCGACGCACCACTTGCTCAATGCCATGGTGGAGCTCGATCTGGACGCTCATCTCATCCACCTCGGCACCATGGGTGTTTACGGCTATTCCAACGTTGGTGCGGCGATCCCGGAAGGGTACTTGAGCGTCGACGTCGAAACACTCTCCGGCGCGACCGCCTCTCAAGAGATTCTTTACCCGGCCAATCCCGGCTCGATCTATCACATGACCAAGTGTCTCGATCAGCTCCTCTTTCAGTTCTACGCCAAGAATGATGGCTTGCGGATCACGGACCTGCATCAGGGCATTGTCTGGGGAACGCATACCGAGCAGACGCTCAAACACAAGCAGCTGATCAACCGGTTCGACTATGACGGCGACTATGGCACCGTGCTCAACCGCTTCCTGATCCAGGCAGCGATCGACTATCCGCTAACGGTCCATGGAACAGGTGGCCAGACCCGGGCCTTCATTCATATTCAGGATTCGGTCCGCTGCATCGAGCTCGCCCTGGACAACCCGCCGGAGCGCGGCGACCGGGTGATGGTGTTCAACCAGATGACGGAAACCCACCGCGTGCGCGATCTGGCCGAGCTCATTTCCAAGCTGACCGGCGCAAAAATCGCCTATCTGCCGAACCCGCGCAAGGAAGCGCCGGAAAACGATCTGGTGGTCAAAAACGAACAATTCCTGGAGCTTGGCCTCAATCCGATCAAGCTTGAAGACGGCTTGCTGAGCGAAGTCGTGGATGTAGCGAAGGCCTACGCCTACCGGATTGACCGCAGCCGGGTTCCGGCCGTTTCTGCCTGGACGAAGGAGATTGCCGCCGACATCGAACGCGATCCGGAGCACCCGCGTTTGAAATCTGTTTCTTGAAGTCCCAATGGCAAGCGATCATCCGGTCTTTGAGACAGCGGCCACCAGTCCACATGCCTATGTGACGCTGGTGACCAACGCCGATTATGTGCTCGGTGCAACTGCGCTCCTGCGCTCCTTGCGTCTCAGCGGAACGCAAGCGGATCTCGTGGTGCTCTATACGCCGGGTGTCGATCCTGGCGATCTGGAAGCGCTCCGCGAGTTCTCGCCGCGTCTCGGCCAGTGTGATCGTCTGCCAACGTCCAATGCGTTCAACGAACGGCATGAGCGGGGACGGCTGCACAAGGCGGCGCCGTTCACAAAGGGCGGCAAGCCGGTTTTTCATACCCCGCTCGACAACTTCGTGAAGCTGCGTCTCTGGCAGCTCGAGGAATATGAGAGCATGGTCTTCATTGATGCTGATGCACTCGTTCTGAAGAACTGTGACAAGCTGTTTGCGTATCCGGAGTTTTGTGCGGCCCCGAATGTCTACGAGGCGCTGGGCGACTTTCACCGGATGAACAGCGGCGTCTTTACCGCCCGTCCCAATGCGGACACCTATGTGGATATGGTCAAGAAGCTGGATGCCCCGGAGGCGTTCTGGCGGCGGACCGATCAGACCTTTCTGGAAAGCTATTTTCCTGACTGGCATGGCCTGCCGGTTTTCTACAACATGCTGCAATATGTCTGGTTCAATCTGCCGGACCTCTGGGATTGGAACCAGATCCACATTCTGCACTATCAGTATGAAAAGCCGTGGCAAACGGGCCATGCGCGGTCAGATCTCTTGCGCCCCTTGATTGATCTGTGGCAGGCCTTTCATGATGGACGGAATGTTGGCGGCATGCTTGCCAGCCTGCCGTGGCCACCTGCACAGAAATAGAAAAGTCGATCCATGGATATTCTTATCACCGGGGCTACGGGGCAGCTCGGCCGGTTTATCGCCAGCCGTTTGCGCCAGGACGGCCACCAGATCTCGTGTCTGGGCCGCACGCCATCCGACATCCCGGAAGACAAGTTTGTCAAATGGGACTTGGATGATCGCAAAATTACACTGCCGGCGGCCGATGCGCTGATCCACTGTGCCTTGTCTCATGTGCCGGGTAAGTACCGGGACGGGGAGGGCGATGACCCCCATGGGTTCATTGACCGGAACGTCGAAGGAACGCAGGCACTGTTCCAGGCAGCAAAGGCTGCTGGTGCTGCTCAGTGTGTGTTCCTCTCCAGCCGCGCGGTCTATGCCGGAGCAAGCGAATGGGGCGTTTTGACGGAAGACTCGCCTGTCGACCCGGACAGCTTTTACGGCAAGGTCAAATATGCCGGTGAACTGGCGCTTGAGGTGCTAAGCGATGCCAACTTCAAGGGCACTGTCATCAGAGCCACTGGCGTTTATGGATGCCCTCCGGGCCTGGAAACCCACAAATGGACCAAAGTTCTCGATGACTTCGCCAAAGGTGATGCCGTGATCCCTCGAGTCGGCACGGAAGTTCACGGCGAGGACCTTGCAATCGCTGTCGCGCTGCTTTTGGAAGAGCGTGCACGTAGTGAGGCCGTCTTTGATGTGTTCAATGCGTCCGACATGCTGCTTGATCTTCGGGATCTTCTGAAGATTTACCAGGAAACGTTTGGCCTTGAGTGGCACTTGCCGATCCGTGCGCCGGGACCTGTGGGCGTTATGGATATAGCAAAACTGGTCAGGCTCGGCTGGTCTCCCGGCGGCAAGGCTAAACTGGAAAGGTTCATCCAGTCTTTGCCCGCACCTGCCGAAACCGAAGTGTCGGCGGGCTAAATCAGAAAACCGTTCTCATTACTCCGCAGGCGGGGTTTCGGCTCCTGCCGCCGGGCCACGTTTGCCGAGTTCAGTGTTCAGCCGCCGCTCGATCGCGGAGCGTGGTTCTGTGAAGCGCGCCAGCAAGCTGTAGAGCACCGGCGTCAGGAACAGTGTCAGGATACCGGACAGGAGCAACCCGCCGACAATCACGGTTCCAATTGCAATGCGGCTCTCGGCACCTGCACCGCTCGCCAGCACCAGCGGCATTGCCCCCAAAACGGTGGACACGACTGTCATCACGATTGGCCGGAGACGCAGTACCGTTGAATCGATGACGGCTTGCGTGACGTCCTTGCCTTCATCCCTGAGCTGATTTGCGAATTCAACGATCAGAATGCCGTTTTTCGCCATCAGCCCGACAAGCAATATGATGCCGATCTGGCTGTAGATGTTGAGCGACAAGCCGGCTGCTGCCAACGAAAAGACGGCGCCCGCAACGCCGAGCGGCACGGTCAGCATGATCACGAATGGGTGGACAAAGCTTTCGAACTGGGCTGCGAGGACCAGAAACACGATCAAGAGGGCCAGCGCAAAGGTGAAACCGGCGCCGCTGGATGTTTCTCGGAACTGTTGGGACTGACCGGCAAGGCTGATCCTGGCTTCAGCGGGCAGGATCTCAGCAGCAGCACCCTCCATATATTCGATGGCGTCGCCGAGCGAATACCCTTCCGCAATGGAGCCTTCGATCGTGATGGACGGCAAACGGTCGTAGCGCCGCAGTTCCGCAGCCGCAGCGTTGACATCGAGCGACACAAGGGCGCTAAGCGGTACGAGCGTGTCGCCGTCATCTGAGCGCAGGAAGATGAATTCGATATCCGTTGGAGACGCCCGGTCGTCGGCTGCAGCCTGCACAAGGACTGGGTATTCGCGGCCACGTTCGAGAAAGGTGGTCACTTCGCGGGATGCCAGCAGCGTTTGCAGTGTCGTTGCAATTGTTTCAACGGAAATGCCTAGATCATCAGCGCGTTCACGGTCGACGGAAATGTCGAGCTGCGGCTGGTTTTCCTCGTAATCCATTTCCAGATTGCGAAGACTCGGGTTTTCCTGACCGCGCTCCAGAAGCCGTGCGGCCCAAACCTTTACGCTTTCAAAGTCGGGACCGCTGACAACGATTCGGAGCGGCGTGCGGCTGCCACGCAAACCAAGGCCAGCTGGCGTGATGGGAAAGCCCCGCGCAGCCGTAATCTGGCCCATGCTTGGGATCATGGCCCGGACGACGTCGCGGTGGGATTTTTCCCGGTCTTCCCAGTCCGCGAGGCGCAGGACGACAAAGGCCCGGTTCTGACGGCCCCAGGTGCCGGTGTAGGTGAAGACCGTTTCGATATCGCCGGAAGCGGCGAGCGGTTCTGCAATGCCTTCAACTTGACGGGAAGCCTGATCGGTGAACCCAACCGTACTGCCTTGAGGGGCAGACAGGGGCACAAAAACAATTCCGCGGTCCTCGCTCGGGGTCAGTTCGCGCGGCAGCTGCTCGTAGACGACAAAGCCGAGTGCGGCGATGCTGCCTGCAAGCGCGAGGATGACGAGTGGCATGCGGACTGCAAGCGTGACACCTTTGCGAAACCACCGAAGCACCAAGGTCTCGGCAGGGGTATCTTCGTTGGAGCCAGCCTGAGGTTTTTTGGATCTGGTCAAAATACGGGATGCCAGTGCGGGGCATGCGGTCAGCGCAACAAAGGTCGAGATAACCACCGCGCTCGCCATCACGAACCCGAACTCGACAAAGAGCCGCCCGACCTGGCCTTGCAGGAAGGAGAGGGGCACAAACACGGCAATCAGTGTCATGGACGTTGCAAGGACGGCAAAAGTGACCTGGCGGGTGCCCAGGAAGCTTGCCATCAACGGGCTCTCACCGAGATCGATGCGCCGCTGGATGTTCTCCAGAACGACAATTGCGTCATCAACCACCAGGCCGATGGCCAGAAGGAGGGCGAGAAGTGTCAGGACGTTCACCGAGAACCCGAGTGCGGAGATCGCCGCAAAGGTTCCGATCAAAGCGATCGGGATCGTGATTGCTGGTATCAAGGTTGCGCGCAGGGATCGCAGGAATAACAGGATCACAAGGACAACAAGCCCGAGTGACACACCCAGGGCAATCACCACTTCCCGGATCGAGGCCCCAACGAAAATAGCATCGTCCGAGCCGACTTCGATCTGCATGTCGGCTGGCAGGTTCGGCTGAAGCGCATCGATTTCTTCACGGACGGCTTCTGAAATGGCAAGCGTGTTTGATTGGCTTTGCCGAATGACCGCCAATCCGACGGCAGTCTTGCCATTGTTCCGGACAATCGTGTCCTCCTGCGCAACACCAGCGACTACCGTTGCAATATCGCGAAGCCGGATCGGATACCCCCCGACACGCTCAATTACGACATTTGAAAAGGCATCGACTGTCGGTAATCGGCTGTCCAGGCGCACCGACAATTGGCGCACGTCTGACTCCAGTTCGCCCGCCGGCAATTCTAGGTTGGCGCGCTGGAGGGCGCGTTCAATGTCAACGACCGTGAGATTCCGGGCGGCCATGGCGCGGCGATCCAGCCAGACACGCACGGCCTTCGGGCGTCCGCCATAGGTGTCGATCGATGCAACGCCCGGGACTGTCGCCAGCCTGTCGATCACATACCGGTCGACATAGTCGGTGATCTCAGCCGCACTTAACCTGTCGGATGTGACGGCGAGGCGCATCACTGGATCTGAATCCGCATCGTTCTTGACCACTTGCGGTTCGTCCGCATCGGCCGGAAGATCTGCCCGGACACGGGAAACAGCATCGCGCACATCGTTTGCAGCCGCATCAATGTCGTTGCCGACTTCAAACTCCACGACGACACGGCTGCGGCCGCGGCGGCTACTCGAGCTGATCGTCTTGACCCCGGCCACACCAGCCACGGATCCCTCGATAATCTCTGTGAGATCCGTGTCGATGACTTCCGGAGCCGCGCCGCGATAGGTTGTCGTCACTGTGACAACCGCCGTATCGATATCAGGAAGTTCGCGGACCGGGATGGAGGTCAGGACCCCAATCCCGAATACGATGATCAGAAGACTTGCAACGGCGGCGAGAACCGGTCGGCGGATAGCAAGATCGGACAGCATGGACCGTCAGCTCCGTTGACGCGGTTGGGCCTTCGCGGCGGTTTCCGGCGTTCCGGAGGCATCATCCTGCGCTTCGGGCTGACCGTCGATCACCTCGATCTTGCTGCCATCGCGCAGCGATTGGATGCCACGGTGAATGACAAGGTCACCAGCTGCCACGCCTTCTGAAATCTGAACGAACCCGTTCCGGCGCAAGCCTGTCACCACATTGCGCCGATCTGCCGTGTCTCCATCGGCGACAAATAGGAAAATGGTTCCGCCTTCGACCTGCAGGGCTTCTTCAGGAACAACAATCGCCTGGCGGATGCTCAACTCAATCTCGAGCCGCATGAACATCCCGACCGGCAAGACCCGATCCGGGTTGGGCAGGCGGGCCCGGACGCGGAAGGACCGGGAGGCTTGATCGACACGGCTGTCAATCGCAGCAACATTTCCGGTGAACGAGCGGCCGGGGAACGCTGCGCTGGTGGCGGTGACCGGCTGACCTTGCACGATCTGCCCGTAGACAGTTTCGGGCAGACGGAACTCGATTTCGACCTCGGCCAGATCATCCAGATGCGTGATCACATTGGATGTTTCCACCCGGGCTCCGAGATCAATCGAGCTGATGCCCAAAACTCCGGTGAATGGGGCGCGGATGGTCCGGTCCGCCAAGCGGCGTTGCGCCCGGTCGAGTTCGGCATTGGCGATTGCAAGTTCTGAGCGCAGCTGTTCCAGATTCGCCTGACTGATCGTGTTGGTCTGGCGCAAGGACTCCGCGCGTTCCATGGCGAGGCGGCGTTCATTCACGCGTGCCTTGGCTTCTGCAAGCGTTGCCCGTTCAATCTCATCATCCAGCCGCGCAAGAACAGTCCCTGCAGTTACTTCCTGGCCGGACTTGATGTCGATCTCGACAATACGTCCCTCTGCCAGAGGCACGATATCGACAGCCCGCAAGGCGCGCGTCGTGCCGACTGCTTCGGCAAAGACGGGGAGTTCTGTTTCTTTGGCATGAACAGCCTCAACCTTGACCGTTCTGGCACCACGTTGGCTGCGTTCGCCAGAGCCCTCGGCTGCGCTCGTCATGTGGGTCTGGTAATACCAGTAACCGCCGCCCGCGAGCCCGGCCAGCACACACAGCACCACCAGTTGCTTGAAAAATCCCATCATCCAATGCCTTCGTCGGAATGGTCCAGCGTGACAACGGGTCAGCTTTGGTCCCTGCAACTCATAGATATATTGTCGGTGGCAATCAGATCAAGTCAGCCGGGGCGGTCAAGCAAGACGGGATAAGAGATGACGCAGCGGATCTCATCAATCTCCGCACGGCTGCAGTGAGCCGCGCGGAACTTGTTTTTGCACAGGCCAATCAGGCTGCGCGGATGCCATCGAAGAACTGGTCGACTTTCGAGCTCAGGGTCTTCGATTGCGCCATCAAGGCTTCGGCCGTGGACAAGACATCGGTGGCGTTGCGTCCGGTCGATTGTGCGCCGCTTGAGACCTGCGACATGGTCTCTGAAATCGCATCCGTGCCGGACGAGACCTCGTTGACGTTCCGCGAGATCTCGGTGGTCGCCATACTTTGCTGCTCGACGGAAACCGAGATGTCTTGTGAAATCTCGGTCATTTCGCCAATCACGCTGGCGATGTCCTTGATCGCCGTTGCCGTTTGATCGGACACCGACTGCATCGCTTGAATTTGCGTTGCGATTTCCTCGGTCGCCTGCGCTGTCTGGTTCGCGAGCGACTTCACTTCGGACGCGACAACAGCGAAGCCCTTGCCGGCTTCCCCGGCGCGGGCGGCCTCGATGGTCGCGTTCAAGGCCAGGAGGTTGGTCTGTGCCGCAATGTCGTTGATCAGGCTGACAATCTGGCTGATCCGGTCTGTCGTTGCGACAAGACTTTGCACCGTCTCATCGGTATTGGCTGCAGCTGTTGACGCCTTGCCGGCGATGCTCGCCTGGTCTTCAACGCGGCGGGCGATTTCCGCAATCGACGAGGTCAGCTCTTCTGAGGCTGCGGCGACTGAACGCACGTTCGCAGCCGTATCACCCGTTGTCTTTGCGGCCGAGGCAGCATCATCGGAGCTTCTCTCTGATGTTTCCGCCAGTTCACGGGCCGTGCCTTCGAGCTCGCCGGTTGCATGGGCAACGGTTTCCAATACACCGCGGATTTCGTGGTTGAAGTCGTTGAGGAGGCGGTCGACCGTTTCTGCGCGGTTTTGCTTGGCCAGCTGTTCGGATGCCTGTTCCTCTTCCAGGTGGCGCTGGGCCTTGCCGTTTGTCTTGAAGACTTCCACGGCATTGGCGATCGACCCGATTTCGTCGCGGCGTTCAACGCCCGGGACCGGACAATCAAGATCACCGCCGGCAATTTCGCTCATTGCCCGTGTGACTGATGCCAAAGGCCGTGCGAGCAGCGTTTGGAAGAGCGAGCCGAGGATCACCAGCATCAGGACCGTCGCGATTGCGGTGGCAATGAAAGCCGAATTGCGAAGGCTCGCCAAGCTGGCATAGGCTGCATTCCGGTCAAGGGACAGGCCGATCTGCCAGTCAACCGGCAGGCCTTCGATTGGAACAAATTGGATGATGCGGTCGCCAAACTGCGTAGATGCATACTGTGTGTCGCTGGAGACAGAGACAGGGTCGTTCGGAAACAAGTCTGAGAGCGGTTTGGATACCAGTTCATTCTCAGGGTGTATGAGGATGGTTCCTTGCGAATTTGCCACAAACACATAGCCGTTTCCGCCGAGGTCAGACGCAGAGAGCATTTTTGCGATCTCGGTAATGTCAAAGTCACCGCCGACCACTCCAGACAACGTGCCACCCGATTTCACAGGTGTTGCGGCTGTCACGATCAGGCGATCGGTAGATGCATCCTGATACGGTGCGGTGATCGTTGGGCCGTTTGCCACAATGGCGTCCTTGTACCAGGGGCGGACGCGAGGATCATACCCCTCCGGCAAGTCGGTTTCCGGCCAGATCGTGAATTTTCCGTCTTCCTGTGCGCCGAAATAGGTGCCATCGAAGTTAGACGTCAAAGTCGGCAGATCAAAGAAATCAGCGCCGAGGCTTTCTTGCCGGGCAACGCCCTCTGCAGCGGAAGTAATCAGCATCAGGCGGGCCTGGAACCAATTGCGGACCGAGTTGGCTTCCGCAAAACCGACCCCAGTCATGTAGTCCCGGATCTCTTCCGACTTCGCCGAGCGTTGCAAAGTGTCGTTGAAGAGGCCGAAACCAGCAAAGATGGCGATGATCACTGCTGCTGCGGCTAGCAGGATCTTGGTGATGATGCTCTTGGCAGCATGTTTTGTGGACGCTTGTGTCACAGCCGATGTCCCAGATGTGTTGAGTTGGTCGGACACTGCCTGTTTTCGATAAATAAAGACTAAATCTCGATGTGTGTGACACGTAATAGCGTCAGATATCTGAGAAAACCTAAATTATAGTTGTTATTAATTACAATGTAATTTTAATGATTTTGTTGTTGGTTTGACTTTGCTTGTTTTTTGAGAGGTCACCAATGAAATCGCCGGGCACTTAAGACGTGGTCGTCGGCCCGAAGATCTTCTCAAACTCTGCCCTGAGAACACTGTCGTTCTCCGCCATCGTCACCGGGATGCCCAGATTCACAAGGCTCGTGACCCCATGTTCGCTGACGCCGCAGGGGATGATCCCGGAGAAATGATCCAGCTCTGGTTCCACGTTGAAGCTGATGCCGTGAAATGTCACCCATTTGCGCATGCGAATTCCGATCGCAGCAATCTTGTCTTCGACATTTGTGCCGCGGTCCGGCCGGCGCACCCAGACGCCGACCCGGTCTTCCCGGCGTTCGCCGCGGATGTGATAGTGCCAGAGCGTGTTGATGAGCCAGGCCTCAAGAGCGGACACAAAGGCGCGCACATCCTGTTTGCGGCGTTTTAGGTCCAGCATGACGTAGGCGACACGTTGGCCCGGGCCGTGATAGGTGTGCTGGCCACCGCGGCCGGTGCGGTAGACCGGAAACCGGTCAGGTGTGATCAGGTCCTGGTCGTCGGCTCTTGGGCCGGCGGTATAAATCGGTGGATGCTCCAGTAGCCAGACCTGCTCATTTGCCTCGCCCGCGATGATTCGCTTGACCCGTTCGTCCATTTCCTGAGAAGCCGCTTCATAGTCGACCAAGTCGTCGGAGATGTGCCATTCGACCGGTGCTGAGCCGGTTTCCGGCAGAAAGCTGAAGTTCAGAGCGTCGCGGAGGTCAGGTGACATGTGGATGACACTTCTTTGTTTTTTGAGCAGGCTGCCGATCCCGTGGTAGGATCAGCGCTGGCGGATGTTCGCCCTATTTAAGGACTAAGGCGTGTTATGGCCACCTTTGATGAAATCAATGTCGATATCTCAGTCGTGCTCGGCGAAAACCATATGCCGGTGCACCAGCTGCTGCGCATGGGCCGCGGGGCGGTGATCGATCTTGATGTGGATGAAGATGACGACGTCAAGATCTACGCCAACAACACGCTCGTGGCAAAAGGGCAGGTGGTACTGCTTGGTGAACGCATTGGCATTTCGATTACCGAAGTCCTGATGCGGCCGCCGGAAACCCGCCCGATGCGAACAGAAGGGCCGCTTTAATCCGGCCCTTTTAAAAAAGTTAGGCGCCTGTGAATTATTGCAAGTTCGGCTCTTGCGCCTCCCAAAACCTTTTGCTACATGGGGCGCCTCGACGCGGTCAGCGCCGGGGAAATGAATAAGCGGTCGTGGCGGAATTGGTAGACGCGCAGCGTTGAGGTCGCTGTGGGCTAACCCCCGTGGAAGTTCGAGTCTTCTCGACCGCACCATCAATCACACTACCAAGTGATTGAGATCATAAAGGAACCGGCCTCTGGCCGGTTTTTTTATTTGTGAAAATGCGGATTTTACCCCACAATTTACCCCAGTTTTTACCCCACATGCGTGTAAGGATGATGCGGTGGGTAACGACGACCGGTTCTTGAAGTGCCATCGGTCCGGCACATGGTATTACCGGCGGCAGGTGCCGCTGGACGTGCAGGATCTGGTCGGCCGGTCATCCCTTGAAGTCTCACTGAAAACCAAACTTCTGGACGTTGCGCGGCTGCGCCGCGATGCCATGGAGGAGGCGGACACGCTGTTCTGGGCCTCGCTGCTCGGCGGCGGAGCCGCAGCCGCCGACCCGGCAACGGCCCGGTATCGGGCCGCGCAAAAGCGGGCGCTTGCCCTCGGCTTTGTCTGGAAATCTTCCAGCGATCTTTTAAACCACGCCCCGCTCGACGATCTGATCGCCCGGCTCGATGTCCTGAAGGGCCGGCCGGACCTGGAGCGCAAGAGCGATGCGGAGGCGCTTCTTGGAACGGCGCCGCGGCCCGACGTGCCGGTCTCCAAGGTGCTGGAGATTTACTTGACCGAAATTGCCCCCGACGCCCTGAAAGGCAAAAGCCCGGCGCAGATCGCGGCCTATAAAAAGGTGAAGACCCGGGCGGTTGCCAATTTCATCAAGGTGGTGGGCGATAAGCCGGTCGACGCAGTCACCCGGGCCGATGCGCTGGCGTTTTTCGACTGGTGGCAGACGCGGGTTACAGGCGCAAACCTGGCCACGAGCGCAAACCTGGCCACGGGCGCTGATGCTTGTACGGGCACTGGCGCTGGTGGACGGCACAAACGCAAACGCGGCGCGCCGTCAAAACCCCTGTCGGGCAATTCGGCCAACCGGGATGTCGGCAACATGCGGCGGCTGTTTCAGGCCTATTATCAAAGGATCGGCGAAGAGGGGCGGGACAACCCGTTCCGGAACCTGTCCTTCCGGGACCCCAAGGCCTTGAAACAGGACGTGCCGCCATTCCCGGCGCACTGGATCCGCGACCGTTTGCTGGCCCCCGGTGCCTTTGACGGGCTCAACCGGGAGGCCGCACTCTTGTTCCTGGCGCTGGTTGAAACCGGATGCCGGCCATCGGAACTTTGCAACATCACCGCCGATCAGATCCATCTGGAGGGCGCGGTGCCGTTCATCGAAATCCGCTTCCGCGCGGACCGGGCGATCAAGACAGACTCCAGCGTGCGCCAGATCCCGCTTGTCGGCGTGTCGCTGGCAGCTTTCCTGAAAGCTCCGGACGGGTTTCCGCGCTACCGCGACAAGGAAACGAATTTTTCCGCGATCGGCATGCGGCACTTGCGGCGCGCCGGTCTGCTGCCGTCGGAGCATCACCGGATCTATTCGCTGCGCCATGCCTTTGAAACCCGCATGAAGGAAGCCGGGCTCGATTATGAGCTGCGCTGCCTGTTGATGGGACATGCGCTCAGCCGGCCGGACTACGGCGACGGCGGCTCGCTTTCATGGCGCCAATCGGAGTTGCAGAAAATCGAGCTGCCCTTCTCAGAAACGCTGATCGACGCCCTCGCGTCCCGGCCGCAGCGCAGACCCAAACGAAAGGTGAGGTAATGAGCGGATATCAAACCGGACCCGAAACCAGTACCGCGCTTCAGCTGTTTGCGGCTGAAGTGTTCAAACGGGATCCGGACGTGTGCGCGGCCGCGCTGCAGGCCGCCCGGGACCTCCTGACCGCCCAGAAACGGCCCTGGTATGCACGCTCAAAGAGGCCCGAGCTTGAGGCGCTTGAGGCCGCCAAGGGCTCGTTGGCCTGATGAAGCTGCTCGGGGAGACCGATCCTGAGAAACTGAAACCGATCGACCGGGACCGGACCGTCCTTTGACACTGCGGGCCACTTGTTCAAGACGGCCAGTGCCGGTGCATATTAAGGATATGATATGGGCGCGTGCCAGCTTCCGGTCGTCGTCCTTTCAGTACCCGCCCATGTTTTACTGGCTGCGGATGGCTGCAGGGCTCTGTTTCCTTTCCTGTTAAAGGATGTGCGGCAGCCGTGGCCTTGATGCGCCATCCACCTTGCAATCCGACGCGCCGGTGACGGCTTCTTTGCAGACCTTTTGTTGTCTCATGCCATGCCAGGTGGCGCGGTCTCACCGTGCCTGGTGGCGGGGCGCGTTTCGGGGAACGCTTGGGAAAAAATCCTTTCTTAACGCGGAGGCAGCAGACTTGCGCCAAGCGCAACGAGGACAGCGGCACCGATGTCCTTGTGCCGCGCAGCTTGGTGCCGGTGGCCAGGGGCGGACCCCGATCTGACGTTAGCGCCAGCGACACAGGACGAAGGAAACCAGAACGTGACGTGGATGTGTGATCAGGTCTTGGAAAACATCAAACGCCACGGGCTGGAGTGTGATCCGAAAGCCTTTCACGTGCTCTTCCTTGGTTTGACCGAACCGGAGACCGACATCGCCCGGGAGCTGCGCCGGCTCGAGGGCGCCGGTGCGCCGTTGACCGCGCGCACCGTCGCGTTTTTGTATGAGACCTACATCCAGGGCAGCGTGGAGGCTGATCGTCACAAATCCGTGGTGCACAGCTCCCAGGCCCGGACACGGGCGATTTCCCAATCGGCCAGGACTTCCAGCGATTTGATCACGCATCTGATGACTTGCGCGGAGGCCCAGCCGGACGACACTGCACTGCGGCACACCACCTTGCAGTTGCGGTCGGAGCTTGAGCAGCATCTCGGCAACATTCTGGCCCAAGCGGACGCTCTGGATGGCGAGTTGCGCGCCTATCAGGCCGAGCTTTTTACCGATGCGCTCACCGGTGTGCCCAACCGGCGGTTTCTGGAAGCCGAGCTGCCGGCGCGGTTGAGCGCGGCGGACCTGTCCCTGCACATTGCGCTCATTGACATCGACCACTTCAAGAAAATCAACGACGCACATGGTCATGTAATCGGGGACCACGCCATTCGCGTTGTCGCCCGCCTCATACAGACCCATTTGCGTCCGCAAGACGTTCTGTGCCGATATGGCGGCGAGGAATTCTGCGTCCTGTTTTACAACACGGAGCCGGCCGAGTGCCTGTCTCTTTTGGAAACCATCCGATCGGATATTTCCCGCCGGACGATCTATCACAACCGGACCGGTCAATCCTTTGGTCCGATGACCATCTCTGCGGGCCTTGCCCAAAGCCAGCCGGGCGATGATTTGGAAACGGCCCTGCAAAGGGCCGATGCCCAAATGTATGCCGCCAAGTCAACCGGCCGCAACCGCATCAGCGCCTGAGTTGAGTGCCAACCGGCGACCTGGGCCGGTCAGCTTATCGGTGTACCAGGTCGCCGTATCTGATCGTCGTATCTGATCGTCTTATCTGGCTGTCGTACTGGTCGGCGTCCCAAGCCGGTGCACCAGCCGTCCCGCGATCGGGCGCCGGCATCGAGTTCGACACCGCCATTGCCGAGGATCATGTCCTGCTGGCCGCTTGAGGTGCTATCGCGCCAGGATGCACGTTCGTTTCAGATGGCCGGGCATCCTCAGGCGCGCAAGTCGCGCAGGTTTTCCAACTCAGCCAGGAGGACGATCAGGTCCTCGGAAACGGCCATCAGGGCCGTGCGTTCCGCCTGCGCAGTCAGGTCCTCGATGGACGCGCCTTCAAGGTGGGTGTGCACCTCTTCCAAAGCGTCGGCAAGCCGGGCAAGGGCCGGGTGGCCTTCCCGGCCAAGAGAGCGGCATTCGTCGATGAGGTCTTCGAGCAAAAAATCGGCCTCCACCTCATAAAGGCTGAGGCCGTCCGGGGCGGCGTGCGGCGCAGACCGGCCGGACGTGTGATGCTCTTCCATCGACTGTCACTCCAAGTTGACAGTTCAGATCTACCGCGATCGCTCGAACATGTGTATCCGCCTTTCGCGGTACGCAAAGCCTGCAGGGGTTTATCCGGTACGACCGTACGGGTCCTTGCTTTATTTTCGCACGCAAGGCCCATAAAATGGGTGCGATCTGGCCATGCGTGACGGGACAATTGCGGTGTGGGTTCCCAACGATGAGGCGCTCTGCTCGTGTTTTTGCGGGTATCAATAAGAGTCAGGCACTTTTGGGTTTCAGCACCAAGACATCGTCATTGGACAGTTTTTGATAGACTGTCACCCTGTTGCGTCCCGAAGCCTTGGATTGATAAAGGGCCTTGTCGGCCTGAGACAACCATGTTCTAGCGTCAATGCGCTCGGAAATGGCCGACAATCCGATGCTTACGGTAAATGTGAGTCCGGAAAGCGGTCCGGTTTCCGAAAACCTGATTGCGGCCACTGCTGTCCGCAGCCGTTCTGCGAAGACGGTCGCGTCTTCAGCGCTTGTATGCGGCAACAAAATGGCGAACTCCTCTCCACCAATTCGCCCAACAACATCGACTTTGCGAACCGTTTCCTGACACAGGGATGCAAAGGCTTTGAGGACCTCATCACCTGCTGCATGGCCCCTTGTGTCATTGATGATTTTGAACTTATCGAGATCAAGCATCAAAAACGATGCAGGGTGCGGGTGCCGGTCAAGCTCGTTCAAGAGCTGATCCAGCCGGTCGAAGAAAGCCCGTCTGTTGGCAAGCCCCGTCAAGGCGTCTTGCCGTGCCAGTGCATCGAGTTGCCGGTTCGCCTGTTCAAGTTTCCCGTGAGCCAGTTTCAGACGAACTTTTGATCTCTCCTCAAAAAACATGAAGACCAGAACCAGCGCGAAGACGGAGGTGAGGCTGATTGGGATAAGATACAGCAGCGGGTCCTTGAGTCCGTTTACATAAGCTTGAGAAGCAACGAGTGTGATTGTCCACGTATTGCCGTAGAGTGCTGTTTCTATTGTTCTTTCAAAACTTGTGGGAGCGTCTGTTGCCGTAAGTATGCCGGCGGAATGGTTCGAACGGCCATATATTTCAGCGCCAATCCCGTCCTTTACGAGCTCCTCCAAGGCTGGCTCCAGAAGCAGTTGCACCGAATAAACGCCGGCGAAGTAACCCAGGATCTTTTCGTGCCGGGCCGTTTTGCTCTCCGGAACAATACCTGACTGATAGACAGGGAGTGTGATGGCAAAACCAAGCGGGGAAGCCGTGTCATCGGGACCCAAAACGATGGGAAAGAAACCAGAGGATTGCGCAACGCCTTTGTCCCGCGCATGCAGTTTTGAGGCCATACGTTCCGGCGACCAGGCAAGGTCGAGGCCAAGCGTGTTGATCTCGTTATCATCCGGATAGCGTGCGCTCATCAGATAAACAGGGACATGCTCAGCTCTGCTTTGGGCCACGACAGGCGTGCCAGTATCTGACGGTTCCCAGAGCTGAAAATTCGGGAGACCGTTTTCGCGTGCCTTGCGTTCAAACTCTGCTCGATCCGACGCCTTGACGATGGGTTGCCATTCCATGATCAAGAGACCAGGGTCGGCCTCAAAGTAATGATCTGTCAGAGCATTAAATTGCGAATAAGTGACCCCGTGCATATAGGTGATCAAGCCAGAGGCCGCGTGCAGGTTTTCGACCGAGAAACGCAGAATTTCAGCTGTTCTGTTCGCTAATTCCGATGCGCGGGTTTCCAACTCAAGGTTTACCCGCGCTTCCCTTTCGCCGTCGATAAACCTGAACGACAGAACCATTAAAACCACATATACGATGGTCAGACCGAGGGCTGCCTTTTTAAGTTTTGATGCGTTTAAGGCAGTTCGGTTCAGGTGATCCATCAGTCATGGTCCGCAAGCACTCAGTCACAATCCGAACCAATCAGAGCCATAATTTGTTGAAACATTCGTTAAATTGAAATTTTGGTCGAACAGGCTTTTGTCACAAGTTTTGAGGATTTTCCGTCCGCACTTGGTACCCGCTTGTCAGCCGCTCCAAGTTGGCAAGCTCGTTTGTGTCCAAGTCAACTGGCAGGCGACGGTTGGCAGTTTTAGAAATGTAGAGGTCTTCTTCAAGACTGATCCGGATGTGTAGTCTCATTAATTCCGTTGCGTGCCATGTGTTTACTACACGCCCTGCAACACAATCATCATCGTATCATGCGACACGGGACCTTCGGAGGGCGCCTTCCCCAAGTAGAGCGTCCTTTCACTCTGTTTCGATCGGCGGATTGTCCGGTGGCGGGGTGATCCGGTATTTAAGGAGCGCTTCTTGAAGGCTGTCGTCGGTCTTCATGTCGTGCAAGCTTTTGCGCAGCCTGCGTACGATCGCCGGGTCGCTGCCATTTGACATGGCTGCGGCAACATCAAATTCGGCCACATCTTTGCCAATCCGGAACCGCGCTGGGTCCATTCCCTCCGCGCGCATGGCATTCACAGTGAGAGACCGCGCGGAGATAATCGCGTCAACGCGGCCGGCCGCAAGCATGCGAACCAGGGCCGTGTTATCGGGTGCGGCCACGACGTTTGGCAAGGCTAACCGCTCTGCAAGCCGTTCGATGGCCGAATTTCTGAGAACGGCTACGGTTGCGCCGGATTTCAGGCCCGCCAAATCCATGGCGGGAGATGAGGCGAGCGAATAAATGCTGACGGTCTCACGCGCGATGGTTCCAAGCCAGGTGAATTGATCTTCCCGCCCCGGTGTCCGTGCAACAGGCGCGATGATCGTGTTCGGCGCGTGTTGCGTCAGCATCTGAGCCCGGATCCGCGGGACGGGCGTCACGGTCACGTTGCATCCCTGCCGGGCGGCCATTTCCCGGACAATATCCAGCGCTGCGCCGACGTTCGTCCCATGATCCACAAACCCGTAAGGTGGCAGCTCTGGCGCCAGAAAGGTGAGGTTACAGGCTTGAGCGTACGCAGGCAGACTTACCGACCCCAAGACCAAGATCAGGGCCACGCGCCATTCTCGCTTTTTTGTCATCATTTCCAGAGCGCCCCGATCGACCTTTTGTGTGCCTGCGTTGTCCCTCACACCGCTTAGCAACCAGTCCTGTTTATACTCCTGAACAGCAGTATCCAGATCATGGGACCGGTCTGGGCTTTGGTGGCCGCACTTGATCCGACCACCCCCAAGACCGGGAGGGCCGACGATTACCGCGTCTTTTTTCGACTGGGGGCAATGTGTATTGTTAAATATTTCCATGACTAAGGTGCGTAAGAATAATCCCGTAGTACAGCCGGTGGCCAAGGTGCTCAGAATTCGTGCAATTCTTTGATGAGTTTTTCTTCTTTGCCTTATTCTGAGTTGTGATTTGTTAACCGTGATTGCGCACCTTTCTTCCGTAACGTCATTTTTTGCGGAGTGGTGGGATGACGCTGTGGGCAGCCCTGAAGATAAGTCAAAACTGAAGATCTGTTTCGGCGCCGCCGTGCTTGCGCTTGCCGGCATTGCCGGGTTCAGCATCTGGTCGTCCGTTGCCGGCGGGTCGGATTTTGCCGAGTATCGCGGGCAAGCCCGGCAAAGCGTCCTTCTTGGCGATATGACCGAAGATATCCTGAGCGCCCGCCTTGAGGTCATGAAATACCGGGCCCTGGACAACAGCGGGGCCGAAGCGGTTGTCAGCGCCGAGATCACGTCCTTCATTGAAGAAAAGGGCATCTTGCGGGATCTCAGTAACGACGCGGCTCTCACGTCCCAGATCGATCAGATCGCCGGTGACGCGCAGCTTTATGCAGACCGGTTTGCAGACGTTGTCATCCTTGACCAGACCCGGCATGAGATCGTTCGCTCCATCCTCGATGTCAAAGGCCCCGAGATGCGCGGTCAGCTGTCTGATGTCATGGAAACCGCTTACAAAGACGGCGATCCGGCCGCCGCGTTTTATGCCGCCCGGGTTCAGCAGCATTTGATGCTGGGCCGCCTTTATGCGCAGAAGTTCCTTTTGCGCGGGGCCCCGGCGGACAAGGACCGGGCACTCACAGAAATCGGCGTTGCCCTGACGGACGTGGACACACTGCTGTCAGAGCTTCAGGATCCGGGACGGCGGACGCTGACGCTGGAGGTGCAGGGCGGGTTGACCGCGTACCGGGACGCGTTTTCCAAGGTCGCAACCCTGTTTGAACAGCGCCAGGCCATCTTGATTGAGGACCTGGATGTGGTCGGACCGCGGATCCTGTCGGATGCGGACGCCCTTCTTGAAACGGCTGTCGCCGTTCAAGATAAAATTGGCCCTCAGATTGCCCGGTCCTTTTCCAATCAGCCGCTGGTATTGGGTGTCGCGGCTCTCCTGAGTATGCTCGCAGCAGTTGGGGCAGCATTTCTACTGATCCGGTCGATCGTTGGCCCGATTTCCGAGATCACATCTATCTTGAACCGCCTCAAAGACGGCCGGACCGACATGGAGATTGCGTCCGGCGGGCGCAGCGATGAAATCGGCACCATGCTGGAGGCCGCGGCCGCGCTGCGGCAGAGCGTCCGGGCGGCCTTCACGCGGTCTCAAATGATCGACCAGATGCCGACACCGCTCATGATGGCGGACGCTACTAATGATTTCAAAATCGATTTCATGAACCCGGTGATGTTTGAGACCATGGAGCGGGTTGGTGCTGAATTGCCAGTGGCCGTTTCGGAGCTGATCGGCACCTCGATCGATGTGTTCCACAAACACCCCGAGCATCAGCGCAGGGTGCTGTCGGATCCCGAGAACCTGCCCTGGTCCGGCCGTGTGACCTATGGCGGGCGGCGGTATTCCCTCAAGGTTTCTGCCATCATGGACAACGAAGGCCGGTACGTCGGGCCGATGGTGGCCTGGGATGATGTGACCGAGCGGGAGCGCCTTGCTGAAACGGTTGGTGATGCGGTCAAGCGGGTGACCGCATCGGTCAGCGATGCGGGGACCTTTACCGAGCGGCTGTCGATGGTCTCGACACAGGCCCAGGAAAAATCAACGTCGGTCTCCGCCGCCGCCGAGGAAGCGACCCAAAACGTGCAGTCGGTTGCCAGCGCCGCGGAACAATTGGCCACCTCCATCAGCGAGATCACCCATCAAGTGGCCAATTCCAGCGGCATGGCAACGGAAGCCACCAGCATCGCGGAGGAAACCAAAATCAGCGCCTCTGCCTTGTCCGACAGTTCCCAGAAGATCGGCGATATCGTCAAGGTGATCTCCGAAATTGCGGAACAAACCAATCTCCTTGCGCTCAATGCAACCATCGAGGCGGCCCGGGCCGGCGATGCCGGCAAAGGGTTTGCGGTTGTTGCCAATGAGGTGAAGGCCCTCGCCGAACAGACGGCGAAGGCAACGGTGGAGATCGGTCAGCAGATCACGTCGATGCAGAGCATCACGGATCAGTCCGTCCGGCAAATCGACACCGTTACGGCACGCATCAGCGAAATTGCCGAAACCCTGGCAACGGTGGCCGCCGCCGCGGAAGAGCAAGGGTCCGCGACGCAGGAGATCAGCCGCAGCGTTCAGGAGGCGGCCACGGGCACCCAGCAGGTGTCGCATGACATCACCGGTGTGCGGGATGCAAACGCGGAAACGGATGAGGCAGCCGTGCAGCTTCAGGACATCACGCACAAACTCTCCGGGATTTCATCGGAGCTGGGCGAGGCGGCAGATCAGTTCCTCGCTGACATGCGGGCGGGGTGAGGCGAGGGGCCTCTCCCTGCGGTCCGGCGGGGATTTTGGTTCCGGCGCGGGCGGGCGCCCCGGCCTAAGGGCGATGCGAGCCGCGGCCCAGGCGTATCAATGGGCCGTCCGCGGGCAGGCGTCCCCTTGGTCTTCACGTGGTTCAGTCTGCGCCATAGCGCGCCCCTTAGTCCCACTGGCACTCACACCCTTCGCGTCAGCAGATCGGGATTCATTTTGCCGCACCCTTACAACAAAACTGCGACCCGGGGCCAGACGTAGGCTTTCATCTGAACGCAGGTCTTCCGCACATCCGCGGTTGAGCTGCGGTTGACAAGGGTATATGGGCGATCGGGCATTGGCCGGGAAAACAGGCCTAATAACAGCCGCTTTCTCAGGCCTTCCCGGGGCTGCTTTTGTCCAAATCCATTTGAACGAGGGGCATTCATGGTCTTGGTGCTTGGCGCTTTTCTGGGGTTCTTTTCTGTTGCGTTTGGCGCTTATGCCGAACACGGATTGCGGCCTGTCATCACAGAGGAGCAGTTCCGCTATTTGATGACGGCGATACGCTACAACCAGGTGAACGCAGGTGTAACAACTGCCATTGGATTGACGTTGCTCAGTGGCGTGGGCCCCGCAAAACCGCCCGCACTTCAATGGAGTGGCCGGCTGTTCATCCTGGGCACAATGCTCTTCAGCTTCAGCATCTATCTCTCGGTCGTTCTAGATGTTCGCGAGCTGACCTATCTGACGCCGGTGGGTGGGGTCACCCTCATGGCCGCCTGGGTAGCCTTGGCCCTTGCGGGCGTTTCGATGATGAAAAACAGACCCGCCTGACGGGTCTACCCACCTGAACATTCGGTTTGGGTGTTCTGGCATGTCCTGGCCACGGTCCACCCGGGCGTTGGGGCAGGTGCCAGTGGTCGCAGGGTGTGGGGCTGCGTGGGAGTGCTCAAGAGCGGGGCGGGCATCGTTTCCGGAGTGCGGGGTGATCTGGAGCGCAGCTATCAGCTGCGCGGTGACGACCAGCCGCGGATGCATGATTGCTGTCGGGCTGCGTGCCATGCCTTTCGGGTCGGTCGTCCAGCGGCATGTTGCCACTGAACGGATGCCGACCTCAGGCGCTTAGGTGACGGACGTCATCGAAGAACCGGGTGATGTCGGACGCAATCGTCTCTGCGCCCGCTTCCATGTCCCGTGCTTTGGACACAAAGGCGCGGGCCGTTTCGTCCGATGCCGTGATGGCCTGCTGGACCCCCTGGATATTGCCGGCGAGTACGGATGCCCCACTGGCAACGGTCTGCACGCTTGCAGAGATTTCACCAGTCGCTGCGCCCTGTTCCTCAACCGCGGCGGCAATGGACGCGGTAACCTCATCGAGCTCCCGCACGACGGTCGCGATTGTTTCAATGGATCCGACCGCGCTTGTGGTTGCCGCCTGGATCTCGCCAATCTGCTGACTGATTTCCTCGGTCGCGCGAGACGTTTGGGTTGACAGCTCCTTCACCTCGGCCGCGACTACGGCAAATCCCTTTCCTGCTTCCCCCGCGCGGGCCGCTTCGATTGTGGCGTTGAGGGCCAGCAGGTTCGTTTGTTCGGCAATCGCCTGAATCAGGCCGATCACATCGCCGATTTTCTGCGCACCACCTGCAAGGCCCTGAACATCCGTCGTGGTTGTTTCGGCGCTCATCCGGGCCCGGTTTGCGATCCCGGACGCACCGGAAATCTGTTTGGATATCTCCAGGATCGAGGCTGACAACTCTTCGGTTGCGGACGCCACGGTTTGAACATTGACCTGCGATTCTTCTGAAATGCTCGTGGCCGTGTCGGTTTCCGATCTGGCGGCTCCGGATACCTTAATCAGCTCGCCGGCATCCGTGGCCATGGTGCGGGCCCCGGAGCGTATGCCGTCGAGCGGCACCGCGATGATCTCTTCAAACCGGGCGATGGCAGAGTTGAGCGCCCGTGTCTTGTCGGCCTGCTCTTCCATCAGCACCGCCTGATAGGTCGACACGGCCATGTCCAGATCGAACATGGCCGCCGTGGTGACATGAGACAGCGCCCTTGCAAGTTTGCCCGGCGAAAACCGCAGTTTTCGGATCAAGGCCTCTTGCAGGTGGACCAGGACGAATTTGTAACCCGCGATATACCATTTCGGCTCCAGTCCGATGCGGCTGTGAACACGGCCAATCCGGTTGATGCTGTCGACATAATCCTCGTCAAACCCTTGCAGGAACAGCTTTCTCCAATGCGTTTTCTGGGCGTTCTCCAGGCGTGGCTGTTGCGTGCCCACCATGTCTGCCATCTCAGGATGCTGGCGCAGATGGGTGTAAAATGCCGCCAGGATGCCGTCGATATCCTTCTCGATCACGGGCCAGATCGCACGCAACCCCTCAACGACCCCGCCATCGATCTCCGCGAACTGCAATCTTTCCCGAATAGACGCTGACGCATGCGACATGTGATTTGCCTTTCGAATTTTCCTCTAGGGCAGAATTCCGAGGTCATGTTAACAAATCGTGACAAAAGCTCTGTTTCTAAATGCCCATTTCAAATGCATGCGCGTTAAATTTCATCAAAACTCCGCTTATTTCGATAAAGTCTTGGTAGAATTGCAGGTGTAAGCGCGATTACGTACTTGATTTCTTTCGTTTTCATGATGAGTGTCAATTGGTATTGACGGTCCTAATCATGTTTGCTTGGTATTTCTTGCAGGGTGTCAGCGGGCGCTTGGGTGGAAGGACATGACGGCTGTGATTTTGGAAAGAGGCGGCCATGCAACCAAACGCCACCAAATTTGCCCCTCGGGACGCGGACCCTGGTCCTGAGACCACACGCCGTTGGCACATGGATGCGCTCAAGGACATAGATGTGCTTAAGGGCGGTGGGACTTCCCATGATGAGATCCACCAACTCTTGGCCGCGATTGCCTATCATGAGGCCGGGCAACGCAGCACCAGCATCCGCTTGTTCCTGCGGGACGGGGGCACGGGGTGTTTTTTCCTGTGTGCCCACCACGCCGCTCTTTCGGATGACACACCGCCCTCAGTGCGTTCGCGCTTTCCAGACGGTTTTTCAGCCGCAGACCTTTCGAACGGCAAGACACTTCTCGGGTCCTTCCAGACCCGCTTCGACGAATCACTGGAAGAGCGCGAGGTTCCCCGGTCTTCCTGCTGCGTTCCGATCCTTTCTGATCGGAGTGTTCTTGGCGCGTTGGTGTTTTGCTGTGATACCGGACAGGACTATCGGGGCGTCGACTTTTCGGTTCCAGAAGCACTCGGACATCTTATCGGGCTTCACATTTCGTCCAAAAATCCTCACGGCAAGGCCGGGGATGCGCCGGGTCAGGCGCCATCCTTGGATCGTTGGCAAGACCAATTGTTGTCCCTGATCGAAGACCAGACCATTTACAGCCGGACGGATCGCGCCGGCCGCATCCTGGATGCCAATGACGCGCTTGTTGCGCTCAGCGGGTACAGCCGGGTGGAGTTGGTCGGGTCCCCCCACAGTCTTTTGAATTCCGGTCATCATCCGCCAGAGTTCTGGCATGCGTTCTGGCAACAGATTTCTTCCGGGCAGACCTGGCGGGGTGAAATCTGCAATCGCACGAAAACCGGTGACCTTTATTGGTTGGACAGTATCGTCGCACCGCTTAAGGGCGCGGATGGGCGCATTGAAAACTACATTTCGGTCCGCTTCGATATCACGGAGCGCAAACGGGCCGAGGCGCGCATTCACCAGCTGGCCTATTTCGACACGCTCACCGGGCTTGCCAATCGGGACGGCACACTCGCTCACATTCGATCGTGCCTGTGCGGTCCGGGCGGTGAGGACAGGATATTCGCGCTGTTTTACATCGATCTCGATCATTTCAAGGCCGTCAACGACAAGCGGGGCCACGCCACGGGGGACCGTGTCCTTGCGATTGCAGCGCAGCGCCTTCAGTCGGTGTGCCCAACAGACGTGTTTCTTGGCCGGCTAGGCGGCGACGAGTTTGCGGCATTTTGTCCAGTCAAAACAAAACAAGAGGCCCAGGCCGTTTCGGATTTGTTTCAAGCGGCGCTGTTGGAGCCGATCGATGTCTCCGGCGAGCAATTTGCCCTGGGCCTGAGTGTCGGGATCGCGCTTGCCCCCTATCATGCGCGCGAGGCGGATGCTCTGCTGAGCCGGGCAGACATGGCCATGTACCAGGCCAAGGCGACCGGGGCGGGTTCGGTGTTTTACACCCAAAGCCTTGCTGATGCTCTGCATCGGCGCCAGCGTGTTTCAGACCGGTTCAAACTTGCGCTGGAGGCCGGCCTGTTTCACCTGGTGTTTCAGCCTCAGGTCCATCTTGAGGATGGCAGTTTCGAAGGGTGCGAGGTCTTGATCCGGTGGCGTGACGAAGAGCTGGGCGCCGTCCCGCCGTCAGAATTCATCCCGATTGCCGAAGAACTGGGTCTGATAACCAAGCTTGGGGAATGGGTGCTCGCACAGACTTGCCGGCATATGAGTGACTGGGCCGCCAGAGGTCTGTCTGTACCCGGGCGTGTCGCGATCAATATCTCGGCGCAGGAGCTGATGTCGTCCGGGTATGTTGCAAACCTCAAAGAGACCGTTGCATCGTTTGGTTGTGACCCAAATGCTTTTGAACTGGAAATTACCGAACATGGGCTGATGCGGGATATTTGGGCCGGCAAGGAGACCCTCAACGAACTGGAAGATCTCGGGTTTCGGATTGCGATCGATGACTTTGGCACAGGGTATTCGTCCCTGTCTTACGTGAAGCATTTTTCGGCCGACGAACTCAAGATCGACCTGTCGTTCGTCCGGGACATGATGGTCGACGCGGCCAGCTATGCGATCGTGGCGGCAACGATTGCCATGGCCGAAAAACTGGGCATGCAGAGCGTTGCAGAAGGGGTGGAAACCAAGGAGCAGGCCGATGCACTTAAGGCCATGAAGTGTCCCATCGCGCAGGGGTATTACTATTCGCGGCCACTTGAGGCCCAAGATTTTGAAGACACCTGGCTGATCCCGGCCAAGGGGACCACCTGACGGTTCACGCTGTCCAAAGTCCCGACCTCCGCCCTCATCGTGTTTCCGGCGGTGTCTCCGAGCATGTCGGTGAGCGCTGTCCTGATGTCGTCCGGTTTTGCCAAAAACATTCGGTTTGCCCAAAAATGCTGCATATGAGATTCACCTTTAATTAATCGCGGTGCCGCAGCGTAAGTTTTCAAATAAGGGAATTTACGTATGCGGTTTGACCTTGCGGACGAAGTCTGGATGACCGCGCTGGATGCAGCGCAGATCTGCATCACGATCGCCGATGCCAAGACACCCGGACGCCCTCTCGTTTATGTCAATCCCGCGTTTTTAAGGCAAACCGGCTATTCCCTTGAGGAAGCGGTTGGCCGCAACTGCGGTTTTCTCCAGGGGCCGGACACCGATCCGCACACGGTGTTTCAGCTTCGGGAAAGCCTTGAGGCCGAGATGGCCATCTGTGTGGAGGTGTTGAACTACAAGAAGGACGGAACACCGTTTTGGAACGCGCTGTCCATCAGCCCGATCAAGACCGCCACTGGGGATCTGGTTGCTTTCGTCGGTTTTCAAACCGATGTGACCGATCGACGGGCCGCGTCTTTGGAAGAACAACACTCGGAGAAAATGGCGGCGCTTGGGCGGTTTGCCGGCGGGATCGCCCATCAGGTCAACAGCGCGTTGCAGCCGGTTGTAAGTCTTCCGGCGCTAATCGCCCCCTCTCTTCCGATGGACAAAACAGAGGAACGGGACTGGCTCGAGTTGATCGAGACGAGCGGGAAAGCTGCCCGGACCCTTCTGAAATCAGTTCTGGCGTTTTCCCGTGGCCGGGAATTTCGGGACGCAAAGCTGTTTCATCCAAACGAGGTGTTTGATCTTGCGTTGCGGCATCTAAGAATCGCGGCGCCGCCGGGCGTGCGCATAACCTCCAGTCACCGCGTCCGGGGCACTTTGGCGCTTTGTGGCGATCCGGTGGCGTTGACCAACGCGCTTGTTGAACTTGGGCAGAATGCACTGGATGCGCTGGACGGGGCAGGGGAGGTCCGCCTCAGTCTTGAGGAGGTCGGGAATCGGGTCGAGATCTGCGTGCAGGACACGGGGCCAGGTCTGGATGCGCGTACTCGATCGCGGCTGTTTGAGCCCTTTTACACGACAAAACCGATCGGTCAGGGCACCGGTCTCGGATTGGCACTTGTGCACAGCACGGTCGAGGCCTTTTCCGGATCGATCGCCGTTGAGACCCGGTCCGGCACCGGAACCCGTTTTGTGATCACGCTGCCCGTTGAACCCTTCCTAGTTCCCGTTTCAGCGGCCGCAACCGTGTAGTGGAGACCCTGGTCATGGCGCATATTCTTGTTGTTGATGATGTCGAAGGCGTGCGGAGATCAATTGCGGCCGGCTTAAAACGCGCCGGCCATACGGTCGACGAAGCCGACTCTGGCGTTTCGGCGCTCTCAACGCTCAGATCCGTCAAACCGGATCTTGTTATCACGGATATGCTGATGCCCGAAATGGACGGTCTCGATCTCATCGACGAGATCAAGTCCGGTTCCGCGGGGCCCTATCCGGTTCTTGCCATCTCCGGGGGCGGCAGTTTTGTGTCGACGGGCGATGCGCTCAAAGTTGCCGAGACGACCGCTGACGGAATTCTCGAAAAACCTTTTGACAGCACCGAACTTGACGCCGCCGTGCGCGCACTTCTCGGCGAGGTTCAAAAATGACACTGCACAGCCTGTCTATCAGTTGGAAGGTCGGCCTTGGCTTGTCCGTTCTTGTCTTGGCCCTGGTTGGACTTGCTGCGAAAGCGACCCTGACACTTTCCAAGATAGATGCAAATTTCAGCTATTATCAGCGTGCGGCGGCAGAGGCTGAGCGGGCGGTTGATCTGAAAGCGGCAACGCAGGCGTTTGTCGGTTCAGCCAAAGAGTATATCGCCCGCAACACGGAGGCGCGATACCAGTCCGCTCAGGAGCGTTTTGAAACCGTCCATGGCAAACTCGATGCAGCTCTTGAGGTGGCGCATGGGGATTTTGAAACTGCCGCACTTGCGGCCCAGTCCCTGCTGGGCCCCACCCGGCAAAGCTTCAGTGAGTTTGCTGTTTTCAGAAATGACCGGAACGATCTCACCGAAACTGCGCTCCCAGCACTTGCCGACCGGTTTGAATCCCTGCTGGCGGGTTTCGCAGATCAAGGACATCAAGGCGCAGACGCTGCCCTGCTCCATCTGATGCGGGCGAAGTTTCACACCTACAGGTACCTGACGCGCTACGACGGGGCACAGCTTGATGCCGCCGCCAAGGCCGTCGCTGACCTGGAAGATGCCTTGCAGGACCTGCCCGACAGCCCGGATCGCAGCTCCGCACTTGGCATGACTGCGGAGTTCTCGGACGCCCTCGGACACCTGACCCGAACCGTTGAGAAGGAGGCAACGGCTTCCGCCGCATTTTTTGATCAGGGCGTGCGGCCCTTGCTCGCCTCAGCGGAACGTATGGCCGACATCGCGCATGGTTATGAGCAGGAGGTTGCGACGCGGATTGCTGCGGAAAAACAGAGTGCCTTGTGGACCGTCAGCCTGGTGGTGGGCCTCGCTCTGCTGCTTGCGGGCGCTGTGACCGTTTGGCTTCGCCGTACAGTGTCGCAGCCCATCAAGCGCATGACCGACCTCATGGGAAAAATCGCCGCCGAGGAGCCGGATGTAGAGATCCCTGGAACATTGCGCCAGGACGAGATCGGTGCCATGGCGCGGGCCTTGGAAGTGTTCGACAAGGCCGGCCGGGACCGACGTGCCCTTCAGGAGGAACAGGCGCATACACGCGCGGAGGCACGAAAGCGCCAGGACGAAATCGATCAGCTGGTGGCGATGTTCGGAAAAACCGTTCAACATGTCCTCGGTCAATTGCGCAATGCCTTTGATGGCATGGGCAAAAGTTCGACCAGCCTGGTGGCGTCAGCCGATGACAACGTGGACAATGCCGGCCGGGTCGCCTCAAGTGTTGACCGCACCGCAGACAACACCCGCGGGGCCGCAGCAGCCACCCAAGAACTTTCCTCTTCCATTGAAGAGATCAGCTCCCAAATCTCCAAGGCCCGCGACATGGCTGACAATGCCGCGGGCGTTGCCGCGGAAGTGGGAGATCGGGTTGGCGATCTTGGCGGAGCGATCGACCGGATTTCTTCCGTGGTGGACTCAATCCGGGCGATCTCGGAACAAACCAATCTTCTGGCCCTCAATGCAACCATCGAGGCTGCGCGCGCGGGCGAGGCGGGCAAGGGATTTGCGGTCGTCGCTTCTGAAGTCAAACAACTTGCCAGCCAGACCACGCTCGCCACGGAGGAGGTGGCGGAGGCTGTCGCCCTGGTGCGCCACTCCAGCCACGAGGCCGTGTCGGCCACCGACCAGATCAAAGCCGCGGTTAATGCCCTGAATGAGGTGTCGCAATCCGTGGCCGCAGCAACCACGGAACAGCAGGCCGCGACCGAGGAAATCGCGCGCGCCGTTCAAATGGTCAGTCATGAAACCGATACGATCCAGGAAGATATGAAAGCGGTTTTCGGAACAGGCCAATCCACGCGCAGCGTCGCTGGCGACGTGCGCATGGCCGCCGAACGCCTGGTCGCGGACACCAACGAGTTTTCTGACGAAGTGGTCCTTTTTCTCGATGGGTTGGGTCAGAATACGGTGCGCGAGAAAATCGAGCGCAGATCCCTGCGTGTCGATGCGAGACTGACCGCCGACGGCCAAACCCAGCCTGCCGTGATTGAGACAATGTCGCCTGCCTCGCTGGAACTGTGCGTTCAGACACCTCCGTCCCCGGCGACCAAGCTGGAGCTCGATATCCCGGGACTGGGTTATGTCCGGGGCCGGGTTGCCGATGTTCAGGGCAACCGGGTCTTTGTGCAGCTGCCGCTCGATCGCGAGAGTGTGGAACGCACCGCAAGATATCTGAAAGTCGCTTAGAATCTTGAGGTCGGGCGGAGGACATGGTCGATCTTTTGCCAGGAAACTCTAGATTATTCAGGAATATGACCGGTCACACACACTTTTGATCCCAGGCCGTATGGACGAAGTGGAAACGGAGTGCCTTGAACTTGAACGATGCAAATCCCGGCGAAAGGTCCCTCTCATTCGTCCACCGGGCCTCACTTTTTTCTGATGCCATTCAAGGATGAGAGACAGTGTCTGCGAAAAACGGAACGCGAAACGGGATTGAGGCGACGGCCCGTCAGATCTTGGGGCTGGCAGATGTTTTTCAATGGCGGTCGAATGCACAGCACTATCTGACCAACGCCGAGCCGGACGCTTCCAAAGATGACCGGGCCTTGATCACCACTCACTGGGTCGGCAAACAGCTGTGGGATCTTCCGGTGACTTTGGATCAGCAACAGCAGCTGCGCAAGCGCCTTGCCATCCACAAACCGTTGGAACGGATGCGCTTTCGTGTTCGGCATGCGGGCCAAGAGCTGGTCGACATCGATCTGAGCGGTTTGCCCGTGTTTGCGCCCTCGGGCGCGTTTCAAGGCTATGAGGGTGTCTGGCAAGTGGCCCATCGGAGACTTGTCTCCGAGATGGAAACCCGCCGGATCAAGGGGCTGGAACTTGCCGTCAACAAGCCGATTATCGTCACGGACCGCTCGGGATTGATCGAATGGGTCAGTCCTGCCTTCACGACGCTGACGGGCTATGCTCTTGAGGAGGTTGTCGGCAAAACACCTGGGTCTTTCTTGCAGTGTGCGGAAACAGATCCCGAAACCGTCCTTGAAATCGGAACGGCTGTACGGGCGGGACAGCCGATCCGCAGGCAAATCCTCAATCAGCGCAAGACGGGCGAGCAGTACTGGTTCGATGTCAGCATTCAGCCGATCGCCGGCGCAGACGGTGCATGCGAGGGGTTTGTCGCCGTTCAACCAGACGTCACAGATCTTGTTCGTGCCCGGGAACAGTTTCGCGATCTTCTGGTCAACCTTCCCGCCGGCGTGATCCACACCGATGAAACGGGTCTCGTGGTCGATTGCAATCTCGAGGCGTGCCGGATCCTCAACAAGACCCGAGAGGCTCTTTTGTCGCGGTCCCTGACAGATGCGATCGTCCGCCTTTTCAATCGTGACGGATCTGCTCTCCACTCTTGCCAGAACCCTGCTCTTCGCATCCTTGAGAACGGGGACCGGATTGAAAATGAAGTCTTCGGGATCGGCTTCGCCGATGGTCAAAAGAAATTCATTCGCGTCAGCTCAGCGCCGACCTGGAATGTATTGGAGCAGCGTCAGGAACACGTTTTCAGTTTCATTGATGTGACCCAAGACGAGGAGGGACGGCAACGGCTTGAGCAAACCACGGATCTTCTGCATGAGGTTGTCGAGACCATCCCGGATGCCCTTGCAGCCTTTGATGCAGACGACCGCCTGATCCTTTTCAATGAAAACTACCTCAAGACGTATCAGGCCTCTGCCCCGGCCATAAAGCTGGGGGCACAGTTTGAGGATATTCTTCGCTACGGGCTGGAGCACGGGCAATACGGGGAGGTGGGCGATCATCCCGAAGACAAGACCGCTTGGCTCTCCCGGCGTCTTGCAGCTCACACGGCGAAGACACCCCCCAAAGCCCTTCAAAAACTGGGAAATGACAGGTGGCTTCAGATCCGCGAACGCCGCAGCGCCTCGGGGACCGTGGTGGGTGTGCGTACGGACATTACGAGCTTGAAGCGGGCCGAAGAAAACGCACATATTGCCGCACGTACGGATTCACTCACGGGCCTTTCAAACCGTAGGGTCCTTCTTAACGTGCTGGAGGCGCGCGCGCGGCAAAAGGATCGCTGCTGTGCGCTGTTTCTGATCGATCTCGATCACTTCAAGCTCGTGAACGACACTTACGGTCACGAGGCGGGTGACGCCTTGTTGTGTGCCACCGCCGAACGCCTCCGACAGCTGGCCGGGCCAGAGGATCTTTGCGTGCGTCTTGGCGGCGATGAGTTTGCCCTGTTCGTGGCCTCTATCGAACCGGCGCAGGATCTCCCGGACATTGCCAGCAGGATCATGTCCAGTCTCAATCGTCCCGTCGAGCTCTGTGGACGAACTTATCGGCCTGTGCAGTCGATCGGCGGCACCCTCATTGAAACAGAGCCGTTGGATGCCGACGCGATCGTTAGGCATGCGGATGCTGCGCTATATGCTGCAAAACAGGCTGGCGGTGGGGTCTTTCGTCTTTTTGATTCTGACATCGGGCAGAAGCAAGATCGCTTCAACACCCTTGCCCAGGCGTTGAAAAGTGCGGTGTATCTGACCAGATCGACGTCGTGTTTCAGCCACAGGTCGATGTTGTCACGGGCGGAATAAGCGGGTTTGAGGCCCTTGCCCGCTGGACACTAAACAGAACGGCGATCCCCCCCTTTGAATTCGTGCAGATTGCCGAGGATACCGGTCTGGGGGAGGCCCTCGGCACAGCGATCATGACCAAAGTTCTTCATCTCGCCCGGCGCTTTTTGTTGCCGCCGGGGTCCGGAGTGACCATTGCGCTCAATCTGGCGACATCACAGCTCAGATCGGCGCGTTTCTTCGAGCGTTTGATCCTGTCGCTTGAGGCAAATGGCGTTTCGCCTAGCTCTCTGGAGCTGGAAATTCCGGAAACGGTGTTGCTCGATCGACATCAAGGCGAGATCCTCAACAACTTGCGGAAGGCCCGGAGCTTGGGCATTGGCGTGGCTCTCGATGATTTCGGTACCGGGTTCGCCTCGCTGAGCCATGTTACCGAACTTCCCCTGACGGGATTGAAACTTGACAAGTCCTTCGTGCGGCGGATGAAGCGGGACCGTGGGTCCGCCGTGATTGCCGGGTCGATCATCGCAATGGCAAAGGGACTGGACCTCAGTTGCGTGGCCGAGGGGGTCGAGACTGAAGACGAACTGCACTTCCTCAAAGATCTTGGATGCACTCTTGTCCAAGGGTATTACACCGGCCGGCCTGTTCCAGCCGCTGTGGCCGCAGACCTTCTTTAAGCGGTGCGCTGCCGGGAGTTGTGCCCCGTGTGAGGGATTCGCGCCGAATTGCAACGTCACACTTCTCCAAAGAGCCATGCGGGTGGTAGTTCAGCCGTTCGGGGCCAGCCTATGGCAATTGCGGCCGTCTTCCTTGGCCTTGTAAAGGGCCGCATCTGCGCGGGCGATGACTTGCTCGGCCGTGCCAGAGGGGTCGGACAGCGCCAGCCCCTGGCTGATCGTCGGGCGTATGGGCCCGTCCTTATGCATAATTTCGAGGTTTGCGACCGTTCCGCGGATCCGTTCGGCAACGTCGACGGCCATGTTTGTGTCGGTCCCACTCAGCAAAATGAGAAATTCTTCACCGCCATACCGTCCGACGTGGTCATAGCCGCGCAAGGTGTCTTTGATGGTCGCTGCCACCGTCCTTAAGACCTCGTCGCCGGCCAGATGGCCGAAGCGGTCATTGATGCTCTTGAAATGGTCGAGATCCGCCATGATCACCACAAGGGGGGCTTGTGTGCGGGCCGCCTTGCACAGCTCGCTTTCCAGCAGATTGAAGATGGCGCCGCGGTTGAGCACTCCGGTCAGGGCGTCATGCATCGCCTGGTCCTTCAGCTTTTGATGGGCCTCCATCAACTGGCCGTTGAGTTCGTAAAGCTGCTGGTACAAGAGGCTCTTTTCAATCAGCACCGACACCTGACCGGCGATCTGCAAGAAGATGTCATGGTGCAAATCCCGATAGGTGTTCTTCTCCCGGCTGGAAAAGAATAAAAAGCCCAACGGTTTGCCATTTGCAATCAATGGGCATGTCAGGTTCGACAAGATCCCCTCGGCCAGGATCGTGCGTGTTGCCTTGGATCCCGGGTTGTCCCTCTGATAGGCCTCCAGATCGTTGATGATGCGTGGCTCTCCGGTGGCAAGAATGGTTTGAAGGCTGCTGCCCGACATGGACGCTGCGTAGTTCTTGCTGATGCGCATATCCGGATAATCCGCCTTTGCCCAAAAGGCCCGGACCCGCGCGCCATTTTCTTCCAAAAGCGCGCAGCCGATCCGGTCATAGGGGATTAGAGTGGAGAATGTCTTGTAGATGCGGTCCAGAACGTTTTCGGCAAACAGTTCGCTGCCGATTTCCTCCGACAACGTCTGCAGTTTGTGAAACTGTTCAAACCGCTGTTCGAGCCAATCGCCGAGCTCGGCCAGTTCCTCGCCAAAGGTATCCAGCGGCCCGCTGACGTGATCGGGAACGGGGATGCCATCAAACTGCATCTTGCGCATCTGGCGTAGGGCCGAACCATAGACCTCCAAACGCTGAAGGTCTTCATATGTCACGGGCTGGTTATGGGGTTTGCTCATGCCCTTTGCCTCTGTCCTCAATCGTTTCCTCTGCGCAGGATCCGTTGTTCTTCAAAAGGGCCAGCGGGGTGACGTTTGTCTTTTTTGGACAGCCGGCCGAAGGGTGTACGGCGCACATCACGTAGCGTAAGAGGCAAATCCTAACAGAAAGGTGGAAGCAATCGTTTGCCTGTGTGTCGCGGCGAACAGTTGCAGGCTCTTTTCACCGATGGGACCCTTAAGAGCACTTTCCTGGCCCCATGGTCGCGGTTCTTTCTCAGCCAAAGGTCGCGGGCCCGACCGTGCCGCAAGTGTCTGAACGAAAACCAAAAGACTTGGAGTGCATAACTTCAATATATCCGTAATATTGACAATAAAATGCGCCGGACGGGTCAATTTATAAAACATAACCCCCCAAATTCTGCCAATCAAAAAAGGTTTTGTTAGATTGTTTCAAGTATTCGAAGATATGTGAAGTCTGCGCAGTCCTGATCGGAGCGGTGGGGGGTCCTGTTTGGCCGGGTCTCGGGTCTGGACATCCAGGCCTTCGTTCATCGGGTGCAACAACGGCAGGACTTAAAAAACCATGTTCTTGAGGGTTCTTGACAGCAAATTTCCCTACAAAAGTGCCCTTCGCCTGGTTGAAGACAGATACGGTTTCTTCGACATCGATATTGAAGACACGATCCAGACTTCCGAAGCCGAATACCTCTCGCTTGTCGTCTTTGATCTCAAGATCAACTCCGACCATCAGCGCAGGCGTGTGCAGGACCAGTTGCGCGCGCTGGGAAACGTGCCGATCGTCGTCATTTGCGACGTGAAGTCCCAATCCGAATGCGCCTTCTGGAAAGGGGCCGGGCAGAACACTCTCATTCACAAGAATGAAAAACCCGCCAATATCATGGCCATCATAAGCAAGGTCATGGAAGACTACATCCACGGCATTCGCAACGCGGACAACGCGCCTGACATTGCCATGAAAGCCGCCAATGCCGCCTTGACGAGCATGGCGGAAAGCGTGCGGTCGCGAGAGGCGCTCAAAGATCAGATGCTTGATGTCGCGGCCCAGCACATTGTTTCGCTGCTCAACAACAATCGGGCCAGCGACTGGCTCAGCATTGTGGAAATGCATCACAGCCAGACCTTTCAGCACTGCATGACCGTTGCGAGCAATCTCACGCTTTTTTCCATCGGGTTGGGCCTGTCGCCCAAGGAACACTGCCACATGACCAAGGCAGGCCTCATGCACGACCTTGGCAAACTTTTTGTGCCGCTCGACATCCTCGACAAACCCGGGAAGTTGTCGGCCGAGGAATACAGCGTTGTCAAAGAGCACCCGCGCACCGGGGCCGACTTCTTGTCCGAACACAGCTGTCTGCCGCAGTCGATCATCGACATGACCCGGTCCCATCACGAGTTTCTGGACGGATCCGGCTATCCAGACGGGCTGTCCGCCGATGAGATTTCGCCCATGGTCCGGATGATGACGATTGCCGACATCTTTTCGGCCCTGACCGAAAAACGCGCCTACAAAGAGGTCTACAGTCCCCGGGTTGCCATGGGCATGATGTGGGACATGAAAGGCAAACTAGACCCCGAGTTACTCAAGCAATTTGCCAACATCGTCTGCGGGACACGGGTTGGCAAGGTTGGTGCGCGCCGCAGAGGCGCGGCCTGACGGGCGTTTTCCAGGCTGTGCGGTGTGGTGGTGTTGTTTTGCGTGCTCTTTGGTATTGAGGCGCAGGTCAACCGGCAGGGTTTCTTCAGTGAATTTCTGGATGGGGAGGGTAGGGCCTTTATCGCAGCTCTGGAAACGAGTGGATCCCCGATCCGGTCGGGGATGACATCAGAGGGGGAGGCGGGGTTTGGCTTTCCAACTTCGATTGAAGGCTGCGCTCCTGCGGCGCGTGCGCAAACGCCAATTCGATTGATTTGCCGGCAGGAGTGTCCTTATGTTTTTGGTCACACGGGCTTTTGGACGTCATTCATTGCCTGAGTGCACGTGACGCTGCTCCAAACCGACAATCTGGGTGTAGCTGCGCCTCCTGGCGCACGGACGGATCGCACCTTGCACAGTCTGACGTTCATAGCCGATTGTTTTTTAGTTAATCTTTAATCCCGACTCGCCAAACTCCCGTTAAGTCACTTCACGGTTTCCAAGGGAAACAGGCGATGTTTGGTTTTGGCAGAACGGGTTCGGCGACGTCTCAGAAACTCGCGGTGCTGGAGCATGTGTCGTCGGCGGTCATGATTGCCGACAACAACCGCAATATCGTTTATATCAACAAGGCCCTTGCAACCTTTCTGGGGGCCAATGAAGCTGCGATCCAAACAGACCTGCCGGCTTTCAAGATCGATGGCCTTGTCGGCGCGAATATCGACATCTTCCACAAGAACCCGGAGCATCAAAAGCGCATGATCGGCGCCATGGACGGCGTTTTTGAGACGATGATCGAGGTTGGTGGTACGAAGTTTGATCTGATTGCACAGCCAATCCTGGATGGGGCAACGCGGCTTGGAACCATGGTCGAGTGGCGGGATGCCAGCGACCGACTGGCCCGCCAGGACTACAAGGCCCAGATCGATGCCGTTGGCCGAAACCAGGCTGTGATCAGTTTCACGCCCGACGGCCATATTCTGGAAGCGAATGAGAATTTCCTGGTAACATCTGGTTACGCTGCGCACGAGATTGTGGGCAAGCACCATCGGATGTTCATGCCGGACAACCAGCGTCAGACGGCAGACTACGTCCGGTTCTGGCAGGAGCTTGCCGATGGGCAAGCCAAGTTTGGCGAGTATGAACGGGTTACGAAGGCGGGCGAGACCGTCTGGTTGAGCGCCAGCTACAATCCCCTGCTGGATGACACCGGTCAGGTCATCAAGGTCGTCAAGTTCTGTTCCGATATTACCGACACGGTGGTCCGCCGTCAGAAGCGGCGGACCGCACAGCAGCTGATTTCCGATGACATCGGCCGGATCACCGGCTCGGTCTCTGCTGCCAACGAGCGGGCTGCGATCGTTGCCACATCGGCCGACCAGGCCTCTGAAAATGTCCAGACGATGGCGGCGAGCGTCGAAGAGCTGGTGGCCTCGGTCAATGAAATCAATCAGCAAGTGGTTGAAGCCAGCGGGATTTCCCAGCGGGCAGAAGCGGAGGCCGGGCGCACCACGTCGACCGTTGAGGGCCTGTCCGAGGCGGCGTCTGAAATCGACAACGTGGTCAAGCTGATTTCCGAAATCGCGGAACAAACCAATCTGCTCGCGTTGAACGCAACGATCGAAGCAGCCCGGGCCGGTGAGGCGGGCAAGGGCTTTGCCGTGGTCGCCGCGGAAGTCAAGGAGCTGGCGACCCAGACCAGCAAGGCAACCGACGAAATCGGGCAAAGCATTCAACGGGTGATCACCAGCACCGGCGATGCCATAAGTGCCATCCAGGTGATCACGGACACGATTTCCAAGATCAAGGAGATCAACACCACGATCTCGTCGGCCGTTGAAGAACAGTCGGCGACAACGCGGGAAATGTCCGGATCCATGCAGGTGGCAGCCGCGGGTGTGCGCGAAATCTCGACCGGAATCCGGGAGATTTCAGACGCGGCCAACGAAATCGATACCTCGATCCAAACCGTTCAAAAGGCCGCGTCAGAAATGGGCTGACATAGGGCCGTGACTTTCGGCTTCGGTGCCAGCACGCCCAGAGAGTTCTGAGCGCCCCTCGGCCAAGACCTGGTCCCCAAAGCCCTTTTGCCGCAGTGCGGGCTTGTTGGCCCTGTGGCTGGCGAGCCTGATTTTTGGGCGCAGGACAACCGCAAGGTCATCATCGCCGGTTGCCGGGGCGGAGAGGGCGGTGATCTGAAACGCCGCTTTCAGCTGTGCCGTGGACGCGTATCCGGATCTATGGCCGGTTCGTCTCACGGATTTTGCCGACCATACCCCATACCGACCGGAAGCCTGCGCCCACTCAGCCGAAAAAGACGAGGTTCTGGAGATCGGCTTGCACGTTGCCCATGGTGGATTTGATCGAGCGGGTTTCCGACTTCAGGACATTTGTCGAGGCCTTGATGCTGTCGGTCTCGCAGGCGAGCGTCGTGATGTCGTTTTTAAGGGCCGCCAGTTTTGCATCCACGGACACAGCGCCAAACACCGTCTCGTTCAGATTGATTTCCTTGCCGGTCAAACTGATGTCGAACGCGGTGATGCCAACGTCAAAGAGGCCGATGTTGATGTCGAGCGCCGTTGCAATGTTGAGCGAGGCAGCGGCCCGGTAGGAAAAGCCCGCGCCGAAATAAAACTCCAGGAACGTGCCCCGGAAGATCGAGGTGTTGTGGCCCCAAATGTCCTCGAAATTGTCGGCGCGCATGATGGTCGAATTGTCTTCCGTGATGTCCGCCGTGCTGGTGCCGTTGACCTGCAGGTAGAGCGACTTTCCCTCAATATAGACATCCGAATTGCCCTCATCGGCGATGATTTCGATGCCCTTGTCTCCTGAGTTGTTGACGCCCCTGGTGGTGTAGTTGTCATTGCTGGCGACACCGGAGCGCAGGCTGATCTTCTTCTTGGCCTTGACGGTGAACTTGTCCCCGGATGTGTTGTCGATCGCGCCATTGACCGTCACAAGGGCCATGTTCTGATCACTTTGGATGTGGATCTGTTCGGCCGCATGCACATAGACCTTCTCCCCGGAGCGCAGGAGAACGCGCCCGTCGCAGGCCAGCAAGATCCCTTGCCGTTTGGTGACGTTGCCGTTTTCGCCAGTTGTCTGCTTGCCCGGTGCGTTGAGGTGCGCCTCGGCGCTGGTCTCATCGGAAATATGCTGGGCCGGATAGACGTCGGATTGGACCGTTGCCAAGACCCCCGCGCTGTGTCCGGCCTCGGCATCTGCCGGCTCTTCCAGATCCGAGTATCCGCCCAGCCGCAACACCGCGCCGAGCCCCATGTCATCGGCGATTGTTGCGTCGGAGCCAAAGTCTGCCGGAACATAAAAATAGGTGTAGGTGTTCTGGTGATGGGTCCCGGAGCCCTGTGGTTTGACGTTTTTCTTCTCGGGCGTGCCGATGACTTCACGGATCCTGGAGATTTCATCTTCCGTCAAGCTCATGGTTGTCTGCCCTCTTTGAAAAAAATCTTGAAAGTTCCCTAACGGTAGATCCTATCGTTCTTGAGCCGGGAAACATTGTTTTGTTTCATAAAACTGAAACAATTGCCTTTGCCCCGTGGTCTTAAAGCTCTGCACTGTCCTTCGGGCCGGGGGGCTTGGTGGACGCATCTGCGGTTCAGCGCGGCGGCGGGAGACACCGGTGAGGTGTTGCGGGCGGCCTCTTCGCGGTCGTGCCGACCGTGGATTTTAAGGCACAGGATAAGCGGCAGTTTGGCGCCGAATTTCTGCAGGGGGAGAAGGGGCTTGATCGCAGACTCCAGCTGCGCGGTGACGACCAGCTGCGGGTGCATGATTGTTGTCGGGCTGCCTGCCATGCCTTTCGGTTCATCGGCCCAGCGGCATGTTGGCGAGGCTCTGATCCGGGACGCTGGCGCGCCCGGTGTGGTGTCTTGCGCTTAAAACGGGGATCCGCATTGTCTTTGGTCGGTGGTGTTCGAACAGCTGTGTCAAACCGGCGGTCCTTTCCATGGAAAAAACAACAAAACTTTCTTCTGGTGGTGGGAAGCCGGATCGAGGTTCCATATGTCACAGGGTGCGCATCCGGGGTGGGCTTGCTCCAACCCCCTTGCGGATTGATCCATAAAGACGCCACAAAAATCGCGGCTGGAGGCCGTGCAATGAATTTGACCGTTCTCAGTCCTGCCGGTTCCCCGCCACGCCAGATCTCCCTGATCCTGCTGTCGGCGATCTCGATCGTGTCCCTGAACATGCACATTCCGTCCCTGACCGCGATGAGCGCTGACTTCGGTGTGTCTTATGCCGACATCAGCCTGTCCATCTCGCTCTACATGGTTTTGACGGCCTGTCTTCAGATCGTGGCCGGACCGCTGTCCGACCGGTATGGCCGCCGGCCGGTCCTGCTGGCCGCGGTCACCATCTTCCTGGCCGCTTCGGCCGGCTGCGCACTGGCCGAGGACTTCTGGGTGTTCATGGTGTTCCGCCTTGTTCAAGGAGCCATCGCAACCGCGGCGGTGATCTCCCGTGCCATTGTCAGGGACAGCGCCGCGCCGCAAAACGCTGCCGTCCGTCTGGGTGAAATCGGCATGGCCATGGCCCTTGCGCCCATGCTGGCGCCGATGCTTGGCGGGCTTCTGGAAAGCGGCTTTGGATGGAGATCGACCTTCTGGGCCTTTGCCCTTGCCGCCGCCGCTTTGTGGCTGTTGTCCTGGAAAGACGTTGGTGAGACCAACGCAAGCCGTCACAGCAGTTTTGGCGACCAATTGAAGGGGTATCCTGCGCTCGCCGCCGACCCGGCGTTCTGGAGCTACACGCTTTGCATGGCGTTTTCCGTCGGCGTGTTCTTTGTCTACATCACCGGGATCCCGCTGGTCGCAACCGGGTATTTCGGCATGTCTCCCGTTGGGACCGGGGTCGTGATGGGACTGCCGCCCGTTGGCTTCATGCTGGGCAACTGGATTGTCATCCGCTTGGGCCAGAAGGTTCCCCTGTCGTTGCTGATGATGACCGGACGGCTCGTCACCCTGGTTGCCCTCCTGATCGCGGCGCTGCTCCTTTCCCTTGGACGCGCGGATGCATTGTCGTTCTTTCCCTGGATGATTGCGATCGGCATCGGCAACGGTCTTACAATGCCGTCGGCCAATGCGGGTGTCATGTCGGTGAACCCCAAACTGGCCGGGACGGCGTCGGGTCTGTCGGGGGCCATCACCATCCTGATGGGCGCAGGCGCCGCCGCGGCCACGGGCGTGGCGCTGGACGCGATCCCCGGGCCCGCGACACTGCTTTCCATCCTGATCGGCTTTTCGGGCGTTGCGCTTGTGCTGGCCCATGCGGCGAGAGGCGCCGAACAGCGCGTGTCAAACGCCATCTGACCGGATCAGGCCATCACAGGCTCAAAAGGTCTTCGGTTTTTAGCGGACTGTTACGACGTCGCCCATCCATGACCGATGTGGGCCGCGTCCCGGGATCGTGACAAGAAATCAGGACCGCACGTTCGGCCCCGAGCGGTCCTTCGAGCAGGGCTCAACCCGATGAGCTCGTGACGTTTGGCTAGCAGGAACCCGCGCCCGGCTGAAGCGCCGCCTCGCCGAATTGACAAGACGTCATTGGATAAAGGCGAGGTGCCACGGACCGATTACAAGATCAAAGTGGTCTTGCGCTGTGCGCATTTAAAAGGTCCTGCAAAAAGACCCGCAAGGTTTCCGTCTTCCGGTAGCCCTTTCGCGTGATCAAGCTGAAGGTACAGGTGTAGTTCAGTGTGTCAGGCAGCAAGGCGCTCAACTCGCCCGCATCGACCCAGGCCCTTGCATAATGTTCCGGCAGGAACCCGAGATACTGTCCGGACCTGATCAACATGAGTTGCGGTTCTATCTGATGGACCGTCGCTTCGACCGGTCCCAGCAACAGCCGTTTCTCATCAGAGGCCCGCCAATACCCGCGGCGAATGAACGGGTGGTCGGCCAGCACCTCGGTGGTCACAGGCTCCGCTCCCGCAACCAAAGCATGGCTTTGAGCGGCATATAAAAAATGCCGTTCTTCATAGAGTGGAATGGCGTCCAAGCCCGATATCAGATGCGGAAAGCTGCCGATGCCGCAATGATATTCTCCGTCGTGGACTTTTTGCTGCAGCTCCTGGGGCCTGTCCTGCATCAAGGTGAGCGTGACCGCGCCTGAGCGTTTGCGAAACGTTGATATCCCATCCGACACTTTCGAATTTGGATCTGTCGCGATGCTGTCGACAAGGCCTATTCTCAGATCACCCGCAAGCGCGCCCTTCAAGCCGCCGATTTCGGCATCAAAGTCACCGATGGCCTTGAACAGTCTTTGGGCGCTGCTGAGTACAATTTCCCCCTTTTCGGTCAAGCGAAACCCGCTGCGCCCGCGTTGACACAGTTTCACCCCCAAACGCTCTTCAAGCGCGGTCATGTGGTTGGAAATGGTCGACGTTCCAATGTTCAACTCCGCTTCCGCGGCGGAAAACGCTCCATGGCGCGCAACAGCCTCAAACACCTGGAGCAACCGCACATCGCTTCCTGCCAATCGCATGCCCGATACCTTGATAAAACCAAAACCAAGTTTTGATAATATCCTATTTTATCGAACTACGTCACGCTCTAGGCTGACCAAATAATTGGCGTGCTTAAAAATTGTCCAGTCTGGAGGTCGATGTGATCCGCAATCAGCCGCTTGGCGGAAACCAAATGCCACGTTTTGGCGGCAATGCGAGCATGATGCGCCTTCCGGTGCATGACACCGCCGAGGGCCTTGATGCGTGTTTTATCGGGGTGCCCCTGGATATCGGGACATCCAATCGCTCCGGCACGCGTCAGGGGCCGCGCCAGATCAGAGCGGAATCGTGCATGTTGCGCCCCTACAACATGGCGACCGGAGCCGCTCCCTTTGACAGTCTGCAAGTGGCAGATGTCGGTGACGTCGCCCTCAATACATTCGACCTCAAGAAGTCCGTGGCGCTGATTGAAGACGCTTTTGACAGTGTCCTGAAAACCGGCGCGGTCCCTCTTGCGCTGGGGGGCGACCACACGTTGACCTATCCGATCCTCCGCGCAATCGCGAAAAAACACGGTCCGGTTGCCCTGATCCATGTGGATGCCCATGCGGATGTAAATGACGAAATGTTCGGCGAGAAGATCGCGCACGGCACCCCTTTCCGGCGATCTTTGGAGGACGGATGTCTTGCGGCGGACAAGGTGTTTCAAATCGGCCTGCGCGGCACGGGGTATTCTCCAGACGATTTCAACTGGTCCCGCCGCCAGGGCTTTACGGTCATCCCGGCTGAAGACTGCTGGCACACGTCCTTGGTGCCCCTGATGGAGACCATCCGGCAGAAAATCGGGGACCACCCGACGTATGTCTCGTTCGACATTGACAGTCTTGACCCCGCGTTTGCCCCCGGCACGGGCACCGTGGAAATCGGCGGACTGACAATCTGGCAGGCACTCGAAATCATCCGGGGGTGCCGGGGGCTGAACGTTGTCGGGGCCGATCTGGTCGAAGTGTCCCCCCCTTACGACCCGTCCGGCAACACGGCCCTTGTCGGGGCGAACCTCCTGTACGAGTTACTCTGCGTATTGCCCGGGGTTCGCTACACAGATTCCTGAATGTTCCAACAGGTGAGACGCTTTCAGACGGAATTGGAGAAATCATGATCACGACAGGTAAACACAGAGTTCTGAAAACTGCGGTCGCAGCCGCCGCTTTGGCAACTGCGTTCACAGCGATGCCGATGACCGCCAAAGCGGCGGATGAGCTGAACGCGCTGGTCTGGTGCGATCACACCGATCCCGATCTGATCACACCATTTGAAGAAAAGTTCAACGTCAAGGTGAACCTGAAGGAATACGAGGGAACCGGTGCTGCCTTGGCAATCATCGAACAATCCCGCCCTGGCGACTGGGACGTTTTTGTGATCGACGGCGTGGATGTGCCTCGTGCGATCGACGCAGACCTGCTTGCGCCGCTCCCGGCCGATCAGCTGCCGATGGATGACATCTTTCCGGCACTGCGCATGGAAGACAATCATATGCGCGACGGCAATGTTTATGCTGTGTCCGAAAAGTTTGGCTACAACACGGTTTCGTTCAACAAGAGCAAGGTCGACCCGGAAGACATGAAAGACATGTCCGTTCTTTGGTCAGACAAATACAAAGGCCGCATTGCCGTTTATGACTACTATCTGCCCGTCATGGGCATGGTGGCCATGGGGCTTGGCAAGAGCACCTCAGACCTGTCGAGCGATGATCTGCCGGCGATCAAAGACACGCTGTTCAAGATCAAGGACAACGCCAAACTCGTTGGCGAGGTCGTCTCCAGCCAAACCGCTATTGCCACCGGGGAAGTTGATATTCTTGTCGGCGGGGGCGAATGGGTCACCGCGGGTTTGAGTGCCGACAATCCGGACCTTGATTGGATCCTGCCCGAGCAAGGCGGTGTGCGGTGGTCTCAGTCCATCGGCGTGTTCAAGGACAGTGAACGAAAGGATCTGGCCGTTGAATTCGTCAAGTATATCCTGTCTCCAGAGGGCCAAGCCCGGCTGGCCACGTCCTCATGCTATTGGGCGATGCCTGCCAATTCAAAAGCAGAAACACAGTTAACAGAGGCGCAAAAAACCGCGCTGCGGTGGGAGGATCAGGAAGGATACATCGCAAATTCGCAGCTTTATCCGGCGCCTGATGCGGCCCTTGATGCTGAAATGCAGGATGTCTGGACCGAGTTCCTGCAACGCTGAGGCTTGCAGATCCTTGACGCATTGAACGGATGTTTGGACATGGCGATTGACCGAAGCAGAAGCCGGGTAGACATGGCCGCAGTGGCCTACGTCGCTCCTGCCGTGCTTTGGACAATCGCCTTTTTCGTGATCCCGTTCCTCATCATGACGGGCCTCAGTCTTTGGGAGCGGCTTGGCACCGAGCTGATTGCCAGCTGGACACTTACCAATTACCTGAAGTTCTTCGAGCGTGCTCATTTCCTAAAAGCAATGCTGAACTCGCTTGAGGTCACAGCGGTTGTCACGATCACATCGGTTTTGCTTGCCTATCCGTTCGCCTGGATCCTGGCTGAAAAGGTTCCCCGGCGATGGCAGCGGCTGGCCCTCGTGCTCGCAATTCTTCCGTTTTGGACAAGTTATGTCGTCCGGTCCTATTCCTGGCTGCTTGTTCTTTCCAGCAACGGGATCATCAACCAATCTTTGCTAAGCATTGGTGTGATCAGCGAGCCCTTGAGCCTGGCCAACACCCGGACGGCCACGGTCATCGGATTTGTACATTTTTTTGTCATGCTTCTCACACTGACCATTTATGCCAATCTGGTCCAACTCCCGCCGAACTATCGGCGCGCCGCGGCCGATCTCGGTGCGGGTCCGTTTCGGATCTTTTGGCATATTGTTCTGCCGCTCACGCTGCCCGGCATCATGGTCGGCGCGTTCCTGACATTTGTGCTGTGCATTGGCGATTACATCACGCCCCAAATCCTGGGCGGCAACAATGAACTCCTCATGCCCCAGGTCATAATGTTGCAGATCGGACGGCGTGCCGACTTTCCGACGGCGGCAGCGCTCGCCATCATCCTGATGGCCGTTGTGACGCTTGCGTATATCCTCTGTGCCCGATGGCTCCGGCTGGAAAGGGCCTGATCATGGCGCGTCGGTCAAAGGGGGTTTCAACGGCTGCATCGGTCCTTTATGCCCTGGCGATTTATGGGTTTATCTTTCTGCCCGTTGCCGTTCTCGTGCTGTTTTCCTTTCAAGATGGCCGGTTTCCAATTCCGCCGTTTCAAGGCTTCAGTTTCAGGTGGTATGAGGCCGTCCTGTCGGACCGCCGGCTTGTTGAGGCGTTGGCAAATTCGGTCAGCGTTGCAATCGGATCTTCGTTGGCCGCGGTTCTTCTCGGGTTCCTGTCGGCCTATGGGCTCGCGCGCTTCCATCTGCCCCTCAGCGGACTGCAACGGGCCCTTTTGACGGCACCTTTGACCGTAAGCTATCTTATTATCGGGATGGGTCTGCTCATCACATTCAACGCGGTCGGGATCCCGAAGTCCTTGCTGGCCGCGGGCATCGGTCATGTCGTGATCAACATGCCGCTCTGTTTTGCGATTATCTACAGTCAGATGAGCGATCATCAGGCGAATATGGAACGGGCCGCCCGAGACCTTGGCGCCCGCGAATGGCAGGTGATCGCACTGATAACCGCGCCGATGTTATGGCCCGCTCTCCTTGCCAGTTTCTTCCTGTCCATGACCTTTTCCTGGGACGAATTCATCATTTCTTTCTTGTTGACCCGTTTTGACGTGACTTTGCCTGTTGAAATCTGGAGCCTGCTGCGCTCAGGCCTTAACCCCAAAACCAACGCTGTCGGCAGCCTTGTCTTTGCAATATCCGTGGTGCTGGTGTTTGCCGTTGAACTCATGGTTCTGCGGAAAAGGAGGCCGAGGTGACCGACCTTGCCGTAGATGTCCAAAACGTCACCCATCGCTATGGAGCCTTCACGGCGCTGAACGATGTCTCGCTGGAAGTGCCGACCGGCACATACACGGTTTTCCTTGGGCCCTCCGGATCCGGAAAAACCACGCTCTTGTCCGTGATTGGAGGGTTCTTGACCCCGGACACCGGTCAGGTGCTGATCAAGGGGCAAGACATGACCTCGGTCGCGCCCGCCCGGCGGCCCACGACGACGGTTTTCCAGGATTATGCGCTGTTCCCGCATATGAGCATTCTGGCCAATGTCGCTTTTGGCTTGCGCATGCGTGGTGTGGATGGAGCTGAACGGAACCGGCGCGCAGCAGCGATGCTGGACCTTGTTGGCCTCAGCCACCAGGAGCGGAAAAAACCGCATGAACTGTCGGGCGGACAGCGCCAGCGCGTCGCCCTGGCGCGGGCCCTGGCCGTTGAACCGACAGTGCTGTTGCTTGATGAGCCGCTTGGCGCGCTTGATCTGAAACTCCGGCACCAGATGCAGGCCGAGCTCAAAGGCATTCAACGTGAGGTCAAGACGTCCTTCATCCACGTAACGCATGATCAGGAAGAAGCGATGGCGATCGGAGATACGGTCGTTGTGATGAACACGGGAAGGATTGAAGATCTCGGATCGCCGGAGCGGGTTTATCTGGAACCCAAGACCCTCTTTGCCGCCGGTTTTATGGGGCAGAGTTCATTCCTCGACGGGCGCGTGGCCGATCAGTCGGGCCCAGAGGTCTTTATCGAGACAGCCTGCGGCCGTTTCAACCTGTCGTCAAAGTCACACCGTTTTTCATCCGGGGATGCCGTTATGGTGTCGATCCGGCCGGAACATTTTGTGACTGGCCCGCCCCATGACGGGGACATCAGCCTGGGGCGCGCGCGGATTGAAACGCTGACCTTTGCCGGGACCCATCACTTGGCCCAACTCAGCCACTTGGAGGTCGACGGCTTCCGACCTGTCATCAAACTTCCCCAGACCGGCTGCCCTGACGTCGGCGAAACACTCGATATCAGGATTAAGGCGCGCGACGCCGTTGTGCTTCCTGCGACAAGGTGAAAGATGGACATTGCTGCAGCTCATACCTGGTACGAAACCTCGTCCTTTGGCGACGATGTCACGTATATTTCCGAACCCTTTATCAAGGCATTCTACCGGTGCAATATCTGGCATGTGAGAGGCCGCGACAAGGACATGCTTGTTGACAGCGGCATGGGTGTGGTCAGCTTGCGTGAGCACGTCCCGCTTGTCACGGAGCGCGCGTTGGAAGCTGTCGCCAGTCATACCCATTTTGATCACATCGGCTGCCATCACGAGTTTGAACACAGAACCGTCCATAAGGACGAGGCGGACCTTTTGGCACTGCCAACGCGGAAGAACACGCTCGCAGATCCTTACGTGACCGATGACATCTTCACCAAATTGCCGCCATCTCCCTACACATCGACCGACTATGCCGTAAAGAAAGCGCCCGCGACCAGGATCGTCGAAGATGGGGACATGATTGATCTCGGTGACCGGCATTTCGAAGTGATCCACACCCCCGGCCATTCACCGGGCGGAATCGCGCTGTTTGAAAAATCAAGCGGCATTTTGTTTTCCGGTGATATCTTGTACGACGGCCCGCTGATCGAGGATACCTATCATTCCGACATGGACGACTACATCGCGAGTATGAAACGGCTTTTGGACATCCCGGTTCGCATTGTGCACGGCGGGCATTTCCCGAGCTTTTCCGGGGAGCGATATTCAGACTTGATCCGGGCCTGGTTGAAATCCCACGATGTTTGAGCCGGGCAGGGCACAGGTCGGGCGGATGGTTGCCGGGCCGACCGCTGCGCAGCCGCTTGCCACTGTGCGCTTTCCCAATGTGTTCTTGAACTTTCTGGACTTTTGCGCCGCCGCCATCAAGTGGCACGTTCGGCACACCGCAGACCTTACAGGAAACTGCGGCAAAGCTCTTAAAAGAGCCCATCCAAGACATGTGGTGCGCTGAGCTCTAAGCCCGTGCTGATTCCCGATATGGTTACCTCCCCCCTCAGCGGTGGCTCGAAAAGATGTCTCGGGCAGACTGTCTCAGAGCGGCAATGTTGAACGAGCTGAAGTAATCCGAACTCATAGCCTTGAAAGACGGCGAATGTCGCTGTTACCCGTGATGCCGCGCGCGTTCAACTGCGGCTCTGCCTTGAGCCGCCGCAGATGAAAGAGTAGCGATAATCCGAAGCCAGCATCGGAGAATTGAGATCACCATGTCACAAAGCGCTATTGTCAGCGAAGTCGACTTCGACGCGAATGGGAAACAGCAAGGTTACCTTAGGGTGCCTTATTCCGTGCATCGGTCCGCATATGGCTGGATCCCTGTTCCGGTCACCATGATAAAGAACAACGTGGGGCCAACGCTTGTTATCACAGCCGGGGTCCATGGCGATGAGTATGAAGGACAAATTGCCGTGTCATCGTTGGCCCGGTCTCTCAATGCCGAAGACATACACGGAAGACTGATTCTGTTGCCGATGCTGAATTTTCCGGCTGCCGAAGCGGGCTTGCGGACATCTCCCATTGACCATGGCAACCTCAACCGGCTTTTCCCCGGCAGTCCTTCCGGCACTCCAAGCGAGATGCTCGCGCACTGGTATGAGGACGTGCTGCTGCCGATGGCGGATTACGCGGTCGATCTTCATTCCGGGGGTGCATCTCTTGATTATCCAGCAACACTGTTGCGCGGCCCCGCGCATTCGCCAGAAGAAGAGGCCGGCCTGACAGTGTTGCAAGACGCCTTTGATCTTCCCTACACTTGGAAGTTCACAGGCGGCGGTGGGAAAGGTAGCACGGCGCGGACGGCGATGGGGGCGGCGAACCGCAACGGGGTGATCAATGTGATGGCCGAGCTGGGCGGCGGCGCCCGCGTCACGCCAGACATCCTGAGCCGAACCAGCCGTGGCTTGCAGCGCATTCTCGGCGCACTCGGCATGATCAGAGATTTCGTCCCAGACCGCGCACTCGGCAGCCGCGTTCTGAATGTAAAAGGATCGGTGTATTGCTATGAACCCGGCGTGTTTGAGCCCGTCAAAGAGATTGCTGAAGACATCGCCGAGGGGGAGACCCTCGCGCTGATCCATCATCCTGAAACACCGGGACGTACCCCAGATGTGGTGGTCTCCCCTTATGCCGGAATGATCCTGGCTCGGCGTGCGATGGCCCACGTATTGCGGGGCGACGCACTGTTCCAGATTGCATCGGACGCGGCGTGAACGCTCTACTCAAGTTTGGCACAGTTGCTTAGCGGTACCAAGAATGACCGAATGGAATTTTGACGAGGTTATCGACCGCACCGAAGTGCCGGCGCTCAAATGGCACACTCGGGTTTTAGGACCCAATGCTCCCAAGCTGTTCCAGGCCGGCGTTGCGGACATGGATTTCCAGGTTGCCCCCTGCATAAGAGAAGCGATGACCCGGCGCCTGGCTCATGGCGTGTTCGGATATGAGGCCGTACCTGATGGACTTTTTCCATCTCTCACGGAATGGCTCAACGATCGACATAACTGGCGCGTCGATCCGGAGCATATATTGCGTGCGCCAAATGTGTTGAACGCTCTGGCGATGGTTCTTAACACGTTCACGGAAGAAGGCGCGGGTGTCATCATCCAACCGCCTGTTTTTTTCGACTTTCAGGATATTATTCATGAAAATGGCCGACGTGTCGTGCTCAACCCTTTGCGACTGCAAGAGGGCGGCTACGAGATGGATTTCGATGGTCTGGAGGAGGTTGCCAGCAATTCTCGCACGCAGATGATGTTCCTATGCAATCCACACAATCCGGTCGGCAGGGTCTGGACGCGGGCAGAACTTGAGCAATTGGGTCAAATCTGCCGCCGCCACAACGTGCTGGTGGTATCTGATGAGCTTCACGGTGATCTGACATTTGCAGGTCACCCCTATGTCCCCTTCGCGTCCCTTGGCGAGGAAAACTCCCTCAACTCCATTGTTTGCTTGTCTCCCGCCAAGAGCTTCAACATCGCTTCTTGCTGCGCGGCCTTCACACTCGTGACGGACAATCACAAGCGCGCAGCTTTGCAGGCGGAGAACAGCCGCCTAACCGTGAACAAGAACAACGCCTTTTCCTCTGTTGCGATGGAAGCCGCATATCGCGGGGGTGGTCCGTGGCTTGATGCAGCAATCGCCTATCTGACCGGAAACCGCGACCTGTTGCGCGAGCGTATATCAGGTCTTGAGCGCGTGAAACTCGTCGAACCGGAAGGTACCTTTCTTGCGTGGTTGGATTTTCGAGGAATGGAACTGGACACTGACCGGCTGACCGCATTCTTGCGGGAAGAAGCCGGGTGGGCGATCACCAGAGGGATCGCTTTTGGAGAGGAAGGTGCGGGTTTCGGCCGATTGAATTTTGCTTGCCCGAGATCGCGGCTTGATACCGCGCTGGAACGGCTCGAAGCTGCGGTCGTCTCTCACTCCTGAGAGTTTCGCATTGTAAGTTACAGCGTTGTCCAAGCCCCTACCAACCGACCAATTGGTCTCCACTGACGCCATTTGGTTTGAATAGCATTCCGGCAAGCTAGCGATGTTCGGACTTACAGTACGGCACGCCATTGCTCCACCATGAAGAGCTTCCGCTTTGGGGCGGAATGGCCCGAATTGCAGACACTGGTCTATTCGAAAGTGGGCGTCCGGTTTGCCCGTACCTTCCATTCGGTCTAAGGTCCGAAAGGTCTGCATTGCGGACCTTTGTGTGGAGCGCGGCGAAGGTCCAAAAACCGCCCATTCTGGCCATTGCCCTGCCACGCATCAACGCCCCAAGCGGGTGCGTTCTTGAGCTGCGTCCGCGTTTCGAGTGCGGCCAGGGGGATCCCCGATCAAGGCGGAGATGACATCGGAAGGGGTGCGGGGCTTTTCCTCGTTGGGGTCTCATCGTCACTGGCCGCCGGACGAGCCCGCGCATCGGCTCAACCGGGATGTCCGTTGTGCTGATCACAGGTCAAAACCCGTCCGGCCCCAAAAACCGGTCATTGCACGGAAGCCCGATGACTGTCTCCTTTGAGCGGAACCGGTTTATTAGGGTCAATCAGTCGGCGAGACTCATCAGGTATTCCGCCACTGCTTGGAACGCGGGCAATGATGTTGGATCGATGTATCCGTTCTTGGCTTGTGGGTGGGATGCGAAACGCACCAAAACCATCTCTGCTGTCGGATCTACGTAGATGGTTTGTCCGTGGACGCCACGGGCAGCAAAGGCTCCATGGTCGTTGTGCAGAACCCACCATTGACTTCGGTAGCTGGCACCCGGAAGGGTTGGAAACCCTGCGAATTTATCCCTATGCCCCCCATACCGTATGTTTCGAACAGTTTGCTCCGGAAACACTTGCTCACTGCCAACCTTGCCGCCGTTCAGCATCATCGCGCCCAGTCGCCCGAGGTCTCGAAGACCTGCACTTAAGCCTCCCCCGGCGAACGGTACGCCATTTCCGTCTACCGTTTGGTAGGCAGATTGCTCTGCGCCCATCGGGATCCACAGACGTTCGGAAGCAAGGTCGGTAACCGCCTTTCCAGAGACACGGCTTATGATCCATCCCAGCATGTCCGAATTGATGGTCTTGTAGTGAAACGCATCCCCGTGGTTGCCTTCTGGTTCGACTTCTTGAAGGTATTCCCAATAGCCGTTCGGCCCAATATACCCGTCCGGTTTTGGGAGAGGACTTGCGGCTTTAGAATATTTCCAGATATCGGCATCCGGGTCCGCGTAGTCTTCGGAGTAGGCGACGCCTGTCGTCATGTCCATAACTTCACGCACCGTGGCATTGGCAAAAGCACTCCCACCGATTTCCGGAATAATTTCTGATACAAGTGCGTTCTCATCCAACGCACCTTCAACAACCAAAATCTCTGCGAGCAGGCCGGTAACTGACTTGGTCATAGACATGGCAGCATGCTTGCCGTCTTCATTTAAGCAGCCAAAATAGCGTTCATAGACGACCTTCCCCTTATGCAAGATCAGAAGACCGTCCGTGTAATTTGCGAAGAGAGACTGCTCCCAGGTCATCTCTTCTGAACTGCCAATCGGCAGAAACGTCAAGCCGTCAATTGCAATCCGGAGTTCTGCAAATTCGTGCGCTGGGGCGTAGGTCAGCGGCAACGGCGCCTTCAATCCCCGGCTGATTTCTTCTGTCGGCAGAAACTCACGGAGGTGACAGACCGACCAGCGCAGTTTGGGGAAGCTGAAATAAACGGAATCCGGTTGAGTAATGAGCTTGTCAGCGGGCGGAGGAAAGCCCTCCATCCATCGCAACACGCGCGGATCGGATTGTTGCGCGCTTAAAGGCTCTTTCATTTCTGCCAAAGCAGTGTTTATCGGCGCGGATACTGAGACACTCACCAATAGCGAGAAAAAGATTATCTGTAGCGACTGCATCTTAATCGTGTCTCCTTGCCCTTAGATTGAAAGCACCGTGGTCAGTAATTGATTACAAGGTTCACAAAGCCGCCGTACCATACAGGCAGGTCCCGGTTGGCAGCCAGATCAAGCCCTTTGCCCGGGAAAGAAGCGCTCAGTCCAGCGGTAAGAAACGCATTTCGGTTAAAGCCGTGACTGAATTCCAGAAAGAAATCGTCGGCGAGATGGTGGTCGGTGACCCCAGCCACGATATTATCTCCCCCGGCGATTTCAAATCGGGTCGCCTGTCCAAACTGGATCGGGCTGCGCAATTCATTGGCGCGAATGTGCGCATATCTGAGAGTAATCGAGTTTTTCTTCGTCGGTTTGATATTGAAGGCGATTTCGTGGGCCTGGACGTTTGAATTGATGAAGGTCATCGACGATTTGGAGCCAGTCGCCCAGCTGCTGGGAGAGCCGTCATAATAAAGCGGATCGAAACGTTCTTGTTGCGAGGTCGCCGGATCATCACCCGAAAAGGTTTTGTAGGTATAGGTCAAAGACGGCAACCAGGAATGTTCCGACCAAATATGTCCGGCCTGCAACCGACCGCCCCAAGCAAACATATCGATTGTTTCATTCCATTCGGCGGCGCCGTCCGCAGAAAAAAACGCGGTCCCGAAATGCGTGTTTATCGGACCGGTCCGCGCGTAAAACCCGAGGGCGTTTAATCCGTCACGCGCGCCGGCTTGTATGGAGGGTGCCCCGCGTCCTGCGGGGGCTGCTTTCGGATATGCATTGTTCGATGACAGGACGTTCAGATACGTTATTCCAGCGAATCCGCCGCCTGAGCCGTCGTAGCGCACGTCAAAACCCGCAAGCTCATTTTTGTTATCCGTGGACGGCATTTCATTGGGATCCAAGTAAAATGCAGTGGCTGAATAATTGCCCACGGTTCCACGGGCGATCGCGGCCAGTTCCCAAGCCTTCCGTGGCCCAAATTTCAATGCTCCTCTCTCAAACCCACTCGAACCACCGTTCGCCACCAGCATTCCAGTCCCGAGCTTGAGTTCACGCGGACCAATTGAAAAATCGATCTTGGAAAGGTTATCGAACCGTTTTTGGATACCGACGTACCCCTCTTCGAGCGTTATGCGGCCGGTGTTTCCTAAGTCATACGCATCGATATCTTGTGTATATGAGGCAACCAAAGATGCCTTTCCATATGCCGTCATATCCCACGGCAGGGTATAAGATGCACTGATCCCAGGCTTCAGGTAATACTCCACCCAGACCTTATCCGGGTTATAGTTCTCGCTGCGTGCAAATGTGTCGGACAGCGTCCAGAAAAGGTTGCCTTCGGCGACCACATTTACACCCGCTTGTAGAAGCAGTTGGACTTCCAAATTATCCGCTTGGTAAATTAGCGGTTCAGATGCCCAAGCAGGCGGGCTGGCCGCCACTCCAAATTGCCCTAAAGCAATCGCTGCAAACGCGGCTAGATGGCCAGTTTTCATCAATTGCACCGCCTGAAACGCCTTAAGCTTCCGAACTTACTTACGTGGATTCATCGTTGTTTTTTATAAGTCAATTTCAACTCCGATTGACAGGATATATTTTGTTTGTTTGCCGTGAGGGTTGGTCGTCAGTCCGCTGATACGTTTCAGAAACAAAAGGTCGCCCACTGTTCTCCAAGCCCGGTCTCTGGGTCTGATCCCAAGGCCCATTATCTTTTCGGCGGCAACGTCCAAAACAAACCGGGATCTTGCAGCCCAGTGCGGTCGTTCGTTACAACCGCAGCGAAAGGCTGCTTCCCGCCCATTCGGGCCGTTGCCCTGGCACGCATCAACGCCCCAAGCGGGTGCCGGTCCCGGTGATGCCCCGACGAGCGGCGATGGGTGTTGTGGGATCACAGGGTTCCTGACCGGTCTTTGCGGTTTGGGGTTTGAGACTGTCTGGTGGGCGTCGTGATCGGTCTTTGCCTAAGCTCTGGAAACGATTGGATCCCCGATCAAGTCGGGGATGACTTCAGAGGGGGTTGTCGGGGCTTTTCTTGCCTGAATGCGCGGGCGTGCGGCGTAAAAACGGGCCGTGACCATGGGCCGTGCTCTTTGCCGATCTGTCACCCGTCTTCCAGCACCTTTTGTACCCGAGCGCGGGCGGCTTCCTTGGCTTCGTGTTTTGCGAGTTCGGTTTCCAGGCGCATGAAAAATGGCAGGTAATCATCGCCGAGTTTCTGGACCAGGAGGGCCGTCACCTTCAGGGCGGACTTCAGCCGGGCGGTGTCGATGGGCCGGCCGGACGCTGCTGATGTCGCCGTCGATGGCGCCCCCGATGCCAAAGATGATGCCAAAGATGTTGCCGGTGCAGCTGGTGGTACCGATGCCGGCGCTGATGGCGATGCCGAAGCTGCTGCTGGGGCTTTAGTCCGGGGCGTGCCCATGGCGGGGTCCGTTCTCGGCAAGGAGGCGGCTGGTTTCCAGGATCAGGGCAATGAGCCCGTGTCTGGCGAGCAGCGCTGCGGCGCGCTCGCGGGCCTCGCGGTACTGGTCGAGCCAAAGATCGGGATCGGTGTGCGGGATGGAAACAGAGGCGAGATAAGCCTCCAGCCAGTAGCGCACGGCCGTCTTTGATTGCGTGGTGCCGGTCGCACGCAACAGCGCGTGGGCATTCAGCGCCTCGGCGATCAGCCGGGCGGCGCGGTCCGGGTCCTCCAGGCCTTCGTTCACCGCACACATCAGATAGGACGGCACGCGGATCCGCGCCTTGTAGCCCTGAACCCGGCTGGCGGTCTTGAACACCAACGGCCCCTCCGCCCGGTAGGGACTGGCCGTCGACCGGTCGCAGGTGACGGGACGCGAGCCCTTCAGGAGCGCGCCTTTCAGGAGCGGTCCTTTTGGGCGTGATCCGGGTGTCATCACGTCTCTCCTTTGTGGGTTAAGCACGTAATGGTTGCAAAAACAGGTATAAAATCATACTAAAAGGTTAAATTAGTCAATAGAGGCGATGGCGATGGTTGGGGAATTTGGGCGGTTTGGCGACAGATTTTGCCGGAAGAAAAGTCTTCAAGGTGTTGAATTTTCGACCCTTCTCTTATCCGTCCCGTTTCTTTTTGGGGGGCGCCGTGCCGGTTTCGTTGAGAGTGGGGCGGCACACTCAAAAGATGTGCTTGAGAGTGGTGGTGCCAAAAAGGGGGTGAACTGGGAATTTGAGAGTGTGGGCTTTGTGAGTGCGGGATTTGGGAGATCGGGATGAGGGGGAGTGGGGACAATGGGGAGTGGGGAAGATGGGGCAAGACCTTGCGGGGCGGGACGGCCGGGATGTCAAAGCCCGGCTCCGGGCGCTGATCGATCAGATGGACGAGGCGGCAGTGGCCGCCTTTCTCGCCGAGCTTCAGGGGGAGCAACAGGGGGAGCTTCAGGCCGGGCGTCAGGCGGACCTTCCGGGGGAGCAGAAGGCAGAGCTTCAGGCAGAGCTGCCGGCGGATCCCGATCGGTCCGGACCGGAAAATCCGGGTTTGGGGGCGCCAGACTTGGAGGTAACAGACTTGGGGGCGCCGGAATTGGGGGTATCGGGCCCGGATCTGGCGGACGCGGGGCGGCTCAGGCCCGCCGGGACAAAAGACGGTTGAGCGCGTCCCTGGCTTCGTCCTCGCTCATCGCCTCCACAAGGGCATGGAGCTGCTTGCGGTTTTCAGACCAGGGGTTCTGGCTGTCGAGCACCGCCGTGTTGGAAATCTCCAGCGCTGCACAAATCCGCTCCAGGCTTTCCCAGCGCATGGTGCGGGTGTCGCCGCGCAGGAACTTGTTCAGCGTGTTGACGCTCAAGTTGGCGTCCTGGCAGATCCGGCTCGGGTTCGTGCCCTGCCAGGCGATGACCGCCCTCAGGTTGCGCCGGCGCCGGTCCCAGATGTCGTCCGATGTGTGGCTGCGCATGGTGTCTGTCCTGTCGTTCGCGTCCCGATCTTCACCTTTTTCGGTGAACTTGTGAATAACGGGAAAAAGCATTTCCATAGAAACTGAGTATGAATTTAACCTTAAAAGGTGATTTTCTACCATTTAAGGCCCCGGGAGTGGATCATGGACCTGCCAGAGCCTCGTGATTTTCGCCAATGGATCAAACGGGTGCTCACCGTGCTCGATCTCACCGGATACCGCTGGTCGCGGGAGGCCGGGGTGCCGCCGAATCTCGTCTCCAAGTTGTTGAGCGGCGAGCAGACGGACCTGAGGCTCTCCGCAGCTTGCGCCCTGGTGCGCATTGCGCAAAAGACCGCCCGGGACCAGGGGATTGCCCTGCCGCCGCTGGAGCGGCACCGGTTGCCATCTGATCTTGGAAGGTGGTCCCGGCCATGAGCCACAAGGCGACCAACTGGGCGATCCTGCAGCGCGGCTTGAAACCGGCCGCCAAGATCGTTCTTTGGCACCTGTGTGACCGGCACAATCCGGATCACGGCTGTTTTCCCAAACAGGAGACTCTGGCGCGGGACTGCGAAATGAGCCGGTCCACCTTGAACCTGCATCTGAAGGACCTGGAACGGCGCGGCCTGATCCGCCGGGAACAGCGGCGCAACCCGAAGACCTTTCAGCAGGAGGCAACCCGCTACAAGCTGGGCTTTGAAGCCGATTTTGTTGCCCTTGCGGCCGAGCGCCCCTGTCCGGATTCCGGACAGGGGACCAAGACCGATCCCGTGTCCGGATCTGCATGCAGTCCGCGTCCGGATTCGGGCCCGTCCCGTGTCCGGAAACCGGACACAAACCCTGTAAGGGAACCGGTAAAGAACCCTCTTTCGGACCGCCTGCGCGTGGAAGCGGCCAGGGACGTGGATGGGGGCGCGGATGAGGGCGCGGATGAGGGCGCGGATGAGGGCGTGGAAGCTGAGCCAGCATTGGTTCCAGATGACGTTCCTGGGACAGAGCAAGCGCCCGACACGGCTGCCGATGGGGGGGCAGATGCAGCTGACGATCCGAAGCAGATCGAACGGCAGTTCTGGAAGCTGGTGCGGGACTGGCCGGGGCTGGACGGCATGCCCAAACAGCGGGCCCTGCGCGCCTTTCAGGCCTTGAGCGCTGCGGACCGGGCGGCAGCGCTTGCCCGCCGGGATGCGTGGTTCGCTTTGCTGCGCGCCACCGGCCGCTCGTTCACGCCCGCGCCCTCGACCTATTGCACCGAACGGCTCTGGCAGGATGTGCCGGGAAGCCGAGATCCGGACATTAGCTCGGCGGGCCGTGGATCCGGGGGTGCCGCGACCGGCCTCTCAACCGGGGCCCGGGCGGCGCCCTTCGGCAAGGCCTGGAGCGCGGTGCGCTTTGCCGACCTGATGCGCCCGCCCTATGGCCGGTTCCCAAAACCCTCCGCGTACTTGCAAGGGGTGCTGTCGGCCGGGGGTGAGATGGCTGCGTGCGAACGGCTGCGCCGCAGGGCCGTTTATGGCTGGCCGAAGGTGAGCGCGCTGCAGGCCCGGGCCCTGCGCCAGCGCAAGGGCTGCGCCGCGGACCCGGCCCTTGCCCCCCTGGAGGGGCTGTTCGGCGCGGTGCGGGTCGGGTCGGAGCTCTGGGCGGCGTGGAAGGCGCTGCACGCGGCCCGCGGCTGGCCATGGTTCGGCGCGGACCGGGATCTGCCGGACTGGATCTATCTGCCGGAGCCGCCGGAGGGCTTTGACCGCTATCCGGACCTTAGTGCTGCGGTGGCGGCGGCGCTCGCCCGGTTTGAGGCGCAGCATCAGGCGCTAAAACGGGTGATGGATCTGGCCCAGACGCAGGGCGCGGGCGATGGACAGGACCGGGGGCTCAACGGGCCCCAGGACAACGGGATCAAGGACAACGGGATCAAGGGGGAGGCGGCGGAATGAGCATCGTGCGGATCAAGCGGCCGCAGATCGTGCACAATCTGGAGCTCCTGAGCCGGCTGCTCTTGCGCGCCAAGGCCGAGTGGGTGGTTATCCACACCAATCCGAAATGCGAAACCCGGGCGCGGGACGGGCTCTTGGGCGCCGGTCTTCTGGCCTTCCTGCCGATGGAGCAGATCGAGCGCCGGCACGGGCGCGGGCGCAAGGTCAAACCCGCGCAGACCTACACCGTGATCCGGCCGATGTTCCCGCGCTATCTCTTTGCCGGGATGGACGTCAAAAAGGGCCAGAGCGTTGACCAGATCCGAGCCTGTGACGGGGTGAAAGGTGTTCTGTCCTTTGACAAAACCGGGGCGGTGGCCCGGGTGGCGGTCAGTGATCTCATCAAGATCCTGGAGCTGTCGCACGGCACCTTTGAGGGCCGGCCGGTGGCGGACGGGCAGATGGCCGATGTGGCGCGCCTGAAAGAGGGCGCGGTGGTGAAACTGGTGAAAGGCTCCTGGTGCGGGCAGGACCTCACCGTGACCGGCTATGACGCGGCGAAGGAGCGCGTGATCGGCGAGCTGACGGGCTCGGCCATGCGCCTGGCCGTGACCGCGCCTCTTGACGCGGTAATACAGCCTGAGGTAGCAAAACGAACACGCTGAACGCGCTGGAACCCTCGGGCCCGGGTGAGACTGTTCACCCTTAAGCGGAGCGACCGGGGCAGCGCATGGCCAACCTGAAACGCAGGATCTGCGGAGTTGGCGCGGCGGGGTTCTATGGGATTTTTCTTAAAAAAGCGGGATGGGACGGGGCTCTGGCGGGGGCTTCTGAGCGTTGGTGATTGGGGTGTCGCGGCTGGAGGACCGGTGGAAGCAGGTAGGGCTGTGTGATGCGGCTTCCAAGATCTCGGCGGTGTCCGGCACGTGCGTTTGTCTGAGCTTTGCGTGTGGTGGACTGTGGTTCCATCGGGCGGGCGGCAGGGGGCAGGCGGTGTGTAGCGTTTCCAGGATCTGCGTGGTTCAAAGCGAGATGGTTGGGAGCAGGACGGATGGGAGATGAGCCGTGGCGTTGAAGATGATCCGCAGACCCCCGCGGACGCTGGCCTCCCGGATCAGGCCGCCGGTGAAGCTCACCGACCCGTTCTACCAGTCAGCCGGCTGGCGCGCCCTTGCTGCCGACATCAAGCGCCAGCGCCGCTACCGCTGTGAGGCCTGCGGTTCCGATTTCTCCAGGCGGGCCGACAAGCTGATTGCCGATCACATCGTGGAACGGAGCGCGGGCGGGGCGGAGTTTGATCCGCTCAACATCCAGTGCCTGTGCATCGCCTGCCACAACCGCAAGACCGCGAAGGCCCGAAAGGCCCGAAAGGCCCGCACGGCTGGCACGGCGGGCGGTTAAGGCCTCGATCGCAGCCGAGCCAACAGCGGTGCAGCTCTCGCACAGGCGGCGGATTTATTGGTCACGGGCGAGCCGGACTTATCGGTTGGTGGCTGGCCTGATTGTCGGTCGGGAGCGGGGGGGCAAAAACTCTGACACCACTCCCCACCCGGACCGGTGGGGGAAGTCATGGGGGGATTTTTTTTGGAGGCGTTTGATTTTGACCTGCTTGGTGACCCGATTCCGGAGGGGTTTGGCAAGCGCGGGCGGCCGCCGCACCGGCCAACGCAGGAAAAGCGCAAACTTGTCATACAGTTATGCGCCTTCCAATGGCCGGTCGACAAGATCGCGGCCGCGCTCGGCATCACCGCGCCGACCTTGCGCAAGAATTATTTTCGGGAGCTGAAGGCCAAGGCGGAAGCCCGGTGCCGGGTCGAGGCCAAACTCCTGAGCGCGCTGATGGGCGAGGTGGAGAAGGGCAACGTGTCGGCGATCGACAAATACATGAAACGGCTGGAGCGCCATGACCGGCTGATCGCGGCCGAGACCATTGCCAACCGGGGGGCGGCGGCCGGCGTTTTAGCCGGTGGCGCCCAAAGTGTCGGCGCGGCCGGTGGTAAGCTCGGCAAGAAGGAAGCCGCGCGCCGGGCGGCTGGAGACTATACCGGCATCTTCGCGCCACCTGACGGACCGGTCCTCCAGTGACGCCGACCTGGTCGACCGCCTGTCCGGACTGGGAACAGCGGATCGTTGCAGGCCGGTCGCTGATCCCGTTCGCCCCGCTTTTCCCGGAAGAAGCGGAGGCGGCGCTGAAAGTGTTCAAGTCCCTGCGCGTGGTGGACCTGCCCAACCAGCCGACCTTCGGAGCCTGTTCGGACCAATGGGTGTTCGAGTTCGTCGGGGCGATCTTCGGCGCCTATGATGCACGAAATGCCCGCCGCCTGATTTCGGAATTTCTCCTGCTGATCGCGAAGAAGAACAGCAAGTCCACCATTGCCGCCGGCATCATGATCACCGCGCTGATCCGCAACTGGCGGCACACCAACGAACTGACGTTGCTGGCACCGACAATGGAGGTGGCCAACAACAGCTACATTCCCGCCTCGGCCATGGTGAAGGCGGATCCCGAACTGCAAATGGTACTCAAGACGAGCGATCACCAGCGCACCATCAAGCACCTGACAACGGAAGCGGAGTTGAAGGTGGTGGCGGCCGACAGCGACACATCTGCGGGCAAAAAGTCCGGTTTCATTCTGGTGGACGAGCTCTGGCTGTTCGGCAAGAAACCGAGATCCAGCGCCATGCTGCAAGAGGCAACGGGCGGATTGATTGCCCGGCCGGAAGGTTTCGTGATCTATCTGACGACACATTCCGACGAGCCACCCGCCGGCGTCTGGAAAAGCAAGCTGGACTATTTCCGCGATGTTCGGGACGGCAAGATCACGGACACCGAAAAGCTGGGCGTTCTTTACGAGTTTCCGGAGCCCATGATCGAGGGGGAAGCGTATCTCGATCCGGATAATTTCTACATTACCAATCCGAATATCGGCCGGTCTGTGCGCCGCGGCTGGCTGGAAACCAAGTTGAAGGAGGCCGTCTCGGGCGGCGGGGACGACGACAAGCAGACCTTCCTTGCCAAGCATCTGAACGTGCCGATCGGAACCCGGTTGCGCCGGGACCGCTGGGCGGGAGCTGATGCCTGGGACAGCGCTGCCGATCCGGAACTTGCCAGCCTTGAGGACCTTCTTGACCGGGCCGAAGTGGTGACGGCGGGGATCGATGGCGGCGGCCTGGATGATTTTCTGGGTCTCGCCCTGATTGGCCGGGAGCGCGGCGCGCAGCGCTGGATGCTCTGGACGATGGCGTGTTGTCACGAAAAGGCACTGGATCGCCGGAAGGATATCAAAACCATGGTCCAGGGTTTTGCACAATCCGGCGAGGTTCTGATTTGCCGGTCCGGGGAAGAGGACATCGTTGCGGTGGCGGACATCATCGAGCAGGTCTGGAGCCGGGGTCTGTTTCCTGAAAAAAATGCCGTCGGCCTCGATCCGGTCGGAGTGGCCGCCATCATGGACGAACTGATGGCCCGGGAGCTGCCCGAAGACATGCTGGTTGGCGTTCCCCAGGGCTACAAGCTTTCCGGTGTGACAAAGGGCATGGCGCGCAAGGTGGATGACGGGTCTCTGGTGCACGGTGGCAGCGGCCTGATGTCCTGGTGCATCGGGAACGCCAAAACCGAAAAACGCGGCAACGCCGACTACGTCACCAAACAGGCGTCCGGCTCCATGAAAATCGATCCGTTGATTGCCGCCTTCAATGCCTTCGACCTGATGAGCCGTCATCCGGATCCCGCCGGCGGACCGTCCGTTTATGAAGATCGCGGGATTCTGTTTCTCTGATGGCCTCTTTCTTCCGGTTCTTGAGCCGAACGTCCGCACCGGCGCGGACCGAGCCGCCCGCCTTGAATGTGGATGCAAGGCTCGGAACGCCGCTTCAGGCCATGGCCGGTGATGGTGCCGTCTTCTACGACTTTGAGGATCCGCGGTTTCTCGACTTTGTGCGTGGGGGCGGCGGGGCCCTGACCGAAGCCGGCGTGACGATCACACCGGAAAAGGCCCTGAAAAACACGACGGTGTTTCGATGTGTGTCCCTCATCAGTTTTGCAATCGGAATGTTGCCCCTGCACCTGCGGAACAAGGTGACCAAAGCCAAGGCCGAGGACCATTCCGCTTTCCGGGTCCTGCATCGAAAGCCGAACGCCTGGCAAACGGCCTTTGAATTCCGGAGCCTCATGCAGCAGAGGGCCTTGATCCATGGAAATGCCTATGCCCGAATCCTGCGCCGTGGACATAGGGTCTTGCAGCTTGTGCCATTTGATCCGGCCAGGACCAAGGTGGAACAGCTGCCGGACTGGTCTCTGCGCTACCGGTACCAGCGGCCCGAAGGCGGTGAAACCGTTCTCCCGGCCAAGGATGTGTTTCACCTCCGGTTCGGACTGTCCGAAAATGGAATTGAAGGCATTTCCCTGGTCGCCAAAGCGGCTGAAGCCATTGGTCTTGCCATCCAGACGGAGACTGCCGCAGCGCGCCTGTTCCGAAACGGCGTCATTGCCGGTGGTATCCTGTCCATGAAAAAGCGTTTGTCTCCGGAAGCGTATGACCGTTTGAAGGCCAGCCTCGAAGACCGGCGGGGGGCGGGCAATGCCCATCGGGACATGATCCTGGAAGAGGACATGGACTACAAGGACGGTGCCCAATCCGGCCGGGACAACCAGCATCTGGAAACGCGCAAGCATCAGATTGAGGATGTTGCCCGGCCGTTCGGCGTGCCGCGGCCGCTCCTGGCAGTCGACGACACCTCCTGGGGATCCGGGGTGGATGTGCTCGGACAGATGTTTGTCCGATACGGCTTGAACCCCTGGTTTACCGCCTGGGAACAGGCCATAGAGCGGGACATTCTGACCGATGCCGAGACCGAGACCATCGAGGCCAAGTTCAATGCCGGTGGGCTTTTGCGCGGATCAATGACGGACCAGGCCGAGTTTTTTGCCAAGGCGCTTGGGTCCGGTGGCCACCAGCCCTGGATGACACCAGAGGAAATCCGGGCATTGAGCGATCTAACACCGGGCGCCGATCTGCCCATGGCGCCCGGAAAACAGAGGGAAGCAGACAATGAGCCTTCTTGAGTTGCCGGACGTCAGGGCGTTTCAGCGCCCGGACTGGATGGCGTTTGAAGCACCGGCACAGACCCTGGATCACTATGATGCAGCCGTCTCTGCCACCGAGACGGATGATGACACGGTTATCACGATCTATGGCCAGATCGGTTTGGACCCCCTGTCATCGGCCGACAATTCGGAACGCCGGATTTCCCGGGCGCTCCGGGCGATCGGACAGCGGGATGTCACGGTCAATATCAACTCACCCGGCGGTAATTTCTTCTCCGGCCTTGCGGTCTACAACCTGCTTCGTATGCACAGCGCGAAGGTGACTGTGAACGTGATCGGGCAAGCGAGCTCGGCGGCGTCGGTGGTTGCCATGGCCGGCGATGAGATCCTGATGGCGGATGGTGCGACGCTCATGGTGCACAATGCATCCGGTGTCACGATCGGCAACAAATTCGACACGCAGGACGCAACTGACATCTTGACAGATATCGACGCGGTGATGGCCGAGATCTATGCGGCGCGCTCTGGCGCGGATCCCAGCACAGTGTCCGGGTGGATGGATCGGGGGCGCGGCGCCGGAACCTGTTTCAGCGTCAAACGGGCCCTGGAGGCCGGACTTGCGTCCGGCAAATTGGACCAGGGACTTGTCACAGCCGATGCGGACGCGCCAAAGCCCGCGCCACCGGCCCGGGTTCTGGAAGCCGCCCTGATTGCCCAATGCAACATGTCGCCGAAGGACGCCAAAGCCTTCGTATCCCAATTCAAGGCCGAGACGCGGGATGCTCCGGCCGCTGTCACGCGCGATGCTGACACTGTGCGCGAAGCGCTGACCGCCCTTCGCAAAACGCTCACGTCCTAACAAGGATCATACCGATGAAACATTTGATGCCAGCGCGGGTATCCGCGCGGGGGCTCTGTTCCGTGCGCGCCGACGCAAGCGGCGACATTGCCCAGTTGATCACTGCATTGAACAAGGATTTCAGTGCCTTCAAGGAAACACTTGAAGCAAAGGAGCAGGAAACCGCGAGACGGTTTGAAGATGTGGTCACGACAGACAAACTTGAGCGGATCAACGCCAGCGTCGGCGAGTTGCAGGCGGCGGTCGACATGGTCAATGCTCAAATGGCAGCGCTGGAGATGGGCGGCCTTGGCGGCAGCGCCGGGCCCGTCGATGCGGACTACACCAAAGCCTTTCAGGCCCATTTCCGGCGCGGCGATGTCGAGGCCTCGCTGAACAAGGGCACCGATTCCGAAGGCGGATATCTTGCGCCGGTTGAATGGGACCGGACAATTACCGGCAAGCTGATCGAGGTCTCACCGATGCGGCAGGTGGCCAGCCTGCAACAGATTTCGGGGACCACCTACCGAAAGGTTTTCAACCTGCGGGGAACCGCTTCCGGCTGGGTCGGTGAAACGGCCGCAAGGCCCGAGACGGATACGGCAAGCATTGCCGAGATGCCAATTGCAACAGGTGAAATCTACGCAAAACCGGCCGCAACCCAACAATTGCTCGATGATGCGGAAATCGACGCCGAAACCTGGCTTGCCGGAGAAGTGGAAACGGAATTCGCCTTTCAGGAAAGCAATGCCTTCATTGCCGGCGACGGTGCCAACAAACCCCACGGGTTCCTGACCTTTGCCGACGGGGCGGCCAACGCAAACCGGAATCCCCTCGGGCCGATCAAAGCCGTGCCGGCGGCAGCCTCTGCAGATGTGACATCCGATGAATTGCTTGATGTCATTTACGCGCTGCCGTCAGTTTACACCCAAAATGCCCGCTGGGTGATGAACCGCACAAGTCTCGGCACCATCCGGAAGCTGAAAGACGGGCAAGGCAACTATTTGTGGCAACCCAGTGCCCAGGCCGGGCAACCCGCAACCTTGCACGGGTACCCTGTCAGTGAAATGGCAGGAATGCCCGACATGGCTGCAAATGCCCTGTCGATCGCGTTTGGAGATTTCCGCAGAGGGTATCTCATCGTCGATCGGGTCGGCATCCGGGTTCTGCGAGACCCCTATACCAACAAGCCTTATGTCCTGTTTTATACGACCAAACGGGTTGGTGGCAGCGTGATTGACCCACAAGCGCTGAAGGTCATCAAACACGCGTGACGGCGGGGCCGCATGGCGGGCGACCCAGAAAAGCAAGTCGCCGGGTGGCGGTCATGCCACCCGCACACCCCCCATTCGTTTGAACCCCAAGAGGGAAGACCACCATGGCAAACACCAAGCAAGCTGCCACCTCCGATGAGGAGACCGGCACACCACCCGAACCGGCCCGCCCGAAACAATCGACCCGAACCCCGAGATACACGCGGGACCAGATTCTTGCCTGGGGGCTCGATCCGTCCGTGTTCGGGCTCAAGGCGGATTAAACCGTCGTGTTGCGTCCGAAGCGCATCCTTGCACCGACGGAAACGCCGGTGACCGTTGAGGATGCGAAATGCCATCTCAGGGTTTCGTCTTCTGAAGAGGATGCCCTGATCGCCGGTTTGATCGACACCGCCGTCGACAGTTTCGACGGCCGGGCCGGCATCCTCGGGCGGTGTCTGGTGTGGCAGACCTGGAAAGCCTGGTACCACGGCTTTCCTTGTGGCCGATCTGTCCGCCTGCCATTTCCGGATGTCGATGCCGCGTCCGTTGTCGTTCGGTATCTCGACACAACTGCCACAGAACAGACCTTTCCGGCCAACGGTTTCAACGTCTTTGAAGACACCAGCGGCGCCTATCTCCTCCGGCATCTGGAGGGCTTGTGGCCCGCGACGTGCGACCGGCCGGATGCCGTCTCCGTTGAATTCCAGGCAGGGTTCGGATCTGCTGCGGAGGTGCCTGGCCCTCTCAAGTCCGCCATCTTGTTGCTGGTCGGGCATCTTTACGAAAACCGGGAAGCCGTGACCCAAGGTGCCCGGGCCGGAGAAATGCCGCTCGGTGCGATGCATCTGGCCGGGCCCTACCGGGTCAGAAGACTTTGATGCCGGCAATCGGAAAACTTGACCGCCGCGTGACGATCCAGCGTGCCTCCTGGCAGCAGAATGAATTTGGCGAGGATATTGCGTCGTGGTCGGAGGTGATCACGCTCTGGGCGATGCGCGCCGATGTCCGCGACGGGGAACGATTGGCCGCCGGTGAAGTCGGGTCCCGATTGCAGGCCCGGTTCACGGTCCGGGCGTTCAGCACGACGAGGACCGTTACTCCGGCAGACCGGCTTCGGCACGAGAGCGCCGTCTGGGACATCCTCGGCGTCAAGGAAACCGCCGGTGGACGGAACAGGTTTATCGAAATCACAGCGGTTCGGGATGCGGATGCATGAGCGCGACCTACAAGATAGCCGGGCTTCGTGCGGTTGAGAGATCTCTGAAAGCTCTCAACAGCCATGTCACGGCCCGGAGCGTCGCACGGCGGGTTCTGAAGAAGGCGGCTGCACCCGTTGCCGAGAAGGCCGCCCTTCTGGCGCCGGATGATCCCGCAACATCTGGCAATGACCTGAAAGCCTCGATCGGTGTGTCCACTAGACTGACAAAACGCCAGCGGCGGGCAGTTAGAAAAACCGGAAAGAACGCCGTTGAAGTCCATGCAGGGACCAGCGACCCGGCCGGCGTGCAGCAGGAATTCGGAAACGTCAACCACGGCGCGCAACCCTTTTTGCGGCCGGCCTGGCTGGCGACCAAAATGCACGCGCTGGCCGTGGTGACGCGGGACCTGGCGGACGAAGTGACGAAAACCGCGCGCCGGGTGGCCGCCCGGTCCGCGAAGCGGCGGTGACATGGAGGAGGGGTTGCTAGACCTTTTGCGTGGAACGGCCGCACTGACGCAGCTGACGGGACCGCGTATTTATTGGGGACGGCGTCCGCAGAGCCGGGAGACCCTTCCGGCGATTGTCCTGACCCGCCTCGGGGGACGGCGCGACAGCAACCTTGGCGGTCCATCCGGTCTGGTGGACAGCCTGGTTCAGGCAGACATCTATGCCACGCGCTATGAGCAAGCCAAACAGGCGGCAAGGGCCGTCCGGGACGCCGTGAACGGGTATTCCGGTGACCGGTCGGGGACGTTTTTCCAGCTGATTGCGATCGCGAACGAGCGCGACAGCTCCGAAACCGCCGCAGGCGGAGAGCCGGTCTTCCGCATTTCGATCGATCTGACACTTTGGCACGATGAATAGGAGGCGCAGCCATGTCGGCGCAGGCACGCATTGGACACGGGACCAGTTTTCAAAGATCGGGAGATGGAACCGCCGGAGGTGTTTTCGCAAGCCTTGCCGGTGTAGTGGCGATCAGCGGTCCGGGACTTTCCCGCGATGCGGTGGATGTCACCGACATGGCTTCCTCGGGAGGGTGGCGGGAGTTTGCCGGTGGGCTGAAAGATCCTGGCGAGGTCAGTCTTGATCTGGAGTTTGATCCGGATGGCCCGGATGTGACCAGCCTTCTTGCGGACATCCATGAGGACACGCCCGGTTACTACAAGATCGTTTTCCCGGACGCGACCGAGTGGGGCTTCCCCGCGTTTGTGACCGGATATGAGCCAACGGCGCCGCTCGACGACAAGATGACCGCCTCGGTCACGTTCAAACTGTCCGGCCAGCCGGCCTTTGTCGCCTAAATTGGGAGACCGTCATGGCAAACCGGCAAAAGGGTGAGACGGGTTTTGACGCCCTCGGGCAGACCTGGACGCTGCGCTACGGGACCAACGCGCTGTGCGAGATCGAGGACCTGTTCGGCCGCAGTGCGCTGGATGTGGCGCGGGACTTTGAGGATGAAGCCACCGTCCGGATCCGGAGCATTCGAGATTTCTTTCTCTGCGGACTAAAAGACCATCACCCGGACGTTGATGCGGCCAAAGCCGGAGAGATCATCGACGCACTTGGGCTGGATCAGGTCGGCCCCAAAATCGGCGAGGCGCTGGCGCTTGCCTTTCCATCCCCGGAAGACACTCATGCGCCGGGAAAGCCGCTGAATCCGGCGACGACCGGCGAGACTGGGGCCCGCTAGACTGGGACCAGCTGCAACGCCGGTTCTTTGCCGCAGGCGGGGATCCGGAGCAGTTCTGGCGGATGACCTTGAGGCAGCTGGATCTTTTCTTGAAGGCGGCGACGGACCGTCACCTTCTGGACCTCGATCTGGCCTATTATACGGCCTACCACGCCGGGCTGTTCAGTCAGCCGTTCAAGGGCGGCAAGTTTCCGAAATATCAGACCCACCGGCCCAACAAGGAGCGCAACCGTTCTGCCTCAAAACAGCGGCAAAGCTGGCAGCATCTAAAGCAAATGGCCCTGGTCATGAATGCCGCTTTTGGCGGGCGCCGAGAGGAGGCGCGCAGAGGGTGAGGCCGCACCGATTTTTCCTCTTCGTCCGTTCGCTGTTGATCCGTTTCGCACACAGGTCAATCGACTTTGATGTCCGTAGACAACGCGCATGACAGTCTGTCAGGTTCGGGTTCCGGAAAAAAGAAAAGCCGCCCGAGACGGCGGCTGAAGTCAGCAGAGAGGCCGGTCTTGGGAGGACATCAACCGGCCTTGCTGTAGCGTTATTCAACAACGGGCCAGGCGGGCTGTCCGTGACTTAAATCAATTTCTGACGCTACGTTAGTTGGTTGCCGCCGAGAATTTGCAAATTCAGCGGCAATCCGGGCTTTTGGGCTCCTCTCATCGTCCCGCCGATCTTCCAGTTTCTCCTTCTCCTTATCCAGGAACCGTCCCATGGCCCAGGCAGTTGTCGGCGCGCTGCGCGTGACGGTGACCGCGGCTGAGCCTAAGCTATTTGCGCTTCGCTGCAGTTCTTGATGACACGCTAAACACCGACTGCCTGACCGTCTTTCCGCGGATCTGATCCGGCGACATACCCGCCACCAGGCAAACGATGGATCAGTTGTGCGCCACCAAAGCCAAAAGCACTGTCTGGTGTTTCCAGTTTGATTTCATGCCCCCGGTCGGCCAGATCCTGAAGAACATCTTGTGGCAACGTTGGCTCACACGCCACTTCCAATCCCTGGGTAATGCGCCATCGCGGCGCGTCGGCCGCCGTTTGAACGCTTTGGCCCCAAAGCTGCGTCCGCAGGGCCATTTGCAAATGACCTTGAGCCTGCATTGGACCGCCCATGACGCCAAAACTCATTTGTGGCTTTCCGCTGCGGGTCAAAAAGCCCGGTATGATGGTGTGAAATGGTCGTTTCCCCGGGCCAACCCGGTTTGGATGCCCCTCTTGCAGAGTGAATCCTGCTCCCCGGTTCTGAAGGCTGATACCTGTTTCCGGTACAACAACACCGGACCCGAAACCAGAGTAATTGGATTGGATGAAAGACACCATCATGCCGGATCGATCCGCCGTGGTTAGATACACGGTTCCGCCGTGTTTGGGGACGCCAGCGGCCTGATGCCGCGCCGATTTGATGTCGATCTGGGCGGCCCGAGATTTTAGGTAGTCAGGGTCCAGCAAGGCTTCTGGTGTGACGGCTGTCATGAACCGTTGATCCGCCACATACTTGTGCAGGTCGCTGGTCGCGAGCTTCATCGCTTCGATTTGGAGATGATAGGCATCCGCATCGTCCACGGGCATTTCCCGCAAGGGTGTGTGGTGGAGGATGCCAAGTGCCATGAGGGCCGCTATGCCTTGGCCGTTCGGCGGGATTTCGTGCAGTTCAAAACCGTCGAAGGACTGTTGTATCGTCCCGCACCATTCTGGTTGGTGGGTGCCCAGATCGTTCACCGTGAGGGCGGCCTCATGTTGCTTGGCAAATGCCGCCATTCTGACCGCAAGCTCACCGGTGTAAAAAGCATCTCCCTTTGTTTGGGCTATCAGCCTGAGGCTTCTGGCAAGTGCAGGATTTTTGAACCGCTCACCCGCGACCGGTGCTTTCCCGTCCGGCATGAAAGCATCGCTGAAGCCAGGCTGTTGCTTGAGCATGTCGGCCCCCCTTTGCCAGAGAGAGGCAATGATGGGAGAGACAATGAAACCATCTTCTGCATATTTGATGGCTGGCATGAGCAGTTGTTCGAATTCCAGCTTTCCAAATCGCCTCGACAGCTCAGCCCAGGCCTTCACAGCGCCAGGCACAGTGACGCTTTCCCATCCTCGGAAGGGCATTTGATCCAGCCCGGAAAAGCGATTTGGCGTCCATGCTGCGGGAGCGGCCCCGGAGGAATTCAGGCCGTGAAGTTCCTGGCCATCCCACAGGATCGCAAAGGCGTCCGATCCCAGCCCGTTGCCCGTCGGTTCGACGACCGTTAGCGCCGCGGCTGTCGCGAGCGCCGCATCAACGGCATTGCCTCCTTGTGCCAGGATCGACAGACCTGCCTGCGCAGCCAGAGGGTGGGACGTCGATACGATGTCGTCGGCAAAAACGGCAGAGCGATGCGATGGGTAGATGGGATTGTAGCCCAAGTTCATCATGACGGACTCTCCGGGGGAGTGTTGGATTTCTGAGTTTTGAAATATGTCCTGGTGGCCCAAAGAACCGACGCAACTGCTGCCAGCAGAAACAACGCGCTTACGGGACGTGTGAGGAACAACGTCACGTCCTGGTCCGTCATCAATGCACGGCGCAGATTCGTTTCTGCAATCGGGCCCAGAATCACGCCAAGAACAAGGGGGGCAAGCGGATAGTCAAGGGCCCGCAGACTGTAGCCAGCAACGCCGATCAGACCCAAGAGGTAGAGATCGGTGATCCGGTTGTTCAAGGCGAAAGAGCCAATCACACAACAGACCAATACGGTTGGCACAATCATCCATTTCGGGACTTCGGATACGCGCAAGAACACGCGCATGGAAACAAGACACACCAGCAGCATCATCAAGCTGGACACCGCCATGGCAAGGAACATGCCATAAACGAGGTCTGCGTTATCGAGGATGAGACGCGGCCCGATTGAAATTCCATGAACCATCAGGGATGCCATGAGTATCGCATCGACAGCAGATCCCGGAATGCCGAGAGCAATCATCGGTATCAAGCCGCCACCGGCGGTCGCCGAGTTTCCAGATTCTGATGCAACAACGCCATCGGTGATGCCGGTTCCGAATTTTTCCGGCGTCTTTGACGCCCGCTTTGCCTGATCATATGCGAGCAGGTTTGCGATGGACCCACCGGCTCCGGGAAGTGCTCCGATGACAACTCCAACCAGCGACGATCGCACAAGGTTGACGGGTCTCATGATGACCTCGCGCATCACCTGCCACGTGTGAAACTCTATCTTTCGGTCAATGATCGCCCGACCGGAGGTCGATTCGTTGGGGTTCTCGACCTCCGACGCGAGCTGTGAGATCGCAAATATGCCGATCAAAACGACCAAGAAGGGAAGGCCCGCCTGCAGCATTTCGATCTCAAAATCAAACCGCGGTCTGCCGAGGATCGGGTCGGTGCCAACGGTTGAGATAGCCAGGCCGATCAGCGCTGCAATCAAGCCGCGCTGGAGAGAATTCCCGACAAGGCTTGCCACGATGGTCAGCGCGAACACGATGAGGGAAAAGTATTCCCAGGGCCCAAGTTTGACCGCGAAAATTGCCAGTGGGGGGGCGGCAAAAATAAGAACCACAGTTGAGATCATCGTCCCGAAAAAAGATGCCCAGATCCCAATGGACAAAGCGCGTCCCGGTTCGCCGTTGCGCGCCATCGGAAAGGCGTCGAATGTTGTTGCGACGGATGAAGGGGTCCCTGGAATGCCCAGGAGAGCGGCAGAGATGAGGCCGCCGGTGTAGCCGCCGACATACACCGACAACATGACTGCGATGCCTTGAAGAGGTTCCATCGTGAAGGTGAGGGGCAAGGTCAACACAATGGCCATGGTCACCGTAAATCCCGGAATCGCCGCAGCAATGATTCCGGCAACGGAGCCAATCAGCATGAACAGCAAGGTCTGCGCCGACAACACCTCGGCCGCACCGGTCAAAAACGCATCCATAGCGGCTACCAACCTCTCGGGAGAAACACTTGAAAGACCCTGTCAAAGACGAATTCAATTCCGAAGGAAAAAACGGCTGAGCTTGCAACAATCAGGATCGCGGTTTTTGGAGTTTTCGGAGCGAGAATGAATTGCAAAACCAGCAGGAAGAAAAAGGTTGATACCCTGAACCCCGCCATGGGCATTGCGGCCAAGTAGACTGCCAGGCATGCGAACACTGCAAAAACCAATCGCCGTTCGATAGCCCAGGCCGGAATGCCTTTAAAAAACCGGGAAAACGCAGCTGCCGGAAGTGCACGCAACGATCTTATCGCGGCCGCCAGCAAAAGCAGGATCATGCAGCTGTAAAGAAGTGTCGGAAACGCACCTGCACCGAGAACTTCAAATCTTGATTTCGGAATTGAAATGGCTTCGATGAGCAGAAATGCTGACACCAGCAGCAACACGATGTAGGAAAAAAAGCGGGCGACTTCGCCCGCTTCGTTTTGGACCCTGGTAGCTTCTCCACTCATGGAGCCAATACCTCTGCCAGGCGGTCGACTGTGCCGGACAGGTTGGTCAGATATGTGCTGTACTCTTCCTGACCACGGAAGTTGACTGATGCACCAGCGTTGTTGATTTGCTCAATGAAGGCCGGGTCTTTCGACAGCTCAGAGAGCGCAGCTTCAAGCGCATCGCGAGCCTCTTCAGGTGACCCCTTTGGCATCACAATGCCGCGCGTTACCTGAAGCTCCAGATCCGCGCCAAGTTCCTTGAATGTGCGAACGTCCGGCGCTTGAGGGATGCGCTCACTGCTGCCGATCCCCAAGAAGATCAGGTCACCATTTTCCACGAACTGGGCCGAAGATGAGATATCGCCGATTGCGGCGTCCAAGTTGCCTCCGACAAGCGCGCGAATGCGTTGGCCTGTTCCTTCGTAGCCAACATAAGAAAACTCAAGTCCGAATGCCTCTTCGATCATGGCGGCATGCAGATGCGGAACGCCAGCCAAGGTTACACCCATCGTGATTTCGCCTGGATTGGCCTTGGCGTAATCGACAAACTCCTCAAAGGTCTTGTATGGCAGGTTGTTGCCAATCACGAGAAACTGCGGTGATGCGGTCATAAGCGCAATTGGATCGAAATCGGACCAGTTCAGTTCGGTCAACCCTGTCGCATTTGCCGTCAGCAGTCCTTCATGAACCTGAGAAATCGTGTAGCCGTCAGCATCCCGGCGGGAGGCCTCCCTCAGGCCGACCGTGCCGCCCGCGCCGGGCATGTTGATGACCGGCATTTCTGTGCCAAGGAATGGGGTGACATTGTTCGATACAATGCGCATCAATGTGTCGCTGCCACCACCGGGGGACCATGGAACGATGAACTCAACCGGCTTTTCTGGGTAGGTCTGGGCCGCAACGGTCTGCGTCCCAGTTACTGCCAGCGCAACCGCCGCGCCAGCAACAAGGCTTTTCAAAAACGTCATCGCCATCTCCTGTGAATAAAAAGTACGCACGCCCAATCCATAGGCATTACGAAAGTCTTATAAAATTTATATTGCTTATGTAAGCGAATAATATTTGCTTTTAAAATTAGAGTTTCTTAATTTGATGCGATGGACACGCGTCAACTGGAAACCTTGCTTGCCGTTGCAGACACGGGGAGCTTCGCCGCGGCTGCCTCCGTGGTCAACCTGACACCATCGGCGGTCAGCCAGCAAATTCAGGCCCTTGAAACAGAACTGGGGACACAGCTTTTTGACAGAACGCGACGCCCGCCCAGCCTGAACGCCAACGGCATGGAACTTCTCCAGTCCGCCCGCACAATCATTCAGGTTGTAAGCGAGACGAAACGTGTTTTGTCTGGAGTCCAAGTCAGTGGAACGCTTAACATTGGCGCAATCCGGACCGCTTCCATGATGCTTCTCCCCAAGGCTCTGGTTGAGATGCGGCAGGCCTATCCAGGTCTCTTGTTCAATTGGCGCGTTGGTTTGTCCGAAACTCTTATGAGTGATGTGGTGGCTGGACGACTGGACGTTGCCATCGTTGCTGAGCACGTCGGTGTTCCGAGCGGCCTTATCTGGACGCCCTTCCTTACAGAACCTCTCCAACTGATCGGTCCTCCGGACGGTCGGGATAAGACCTACAAGCAGCTCCTTAAGACCTATGCCTTTATTCGTTATGCGACCAATGTGCCCTTGTCGCGGCAAATTGATACAGAATTTTCCCGTATGGGCATCACTGCGCGAGAGATCGCGGTGATCAACACCATTCCTGCAATCATAAGCAGTGTTTATGCGGGTCTTGGGATCGCAGTCGTTCCGAAGACGGCGCTTTTGGATCCAACGGCCTCACATCTTGCCTCTTTTGCGTTCGGCGGCCCTCCAATTTCGCGGCGCCTCGGTATTGTCCGACGAAAAAAATCCGGCCGTCTTGGGGTCATTGACCGATTGACCACGACCTTGTCCGACATCAGCGATCGGCTTGGGATCGCTCATGCCGAAACGATATGACGTTGGGATGTAGCTGACCGGGCTGATTGGTTGCTGGAGCCGGTTCGAACACACAGCGGTTCCACGGCTGCCGGCAACCCACTTTTTTCGGACCACCGAGGATTTCTTGGCCTTGTGTTCGCTGCCATCCCTCAAACCAGGACCCTGCTCATGACCCAAGCAGTTGTCGGCGCGCTGCGCGTGACGCTCGGTATGGATTCCGCAGCCTTTTCCAAAGGTCTGCGAAACGCAGAGTCGCGGTTGTCCCGGTTCGGCAAGATAGCGTCCAAGGGATTGTTGGCGGTCGGGGCTGCGGCGACAACGGCGGCAGCGGGGCTCGCTGTGTCCGTGCGTGGAACGCTCACAGCGGCCGATGCCATGGCCAAGGCGTCGCGGAAAATCGGGGTCCCGGTCGCCGAGCTGTCACGGCTGAAACACGCGGCGGACCTTTCCGGTGTCTCCTTTGACGGGCTTCAAACCGCGTTGCGCCGGCTCGCGGTGAGCATGGAAGATGCAAGGGACGGGACAGGGGAGGCGCATGCGGCCTTTGGCCGGCTTGGTGTGAGCGTCAGCCAGGCGGACGGAACGCTGAAGTCCTCCAGCCAGGTCCTGCGGGAGCTCGCCGCCGCCTTTGCCGATCTGCCGGATGGTGCGGAAAAAACCGCGCTTGCGATGGCTCTCATGGGACGGTCTGGCACGGACATGATTCCGATGCTCAACGGGGGCACAGCCGCGCTGGACACCATGATGGCCGAAGCGGATGGGCTCGGGCTTGTTTTTACGGAAGACATGACGGCCCATGCGGAGGCTTTCAACGACAACATGACCCGGCTCGGGGCCATCTTCAGCGTGCTGGGCCGCCAGCTGGCGGCAGATCTTGCGCCGCATCTCGAAGGGTTTTCCGATTGGCTTGTCACACATGCGCCGCGCATTGCCGAAATGTCCTCGGCGATGATCTCCTTCGGGGTCGCGGTTGTTCACGAGATTTCGTCCATCGTGACGGCGCTGGCAGATGCCTGGGGCGCCTTCGAGACCTGGTGGGACGGTCTGGTCGACTGGGCTGGGCGCGTCAAAACAATGGTCCGCGAGACTACCGATGCCATTTTGACTGCCTTCGCCAAGCTTCCGGGCGAGATGGTGGATCTTGGCCGGCAGATCATGCTCGGGCTGGTGGACGGGATCCTGTCTGAGGTGACCCACCTCAAGGACCAAATCCTCGAGGTCGGTGACAATATCAGCGCCTGGTTTCGCGACACGCTGGATATCCGGTCGCCGTCCAAGGTGATGATGACAATCGGCGAAGAGGTCATGCGCGGACTGGCGCGCGGGCTTGCAGGATTGCAGGACAGCGTCGTGGGGCTTGCCGGAACGATCTCAAACAGCGTGGCGGGTGCCTTTTCCGGCATTGTGACCGGAGCCCGGTCGGTTGAGGAGGCCCTGAAGTCGGTTCTGGAGCAGGTGTCGAATGCGGCCCTGACGCGTGCCGTGAACGGGTTTGTGTCCTCTGCTTTTGCAGTGTTCGGGGGCGGGATCGCAAAACCGATGTTTGGCGGCTTCTTCGCAGATGGCGGAACGCTCGGGGCCGGCCAGTGGGGCATTGCAGGAGAAAACGGACCGGAGATCATCCACGGGCCGGCGCACATCACGCCCCTGGAGGCCAGACTTCGGGCACGTTCGGAGGGGGACGACGCGGTGCCGGTCGTCATTCATATGTCGGTCCAAACACCAGACGCTGACAGCTTCCGGCGCTCGGAAGGCCAGATTGGTGGCGTTATCCTGGACACGGTCGCGCGGGGCCGGCGGGGACGATGACGGCGCTGGGGATCAGGAGCCTGCAGAATTTCGGGCCGGCTGTTTCAGCAAAGGCAAGTCCGCAGCAGGCATAGGTCTTGCGAAGTAGAAGCCCTGGCCGAGCTTGACGCCGGTTCCGGTCAAAAAGTGCAAGTCTTTGAGTGTTTCAACGCCTTCGGCTACGAGATCAATGTCCAGCCGTGCGGCGAGATCGACAACGCTTGCGACGATCGCCGCGCGGGTCGGGTTGAGTGTGACATCCGTCACAAAGCTGCGATCAAGTTTCATCTTGTCGAATGAAAACTTGTCAAGGTAGGAGAGGGACGAATAGCCGATGCCAAAATCATCCAAGACAAGCCGGATGCCCATGGCCCGGATCCGCGCAAGTTCTTCCAGGGTGGAATGGTCCGACCGCATGAAGACCGTTTCCGTGAACTCCAGCTCAAGCCGTTCGGCGGGAAACGCAGACTCTCTCAGCAGCATTTCGACGTAAGATGCAAGGTGTCCAGTGCCAATTTGGTGCGGCGAGACATTCACGGCCACGCGCAACTCCCCAGGCCAGGTCAAGGCTTCCTTAATCGCGGTTTTCAAAACCCAGGCGCCAATTTCACGGATGAGGCCGAGACTTTCAGCGATCGGTATAAATTCGGCGGGCGAGACGTTTGTTCCGTCGGGACACTTCCAGCGCAACAGGGCTTCATAACCGGTGGCTCTGCCCTCAGGCATCTGCACAACCGGTTGGTAGTTGAGACTAAATGTCGTATCGAAGTCCGCTTGGAGGAGTTTGTTCTCAATACGCTTTCGCCGAACAAACTTCTTTTCGATATCTTGGTCAAACACGCTGACCATCGTGCCCTGGGTCTCTTTCGCAGCATAGAGCGCGGCATCAGCAAACAAGACTGTTTCGGTTGCGGACGTTTGGTCTGCGGTGATTTGGATTGCCCCGATGCTGACGTCCAGCGGTATATACAGGCCGTTAATCTGATGAGGCTTTGCAATCGCATCGGCGATTGTTTCCGCACGCTGCTTCAGAGATTGCGCGGTTGGACAAGAACACAAAAAAGCAAACTCATCCCCGCCGATCCGGATGGGTGTGTCCCCAGGCTGTGCCTTCTCATGGAGCGTTGCAGCCACTCTTTTCAAAACCGCATCGCCTGCGGCATGACCAAAATTGTCATTGATCAGTTTGAAGTTATCGACATCCAGAACCAGGAGCGCATTGAAGGGGCGGGCCCTTGGATCTTGCGTACAGTTTTTTTCCAAGAGTGTATCGAACACCATCCGGTTCGCCAGTCCTGTCAGATGATCTGTCCAGGCGGCCTTCTTGATCTGCTGGCGGGTCTGAACCTCGGACGTGATGTCCTGGAGTATGCCCAAGTGCTTTGTTTCATCCGGGTCCCCCGGATTGGCACAACTCCCCTGGAAACGAAGCCAGACAGGCAAACCGAGTTTGTCCGTTGTCCGCAGATCGACAGAAAATGGGGTTGGGCTCATGCAAGCCCCTTGCAGTGCCGATTGAAGCTTCTTCTGGTCTTTTTGGTCCAATTGCGCGGTGAGGTCATCGAAGGCAATTCCTTTGCGAGCCTCGTCGGCACCCATCAGGGCCGCGCCAATCTCGTCAAGAGTGAAGGTCTTTGTTCGGGGGTCGTACTCCCATATGCCCGCCCGACCCGCTTTCATAGCAAGACGTGTAATAAAGGCGTCGTCACGTGCGCGCCGCGACTTCTCGTATGATTTTTGGAACACGCGGATCAATAAACCCAGCGTTGGCACGCCAACCATATTTCCGATGACAAGCATAAACCCGGCTTGTTGCAGGACCGCGAGGCCAAATGCCAAGCCCTTGTCAACAAAAAACGCAGGTAGCGTGGCAATTGTGCCAGCGGCGGCCAGAGCAAACAACGCGCGAGCCGACAGCAGGGGCCACGTGAGGGTCTTGAAGAGCGCGCGTGCTGCAAGCCCGGCGCTGCCATAGATGACCAGGCTGAGGGCGCCGCCGAGCGCCATGGTTCCACCTTCGCTGTACCGCGCCGCTGCCCCGATTGCCATTGTGATCAGACCAGAGATTGGCCCGCCAATATAGCCTGCCATGAGCGCTGGCGCTGCCCGAGTGTCAAACTGTGCTCCGCTTGCAAACTCAACCGGCATTTTAATGACAAGGAGACACAGGCAGCCGAACAGGATGCCAAGCCCGACTTTGCCCCGGAGGGAACGAAACTTGTATTGAAGAGGAAGCGTAAGTGCTGCTGCTGCGGCAAGAACAGCCACATTTCCAACAAGACCAACAAGGGCAGCGCTAATATCCAAGCCTAATCTCCCTTACGGCAAAAGTAAGTAGTTATCCATATTTATAAGTCGTTAAAACAGATCGACAACGTATGGAATAATCTCTAGCCATTTTATCCAGGGCAAATACTTGTAGAGACATTTTTTTCAATTTCGACAAGTACTCTTTTGAGATTGCAGCCTTTTTGGGTGCCATTCCCTGACCTTAAGTCAACAGGTCCCGGTGCGCGCGCGGACGGCGGAGACGGTAACGGCTCTGATTTCAACCGGTCGCGCTGGCGCGCGGCTGATGCGCTGGATCCCGGATCGTCCCGCAGCTTGCGCTGCGCTTGTCCGGGATGACGGAAAGAGATCAGAAATATGCCCGATGAGTTTCATGATGTCCGGTTTCCGGCCACGATTTCCCTTGGGAGCCGGGGCGGACCGGAGCGCAAAACGGTTGTGGTGGCCCTGACATCCGGCAAGGAACAGCGGAACCAGCAATGGCAGGACTCGCGGCGCCGGTATGACGCCGGTTATGGCATCAAGCAGGTCGATGACCTGAACGCAGTCATTGCCTTTTTTGAAGAACGGCGGGGGCGGCTCAGCGCCTTCCGCTGGAAGGATTGGGCGGATTACAAGTCCTGTGATCCGTCTGATCCCGTAACAGCCACGGACCAGCCCCTGGGCATCGGGGACGGTGCGCAGACGGACTATCAGCTGATCAAGACCTATGGCACGGGCTTCAATCCTTACGTCCGGACCATCACGAAGCCGGTGCCGGGATCCGTGCGGGTTGCCTTGAATGGCGCCCTTCAGGAGGGCGGATACAGTGTGAACCCGATCACCGGGCGGGTCAGCTTTTCGGTTGCGCCCGGCGGCGGCGTGGTGGTCACGGCCGGGTTTGAGTTCGACGTCCCGGCGCGGTTCGACACGGACTATCTGGATGTTCAACTGAACAATCACCGGCTCGGGTCCATCCCGGCCATACCGATCGTCGAGGTTTTGTCATGAGACAGTTTGGAGCCGGGTTTTCGGCACATATTGCCGGGGCAGTGACAACGCTGTGCTGGTGCTGGAAGGTGACCCGCAATGACGGGGTGGTTCTTGGATTTACGGACCATGACCGTGCCCTGACGTTCAATGGCGTTACCTTTGAAGCCTTTTCCGGGTTTTCGGCAACCGAAATTGAAAGCAGCCTCGGGCTGTCGGTGGACAATCTGGACGTGGAAGGGGCCTTGTCCTCTTCCGCTATTACCGAAAATGACATTGCCGGTGGGCTCTATGATGACGCGGAAATCGTCCTTTACCGCGTGAACTGGCAAGACCTTTCTCAAGCCGAGGTCATCAAGCGGGGCCATATCGGGGAAGTGACCCGCGGAGACATCGCGTTTCAGGCGGAATTCCGGGGACTGGCGCACAAGCTGAACCAGACTGTCGGGCGAACCTATCAATATGGCTGTGATGCCGCGCTGGGTGACAGCCGGTGCGGGGTTGATCTGGAAAGCGCGGCTTACAAGGCGAGCGGCACTGTGACGACGGTCAATGACCGGGTGTTTCAGGTGAGTGGCCTGGACGGCTTTGCCGATGATCACTTTTCACGCGGGACACTCATCTGGGGAACTAGTGCGAATGCCGGGCAGACCGTCAAGGTGAAGCTGCACCGGGTCAATGATGGCAGAAACGAACTCACCGTCTGGCAGCGTCCGGTCAACGCCATCCAGCCGGGGGATTCGTTCACGGTGCGGGCAGGCTGTCCGCATACGTTTTCCGTCTGCCAGTCGAAGTTTTCAAACGGTGTGAACTTCCGGGGGTTTCCGCATATGCCCGGCAATGATTTTGTCCTTGGCTATGCGGTGACAGGGGAAACGGACAATGACGGATCCGCGATTGTCGGTTAGGGGGCTGCCGTTCCTAAAACCGTTCCACCCACGGCCGAAGCTCCAGTTCGCTCGACCAGGTGGAGCGGTCCTGATTGATCAGGTTGATGTAATTGTCGGCAATGGCATCCGGGTCCAGCATCGAATCCGGCCGGTCTGCCGGTTCCGTGCGTCCGGGATTGCGAATGGCCCCATCAATGTTGATCCAGGCGACATGGATCCCTTGCGGGTGCAGTTCGCGGGACATGGATTGGGCAAGGCCGCGCTGCGCAAACTTGCCCATGGCGAAGGGCGCGGATTGCGGAAAACCCTTCACCCCGGCAGAGGCGCCGGTAAAGAGGATCGTGCCCTTCGTGCCGTTTTCCGGTTCCTGGCCGAGCATCACTTTTGCGGCCGCCTGACCCATCAAGAAGGCGCCATAGGCCGTCACATTGATGGCATTTTGAACCGCTGCCCGGTCCAGCTCGATCAACGGGCCACGCTGGCGCGCGGACGGGTTGTAGACCGCCACCCTTAAAGGACCGTCCAATTCGGAGAACAGGGCATCAACAGCGGCCGGGTCCGACCCGTCGCAGGCAAAGGTCTGTGCGCCGGTTTCCTCTGCCAGGTCCCGGATCTTGTCCGTGGTGCGGGCGGCAAGGGCCAGCCGGTAGCCGGATTGATGAAGCTTGCGGGCAAGGGATGCGGAAACGCCGGTGCCGGCGCCAATGATCAGGGCGAGAGGGGCAGTCATGTCCGGAAACTCCTTCGGCTTGGACCTGACTTTTTAGGTGGGCGCACGAAGCGGTGAGGACAAGATGGACCAGCCCTTCAAGCGGCTTTGTCCGCAGAGGTTTGGATGACAAGGATGGACGGAAAGATGGATCATAATCTGCATGTGGTCGATTTGGCGCGTGGTTGGACCGGCACACCCTATCACCATCAGGCCAGTCTGAAGGGCATTGGATGCGATTGCCTGGGACTGGTGCGCGGTGTCTGGCGGGAGCTTTACGGCCAAGAGCCGGAAACACCGCCGGCCTATTCCCCGGACTGGGGGCAGGTGTCAGCGGACGAAACCTTGCTGGCGGCTGCCAAGCGGCATTTTGCGCCTGTTGCATTAGACAGGCTGGAGCCGGGCCATTTGGTGATCTTCCGCATGCTGCCGAAAGCCATCGCCAAACACTGCGGCATTGTCTCGGGTGATAGCCGAATGATCCATGCCCTGGAAGGCACGGGCGTGTGTGAAGTCACGCTGGATGATTTTTGGATTCGGCGGGCTGCGGAAGGATTTGAATTACCGTAGAGTTAAATTCCAAGATCTGTATTCTGCAGAATACAGATTAAATTACTTTTCTTGCCGAATAAATCATCAATTCATGATGACTTTATCTGATTGAGTAAATTTTATTCAAAACACATTCGAAATAAAGAAAATTTGTTGACCGAAAAGACTTTTTTGTTACCGTTTTTATCAGAGCCGTGGCAGGGGGTAAAAAAAACGCCAATACACTTCCGGTTGGGAAGTGAATTGGCGCAATCAAGTTACTGTGCACGTGACCCCATCGGCCACGGTTCGGCACCCTAAAGCAAACGTATAATTGAAACAAACGGTAGGATAAATCGCGGCGATCCATCCGAATGATCTGGCGCGCCAAGCGGGCTTTGGAGGCAGGCCTGTCAAACAGAGGTTCCTAAAAGCCCCCCACGTCGTTGTGTTGGCCAAGCCATTGAATGATGTCAATTCTGCGCCGGTTACGTTTGCTTTAGGCAGGGAGTGGTACCTTACGCAGAGATTACAAACCCCTTGCTGTGCGTGGAATAGGTCGTTCGATATGAGAGCTTTTTTTGGCAGCGGTGTTGGTCGCTTGGCTGTCTTTCATGGCACCAACCAAGTCGGCTGCCGACACTGAAAACGGGATGACTCTATATCTGAACTATCTTCCGTATCGGCTGACGATGGAAAGTGGCAGCCAATACGACCTGTTTCTGAGTGAAGTGTTTCCGGAAAGAAATGCCGAAGTCGCGCTGCTCGCGGCGCCGTTGCAAAGAGCCAAGTATTTATTTCTGGAAAACAAAAACTCCTGTTTGTTTCCATCTGCGCTCGCCGTTTTTGAAGGAGACGGCGGAACAGGCTCTTTGCTTGTATCTGAGCCCGTCGATTACCTGACACTTCGCCTTTACACGCGCGAGCCCACACATTCGGATGTGGCGCTGGACGGTTTTGCCCCTTCGCGGCTGGGTGTTATCAATGGAGCTGTCGCTTCCAGGCTGTTTGGCAAGAAACTCTCACACTATGCTGTTGTGTCGTCGGAGGAGCAGCTCATCACCATGATGGAGCTTGGAAGGCTGGATGCCATCGTTGGCTATCATCCCGATATTGCATTGGCATTTGAAAAACACGGCAAACCAGACCTGGTATTTGCACAAAACAAATTCATAAATGGCTTCCGCTATCCCTTGAGCTTTATTTGCCATGAAAATGAGACCGGCAGGCACTTCATTGGCAGCATCAATGAAACGATCAGCAAAATGAACCAGAGCGGACGACTTCTGGAAATACTGGGTCCACATGCTGACGTTGCCGGAAGCCTTGAACCTGCGCGTCCATTAACCGAATAGATGAGTTTGCGTGATGGACGCACCTAGCGCCTTCAAATGTTTCGTTTGGCATTGATGTGATCGAAGCATTCGCAGATACCTTCGGAGCGCTTTCGGCACTGCCAATCCAACGTTTGCGGAGCAAGGCCCAAGGCTCCATGAGCCTCGACCAAACGCGCCCAATACTCTCGGCCCAAAACAAACCGGAAAAACCAATGGCAACACTTCTTTTGGGTGCGGCCGCGTCGGCGCTTGTCGGGGCGACCGGCGCGACGGGTCTTGTCGCAAGCGCCATCACAACGGCCGTCACCATCGGCGGATCCTTGCTGGACAGCTATTTGTTCAGCGGCGGTGGATCTTCCCAGACCGTCGAGGGCGCGCGGCTGGACAGCCTGCAGGTCTTATCAAGCACGGAAGGGGCGGCAATCCCGATCGTCGCCGGTTTTGCGCGCGTCTCGGGGCAGGTGATCTGGGCCACCAACCTGGAAGAGGAAATTCAAACGTCCACGCAGCGCACCGGCGGCAAGGGCGGGGGCGGTGGATCCAAGGTCACCACAACCACATACGCTTACTTTGGCAATTTCGCCGTGGGTCTGTGTGAAGGTCCGATTGCTGCGGTCCTGCGTGTTTGGGCGGACGGCAATGAACTGGACCTGACCCAGATCACGCACCGGATCTACACCGGGTCTGAAGACCAGTTGCCGGACAGTCTGATTGAAGCCAAGCAGGGCGCTGGCAATGCGCCGGCGTATCGCGGCCTTGCCTATGTGGTCTTTGACCGCTTGCCGCTGGAAAAATTCGGCAATCGGATCCCGCAGCTGACCTTTGAAGTGATGCGCAGTGTCGGGCGTGAGGAAGAGCTGTTGACCGGGATGTGCATCATTCCGGGGTCAACGGAATTCGGCTATGAACCGCAGCGGGTCGCGGACTTCATCACCACAACGGACAAGGTGGACAACAACCGCCACACCAAGACGCACACCAGCGACTGGTTGCACTCCCTGGATCTCTTGAAAGCCGTTTGCCCGAATGTTGACCGAATAGCCCTTGTTGTGGCCTGGTTCGGGACGGACTTGCGCTGTGACCAGTGTCTTGTTGAACCGCGCATTGAGGCGGTCAAGCAAACAGATCCGATCGAGTGGCAGGTGGCGGGGTTGAGCCGCGAGACTGCAACGGTTGTTTCCTACATCGACGGGAAACCGGCTTACGGCGGATCCCCGAACGATGCCAGCGTGATTGCCGCGATCAAGGACTTGAAGGCGCGCGGGTTCAAGGTGTTGCTCTATCCCTTCATCATGATGGATATCGAAAACGACAACGGCTTTCCGGATCCCTACGGCCGGCCGCAGCAGCCGCCGTATCCCTGGCGCGGCAGGATCACCTGCCATCCGGCGCCGGGGCAGCCCGGCACTCCGGACAAGACGGCGGCTGCGGCAACGCAAGCCGCCGTTTTTATTGGAACCGCGCAGCCGGGTCACTTTGGCGGAAGTGGATCCGAGGTCACCTATTCCGGGCCGCAAGAGTGGTCTTACCGGCGGTTTATCCTGCACCTTGCCAAGCTGGCTCAAATGGCGGGCGGGGTGGACGCCTATTGTGTCGGCACGGAAATGCCGGGCATGACGTTTGTCCGTGGGGCTGGGAACAGCTTTCCGTTTGTCTCCGCCCTGGTGTCGTTGTTGTCAGACGTTCGATCGATGCTGGGCGCTTCAACCAAGCTGGGCTATGCAGCGGACTGGTCCGAATATCATTCCTACCGGCCGAATGATGCCAGCGGGGACGTGTTCTTTCAACTGGATCCGGTCTGGTCGTCGTCGGACTGCGACTTTATCGGGATCGACAATTACATGCCGCTGAGTGATTGGCGGGATGGGTTTGGACATGCGGACCACATGGCCGGGTATCAATCGATCTACGATGTCGCGTACCTCAAAGCGAACATCGAGGGCGGGGAATATTACGACTGGTTTTATGCCAGTCCTGAAGACCGCGACAGCCAGACGCGCACACCGATCGAGGACACGGCGCATGGGGACCACTGGGTATTCCGGCAGAAGGATGTCCGGAACTGGTGGCAGAACCCACACCAGAACCGGCCGGGCGGGGTGCGTGACACAAGCGTGACAGGCTGGGTACCGCAATCCAAGCCGGTCTGGTTCACCGAACTAGGCTGTCCGGGGATCGACAAGGGACCCAACCAGCCGAACGTCTTTTATGATCCGAAATCATCAGAATCGTTCGTGCCGTATTATTCATCCGGCGCGCGCGATGACTTTGTTCAGCGCCGCTATCTGCGCGCCATGCTGGAATTCTGGGCGGATCCTGGCAATAACCCGGTGTCACCCGTTTACGGCGGTCCGATGCTGGAGCCCGGCCGGCTCTATGGCTGGGCATGGGATATAAGGCCGTTTCCGTCGTTTCCGATTGCCGCCGATGTCTGGGCTGATCATGCCAACTTTTATACCGGACACTGGCTGTCCCGGCGTATGGGCGGGGCGCCGGCGGACGGCATTGCCAAACTCATGATGGAGCGGAGCGGCCTTGTTGAGGGCGCGGACTTTAATACGGACGGGATGATTGGCACGGCGGACGGCTACATCATCGACACCATAACCTCTGCCCGGTCCGTGATTGAAAGCCTCGCGGCAGCCATGGCCTTTGATCCGGTGGAAAGCGGTGGGCGCATCGAAGGGCGATCCCGGCGCCACCTCAAGCCGGTGGCCGATCTGGATCCGGCGGACATGCTAGACCGGGGCAAAAACCAAGCGCCGGTCACCATTCGCCGGGCGCAGGAAACGGACTTGCCGCGCGCGGTTCGGGTGACCGCTTATGACGCGGCACGGGATTTCCAGACCGTGACGGGGGAAGCCCTTCTGGAAATGGTGGTCAGTGACCGTGTGGTGGTGACCGATACGCCGATGGTGGCGGACTTTCCGCGCATGGTGGCGCTGGCGGAATTCCTGTTGCAGGAAGCCTGGGCCAGCCGGGAAGGTTATCAGTTTGGCACGTCAGAGGCAGACCTTGCGCTGGAGCCGGGCGATCTGGTGTCGTTTGACTTTGGCGGCCGCTCACATCTGGTGCGACTGACAAAGGCCGTCGACGGTCTGGGGCGCAAGATCGAGGGCAAGAGCTATGACGGGCCGGTTTATGAACCGGCGCGCAATTCGATCATCGAGCTTGGCCGGATTGGCGGCGGTGGCGGGAATGGCAGCGGTGGATCCGGTGGCGGCGGAACAGGCGGGGGTGGCGGTGGCCGGCCGGACGTGACGGCGGACGTGACGCCGGTCTTTATCGATGGGCCTTTGCTGCGGGATCAGGACAGTGCGCATCAGGGATATCTGACGGGAATACGAAAGCCGTTTGCGTCCGGTTTGGTGTTTTTGTCCAGTCCAACCACAAGCGGATATGTGGTTCGGGCCAGCCTGGCGGTCCCCGGTCGCATCGGGCATCTGATAGCCGATCTTGCGCCGGGACCGCTCCATCGCTGGGATCGCAGGAATGCGGTGGAACTGGAGCTGTACGACGGCCAGCTGCAGGGTCTTGACGATCTTCAGGTGTTCGCCGGCGGCAACGCTGTCCTTATCGAGGCGCCGAACGGGGACTGGGAACTGGTGCAGTTCGCAAATGCGGAGCTGACCGGCGCGCGGACCTACCGTTTGACCCGGCTGCTGCGCGGTCAAAAGGGAACGGAAACCGCCATGGGTGCCGTAAGCGGTGCGCGCGTGGTCTTCCTGGATGGCGGATTGGAACAAACGGGTCTTGATCGCGCACAGATCGGCTTGCCGCTGAACTGGCAAGCCGGACCCGCAAGTGGAGCGGTCGGGGATCCGGACTTTGTCGGAAAAACCGTCACCTTCACCGGGCGCGGGGAACGGCCTCTGTCCCCGGTTCATCTAAAGCCAAGTGACGCGGGGGGTGGTGACATCGCCTTGTCCTGGATCCGCCGAACCCGCATTGGCGGGGACGGATGGGAACAGGCGGATGTGCCGCTTGGTGAAGATCTTGAGGCTTATGAAATCGAAATCTGGAAAGACGGAAGCTTGAAGCGAACGCTTCAGTCGACCAGCCAGTCTGTCACCTATACGGCCGCCCAACAGGCGGCCGATTTTGGGTCTTCAGGACAGTCATTTGAATTCCGCGTTTTCCAGATGTCCGCAACCTATGGCCGGGGCGCGGCCGGAAAGGGAAGCTATCAGGTATAGGCGTCGCTGCTTTTCCGTAAGGCTGGGATGAATTCTTCAATCGGTATGCATCGTGCCTCATCGAGTGGATTATCTTTGAGCCAAGTTTTTACAGCCGCTTTCATGTGCATCGACCCCTCGGATGTTAGGTGCTGGCTGTCGGTCTTCCAGCATAGTGTGATGCTGTTGTTCTCGTCGATATTCCGAATAGGGGGACCTGGTGGTACGGTGAATACTCCATCGTATCGAACTCCGTCACGCGGTCCGACATGGAAGCAAATGTGATCAGCATCTGGTTCGATCTCATCCCAATTCTCGAAGCAATCCAGCTCCAGTCCGGCGGAGTGGTTCTTGTTTTCATGCTCCAGGGCATTTTGTGCTGCTGCGCTGACTTCGCCTTCGCCGTATAGCGTTACAAACAATCGAGTAGCCGAAAAGTCTTCAGGATGATGGAGGATCCGGCGAACCAGATCTCCCTCGATTTTTTTATCTCGAAAACCTGAGCGGCGGCGGCTTGACCATACCTTGTAGGCTTTCTGCAAATCCTCTGTAGTGATCTCCCGGCTTTCTTCATCTTGCCAAAGATTGTCAAACCAATCGGCCAGTTCGGCACAGATGTTCCGTGAACCGGTTACGATATTGGTCTCTATCCACCCGTCACAGCTTGCCCCTTGAAGAGAAAGTCCATTTGCTGAGGCGTTTGATGATCCAACAATTGCCGTTCTGGCGCCAAGGTAAACCTTGGAGTGCAAGGTGTCGCAATGCCGGACATCATGAAACTGCATAAGTTTCTCGATCTCTTTCGGGTTTGTTCCTCCCATCGCGAGATTGCAGACAATCCGGCCTTTGGGTGACTTGTCGAGGCCAAGTCCTTCTGTTGCTCCTTCTCCCCAGAACGCAACAGCAATATTCGGCGCATGGTTCTCGAAGAGGCGGCGTACGCGGTCTTTCAACTCATGGCCATTAACGATTTTCGTTTCCGTATTGTCCGACAAATTTACTCTCTCCAATGCCTGTTCAATCAATGAATCAATCTCAAAATTTCTAACGGAGGATCCGCAAAAATGACAACCCCAAATCTGAAGCTGCCGGAAATTGCCGCCAGTCAAAGCCAGAAGCACATCACGCACAATGAGGCCTTGGGCATCCTTGACGCAGTGGTCAACCTGTCCGTCCTCTCGCAATCGGTCACCAGCGATCCGGCAGGCCCAGATGATGGCGCCCGGTATCTGGTCCCGGCAGGCGCTAACGGCGCCTTTGCCGGGCATGACGGCAAGATTGCGTCTTACCGTGAGGACGTTTGGACGTTTTACGATGCAGCGGCCGGGTGGCGGGCCTTTGTGGCAGATGAGGGCGGTTTTGCGGTCTATGACGGGACCAATTGGAGCGGGCCGGACCCGTCCCTGATTTCCGTCACCCCAAACGGCGCGGAAAGCCGGATTGTGACCGTGGAAGAGGAACTGACCTTAAGCGGTGCCAGTGTCTCCAGCACGGTTCAAATCCCGAACCGGGCCATCGTCTTTGGCGTGTCGACCCTGACGACGGAAGACGTGACCGGTGTCTGGCAATATCACTGCGGCATTTCCGGGCAGCCTGAGAAATTCGGCGGGTATCTCGGGATCGCGGCCGGATCCAACAATGCCGGGGTGATCGGGCCAGAGGCCTTTTATGCCGATACACCGGTGGTGATCACGGCGCATGGCGACACGGAAGCCTTTACCGGGGGCAAGGTCCGGATAGCGCTGCATTACTTCCTGCCGGTGGTGCCGCAAAGCTGATGCCGATCAGGTGCGTTGACTAAGACAATTCCATGCACTTTCCGACATAGAATGTTGTGATAGTTCCGTCAAACATGTGGGTTTGGCGGCTGTATGTGGCCGGCCTGGCGGTGCCAAAGTTTCCCGGTGCAGTAAGCTTATTGGCGCGATCAACAGATAAGACATGGGCAGATCCACCGCCCGTGATTTCCACGAAATTGAAGCCAGCACCGGTTTCAAAGGCGTAGATGTTCGCGCTACCGACATTTGCTACTAGGCGCGCGGTTTTGCTGTCTGCGTCGATATCAATGATGGAAAACGACATGGTGTCAGAGCCGTTTTTCATCTCAACAACGTCGTTTTGTGAATTCACCACGAGCTGATTTTCAAGTTCGCAACGATACTCAAGTGCATTGGCACTACATGCAGCAAATGCCGCAATCAATCCGGTAATCATCAAAATTGCATGGTTGTTTATCGCCACGAGATTGGACCCTCAGTTCTTCAAATCACAACAATCTAAAGATGAATTTCCCGCGCCGTCAATTTTTAAGATTGACGGATTTCGACCGCCACAAGGCGGTTTTTTTGTGCCTGAAGGAAAGGGGGCAGATCATGCAGATGAGTGAAAAAGGACTGGCGTTTTTGGCCGGTCATGAGGGGTATGTGAGCCGGGCGTACATCGACCCGGTCGGCGTGGTGACGATCGGGTATGGGTTCACCATGCGCGGCCGGGTTTTTGCCGCCTGGTGGCGGACCCGCCATGGCCGCAAGCTGAGGCTGGGGGACACGATCAGCCGGCGGGACGCGGACCACATCATGACGCGGATGCTCGACGATGAGTATGAGATCCCGGTGGAGCGGACCTTTGAAACCCTACCGCAACACCAGTTCGATGCCTGCGTGTCGGTCGTCTACAATCTGGGCGCCCGGGCGCTGAGCTGGAAATGGGCCAAGGCCTTGAAGCGGGGCGATGTCAAAGAGGCTGCAAGACTGTTGCGGCGGACCGGAACAACCGCCGGCGGGCATCGTCTGAACGGATTGGTGCGCCGGCGTCGGCAAGAGGCGGACCTTTTGGAACACGGGGTCTACACCGGTGTTTTGGAAGGTCGTCCGCGTCTTGCCCGGCCGGTGCCGCCATCCGCACCGGATCCCGTTGTCCGGGAGGCGCAGGAAGCGCTGACCCGCTTTGGATTTGATCCGGGCGTGATTGACGGCTGGATGGGACATCGGACAAAGGCGGCTGTGCTGGCCTATCAGCGCCAGCATCCGGACCTTGTGAATGACGGCATTATCGGTCCGGCCACGCTGGTGCAGCTCCGAAAGGATGCGCTTGTCATCAAGGACAGCCAGATCGGCGGGGCGCTGGTCACGGCTGTGACCGGTGGCGGCCTGTTCGGTGTGCCGTGGACCTGGATCCTGGGCGTCGCCTTCGGGCTCGGGCTGATCCTTATCGTGTACCTTGTCTGGCGTTATGGCGATGTTCTGACCCGGCGGCTGCAAGGCAGCGCGGCAAAAAGGGAAGCTGCGCCATGATTGCCGTGTTCAAGTTTTTCGCGCTTACCAAAACCGGCCGCCTGTGTGCGGCCGTTTTGGTTGGTGCTGTGTTCATTGCGTCCGTTTATGCGCTTGGGGGAAACCACGCGCGGTTAAAGGACAGGGCCAAGGATCTGGAAACGGCCCTGGAACTCGAACAGGGAAGGGCGCGCGACGATGCCTATTTGCAGAACTTGGAAGACGATCACTTGTGTCTTGAGTATTTCCGCAATATTGGCCGGGTGCAAGACCTTGACGACTGCCGGGCCTTGCGCGGGGTTCACAGCGAATAGCTTGAGCCCGGCCGGGTTTGCAGCCCTTGTCAGGATCGATCGCGGCGGGGCGGAGCGCGTCGCTGGCAATGACCGCAACGGCAAACGGCGGGGGTGCTGGTGATGCCGAGTGACTTACAGGCTGCGATCACCTGGGAACAGTTGCTGGCCTTGTGCGTGATCGGCGGGGCGCTTGGCGGGGCGTGGTGGTTCCTGTTTGCCGCGATCTTAGGGGTCCGGCGGGATCTGAATGAATTCCGCTTGAAGGTGGCAGAGGAATACGCCAGCCGGGAACACTTGCGGGAAGTCGAATTGCGGCTTGTGGATGCGATCAACAAACTGTCGGCGGATCTTGAGACATTGCCCGAAAGGTTGGCCAGCGTGCTGGCCTCCGTTCGCCATTGATTGGGATCAGGCCGCAGCGGGATGAGGTGGGCGACGTGATAAAGTCAGAATCAGCCATTTAATCCGATGTGAGATAGGTCCTGCCCGCCACTTTATCTCTGACGGGGGTGGTTTCTTTGCCGGGTCTATTGTTGAAAAACGCGCCCTAATAAACCTTCTTCGCCAGCTAACTTTGCCGGGAGTGCACATGGTTAACAGTTCGTTAACCATGTGCCGCATCTAGTGATCTTATTAGCTGAACTGGTGGGGCAGATTTATGCAATTTATAAAGTTATCCAATTCATTTCCTGCAATTTCACGACTTGCGCTTTTCGGCACAACAGCCCTCAGTACGCTGATTTTGTTTAGTCCGTTTTCCGAAGCGGATGATGGTTTATCTTGCGGGTCTGTCGAATACGTAACGCTTTGGCCGCCGGTCTGTGCCACCACCCAAGATAGTACAAATATTGTTAGTGTAGCTCCGGACGGTCCGCACGGCGGCAATGCATCCACATTTGATCGGTCTAGCCGTGGTGGTGCCGGTTTTCCTGGACTTGAACTTCAGCTCACAAACCAAGGAAACACGTCCCTTTATATCCTCAATCAGGGCGGGGATGGTGGTCAGGGCGGCGACGGTGACGCGATCCATGACGGGTCTGCAGGCGGCCGCGGCGGCGATGGCGGCGTGATAGAGCTCACTTCAGACAGCGGCACATCCATCCTCGTTACGAGGGATCACGCGATTGGAATTGAGGTTCTGAGCCAGGGCGGCACGGGCGGCGGTGGCGGGAGCGGTCACGTGTTTTCTGAGGGCGCTGGCGGAGCGAATGGCGGCAATGGTGGTGACGTCACTGTCACGAACGACGGTTCTGTTTCAACACAGGGCGCCTATGGCTACGGGATCCTGGCCCGCAGTATTGGCGGGACCGCGGGAGATGGCGGCGAAGGGGGCTGGTTCGGCGGCGCCGGAAGTGGCGGCGTCGGCGGCAACGCCGGGGCCGACGTCACGGTCAACAACCAAAACGGATCGATCACCACGTCGGGCGTTGGCGCGACAGCAGCCATGCTGCATTCTGTCGGGGGGAATGGCGGCGATGGGGGCAGTTCCGGACTTGCTTTCTTTTCGCTCGGCGGAAGCGGGGGCAATGGAGGCAACTCCGAGGATGTCATCTTCAACAATGGCGGGCTGATTGGAACATCCGGTGACGGAGCGCATGGTGTTTCGGCCCTATCTGTCGGTGGGGGCGGTGGCCATGGCGGCGCAGCGCTTGATGTCGGATTGTTTGTTGGCGTGGCCGTTGGAGGCTCCGGTGGGGGCGGCGGCAATTCCGGTACGGTTGCTACAACAAACAGCGGTTCCATTGAAACAACTGGTAACCACTCAAAGGGCATCCTGTCGATGTCAATCGGCGGTGGCGGTGGCGACGGCGGCGCCGCGTCCGGCGTGGCCGTTGGTGTCGGCGCGTCGTTCCAAACCTCTGTGGGGGGCGGTGGCGGCCAAGGTGGGTCGGGCAGCTCGGTCAGCTTCACCCAGAGCGGATCTGGCAAAATTGCAACCGGAACGAACTCATCCGGCAATTTCAGCACGGGCGTCCTTGCAATGTCGGTCGGCGGTGGCGGTGGTCTTGGAGGGCGCGCTTTCGCGGCCGGAGTGTCCGGCGATGCGGAAGGACCCTCCTTAACACTGAATGTCTCTCTCGGCGGCAGTGGCGGCCAAGGCGGCTTTGGAGGAGATGTAACCGGTCAGGTCGGTGGCTCGATTGTTACCAATGGTCGAATTGCGAACGCGTTTTCTGCGTTTTCGGTTGGCGGCGGCGGCGGGGCCGGCGGCAACAGCACGGCGCTCGGCGCATCTGCGTCTGAAGTGGCAATCACCGCAAATGTGGCGCTTGGCGGTTCGGGCGGCGCGGGGGGCGCGGGCGGATCGGTGAATGCTTCGGTCAACGGTGTTCTATACACATTCGGTGACCGGTCGGACGGTGCCGCCTTGCACTCGATCGGTGGCGGCGGCGGTGCAGGCGGGAGCGTCACCTCGGTCAATGCTGCTGCAGGCGTAGACAGCGTCAACGCGAATGTTGATATCGGCGGCAAAGGCGGCGGCGGCGGTATCGGTGGAAAAATCGAATACTCAAGCGCTGCGACGTCCGCAATTCTGACCCGTGGCACGCAAGCCCACGGTGTGTCGGCGCTTTCCGTCGGCGGCGGTGGTGGAACCGGCGGTTCCGTACACGCTTACGATGGCGCTGTTGCTGCCGGAGATGACGATTCCGTTGCGGTCAACCTCGGGGTCGATCTCGGTGGAGACGGCGGAATTGGTGCCTTCGGGGGTAAGGTCACAGCGACACATGACGGCAGGATCTGGACCAGCGGAGACCAAGGGTATGGCATGCTCATCCAGTCTATTGGCGGCGGTGGCGGGGCAGGTGGCAATGTCACATCGCTCGGTCTCTCCCTCGGTTCAAACGCTTTCGAGGCCACGGCCAAACTTGGTGGCAGCGGCGGCATTGGCGGGGGCGGTGGTGAAACAAGTTTCACAATCGGAAAAGGCGGACGGATCGCAACCACCGGTGCGCAAGCGCACGGGGCTGCCGTCTCATCCATCGGCGGCGGCGGCGGTGTCGGAGGGGCCGTAAACAGTTTTTCGGCGGCCGGCGCAATCAGTGATGAAGGCGGTGCCGCCAAGTTCGGAGTGAATATCGGCGGCGATGGCGGCGATGGCAATGCAGGTGGGAGCGTCACTTTCAACCATGGCGGTGAGATCGCAACTTCCGGCCACCAGTCGGTCGGGGCACTTTTGCAGTCAATCGGCGGCGGTGGCGGCGCTGGTGGCAACGTAACGTCCGTGGGCGGAGCTGCGGGCAAGAATGCCGTCGACATCTCTGCCAATCTTGGCGGTAACGGCGGCGAAGGTGGGAGCGGTTCAGCAGTCACGTTCGCGCTCGACACCGGGGCATACATTGGGACAACGGGAGATCAGGCGCACGGACTTGTCGCACAATCTGTTGGCGGCGGCGGCGGCAATGGTGGTTCTGTCCATAACTATTCCGGCTCTTTGGTCAGTGGCGAGGGCCTTGGCGTATCGGGTGGCGTTTTCCTGGGCGGAAGCGGGGGCAGCGGCAATGTGGGCGGCCAGATCAATGGGTCCCAGTCCGGCGCCATCGTGACGGTTGGTCAAAAATCCTACGGCGCACTTGTACAGTCGATAGGCGGTGGTGGCGGCAACGGCGGCAATGTCTATTCCTTGAATGCGGTTGCAGCGCTGAGCAAATCCGAAGAGGGGTCTAAGGTCGCGGCTTCCATCGGTATCGGCGGTGATGGTGGCTCCGGCAATGACGGTGGCAGCGTTTCGTTCAAAATGCTTGAGGGGGCGACCATCAACACGGTCGGTGGCCGGTCCGTTGGCGCCAAGCTGCAATCGATTGGTGGTGGGGGCGGTGACGGCGGCCGCGCTCACACTTTTGAGGCCGCCGTTGCTGGCGGATCTTCCAGTGGCGAGAGCGAAAACAGCGAAGAAAAGGAACCGACATTGGTCAATGTCTCGGTTGCGATCGGCGGCAGCGGTGGCGGCGGCGGTGATGGTGGCCAGGTAGACTTTGCCATGGCCGGTTCTGCAGCAATCGCAACAACCGGCGATCAGGCGCACGGCGCCTTTGTTCAGTCGGTCGGCGGCGGTGGCGGCTCGGGCGGAGATGTCTCGGCGTCCGGGTTCCAGCAGGAAGGTTCGCGTGCCTATTCCCTTGCACTTGGTGGCAGCGGAGGCGCTGCCGGCAGAGGCGGCAACGTGACCATCACAAAAGAGACCGGTAACGCTGCAATCTACACCACTGGAGACCGGTCCTACGGCGTTTTTGCGCAATCCGTCGGCGGCGGCGGTGGTGAAGGCGGGGAGTCCGATGCCGGATACAAAGAGGCGCCGAAGCTGCCGGACCCGCAAAAGAAGTACAAGGCGACAACAAAAATCCTGGCCATCTCGGTCGGCGGGACCGGAGGGGCCTCGGGAGACGGTGGCGACCTCACCATTGAAACACCTGCAAATATTGTGACCGCTGGCCAGAACGCCATCGGCCTGTTTGCACAGTCCGTCGGTGGTGGCGGCGGCGACGGAGCGGGTGCCGACGTTGATGGCAAAAACAGCTTCAAGATTGGGGGTTCAGGTGGCGCTGGCGGTAAAGGCGGCGTCGTGACCGTCACATCCGCGACATCCATCACGACCGTTGGCGACAACAGCGTCGGGATTTTCGCGCAGTCTGTTGGCGGCGGCGGTGGTGCTGCAGGTGGCGCTGAAAAGTCGGAATCCGATACAACCGGCACCGTTGACAACCTGAGCCTGTCCATCGGTGGGCTTGGCCAGTCAGCTGGAGATGGTGGCAGCGGTGGCACCGTGAAAGTTGTTCCCGGAGGCACAATCACCACGCAAGGTCAGGTTTCCCATGGGATCTTTGCGCAATCCGTCGGTGGCGGCGGGGGCTTGATGCAATCAGCTCATACGAATGTGAGCCAGGAGCACATCACTTTCGATTTGGCGACGAACGGCAATCGCGGACTTGGGGGCAGCGTTGTCGTGGATGACACCAAGTCATCGAATCCGCTGGAGATAAAGACAAGCGGCGATGGTGCGATTGGTGTCGTCGCGCAGTCGATCGGTGGTGGTGGCGGGGCCTGGCTCTTGAACAAGGCCTTGGCCGATGCGACGATGTCGATCAGCTCCGGCGACTATAGTGGATCCGACTTCAACAGCTCTATTGGCGTGAATGTCAGTCTTGGCGGGACCATCTCAACAAGCGGCAATGCGGCGCACGGCATTCTGGCGCAGGCTATGACCAACGCGACAACAGTCTTTGCGTCAGATGGTTTCAAGACGGTTGGCAATGCGAGCGCGTCTCAGAGCAACAATGCAGTTGCAATCTACTTAAGGCCCGGATCAAGCGTTTCCACGAGTGGATCGGCAGCTCATGCTGTGCGTGCTCAGTCTGACAACATTGATGTTACACTCGGCGGTGACCTAGCCGTTTCGGGTGCCAATTCATGGGCAGTATATGCGGATAGCCCTCTGCAAACGAGTGCCACGTCCAGGTACGGGCTGCAGGTACAAGATGGCGCATCGATCACTGCCACAGGTGGCGCTGCAGGTGGTATTTTCATTGATCAAACAACGACCTCGAACATAGACGTTGAAATCAACGGATCAATCAATGCTTCTGGCCGGACAGCTCTCTCATCCAATGGTCAGGGAAATTACCGCATCGGCAAGACCGGCGTCGTGTTCGGAGACATTCAACTAAATTACGATGGGTCAACAGGTGAAATGCCGAGGTTTGAAAACAGCGGGGATCTGACCGGATCCTTCACCGGCGAGTTTTATCATCTGCGGGGCGGGCGTCACTTCCTGAACCTGGACCCGAACGGTGTATCGTCCAGCAAAATCAGCGCGGGTGGTTTTTTCTCAGCCGACAGCGGCGGAAGGACGATCCCTCAGTTGACGGCATTACCGGGACGTTCGTTTGTCACTCAAACCATCATTGAAAACGGACGGGACGATGGGCAAAGCTCAGCAATCGTTGCAGGTGACCCGCTCCCCTTTGGCCTTGCGCAAGGAACAGCTGCGACCACATTCACCTACCAATCAAGAACTGAAAGCACCAGCGACGGCAGCACGTATCTGGTCGACGTGACCGGTGCGACGGTTGATTTCGGTGGTGCGGGCCTTACGGGGAATGCTGGAGCGATTGCCGAATACGTTGATGGTCAATTGTCACTTCTTTCTGCTGCCGGGGGGCAGGCTGCGGCGCAAGAGCTGTATGCAGTGACGCTTCAAGCAGCGAACGCTTTGGACACGACGGCCTTAGTGAAGGAACTGGAGGTTTTAGACGCGTCCAATCATCACTACACGGCGCAGGCGACCAGCGCGTCCACAACTGCACACCTCAACAACATGCAGAGCTGTGGTAGCGCAACGGGTGCTTTTGCGATGATACAGCAGCACGACTGTACCTGGTCCAAGGTGTCTTTTGATACCACGCGGTTTGATTGGAACAACCGTGTCACCAGCGCCATGTTCAGCCTGGGGGCCCAACAGGAAATCGTGCCGAACGTTGTTGTTGGGGTGTCCGGTGCATACGAGCAGTCCTATTCCCAAGGTGAAACAACATCAGGTGATGGCCACCGCATCCATGCCGGTGCCATCCTGAAATACACCAACGGTCCGATCTACAGTTCCGTGTCGCTGGCTGGCAGCTACGGTTGGGGAGACAACAAGCGAATGGTTTCCATTCCTGGTTCGTCGATGATCGCCAGCTCAGATCAAGAGACTTATTCTGTCGCAACGCGGCTTCGGGCGGGTTATCTCTTTGAGTATGACACCATCAATATCCTGCCGTTGGTGGAACTTGATCTCGCATTGATCCAAGATGAAGGCTATCAGGAACGGGGGGCCGGGTCTCTCAACCTTAAAGTGGTTCCGAAGACACATTTCTTCGCAGATTTGCACCCTGCGGTCCGTGTTGGCTCCGATGCCTTCGATCTCGGGGACGGTGTTCTGGCCCGCGGTTATGTGGAAGCAGGCGCACGGATTGCCCTTAACGATTCAAGCGTGACGGTTTCCCTTCCCAATTCCTTTCTTCCGCAAGCGGGCATTGACCAGGACTTTGAAAGAGAGGATGTGATGGCGACTCTGGCAACGGGAGCGTCCCTTTTTTGGGAGGATAAACTTGAGGCGCAACTTCGGTATGAAGCCGGGATTGGATCGGAAACCCTGTCGCATTCTGCGAGCTTTAAGATCGGCATGAAGTTTTAGGGTCTGCGGATGACCCGGTCCCGCAGATGCTTGTTGCCGCCCATGTGCTGTCCTAAAGGACGTGAATGACCTGTTGGATCGAGCGGCGGTATCAGATCAGGCCTTTCTATAGCCTAAGGGGGGCGCGGAGTGAGCGCTGACATTCGAATAGAGACTGCTGATGCAGCGGATGCAGAGGGACTGGCCGCACTTCGGGTTGAGGCCATGCGCCCGAGCCTGGAGGCTGCCGGGCGGTTCGATCCCGTGCGCGCCAGAGACCGGTTCCTGAGCACCTTTTGTGCTGCAGATACCAAGATAATCCGTTTAGAAGGTTCGGTGGTTGGATTTTTTGTTGTTCGACGAAACACCGATCACATCTACCTCGATCATCTTTATGTCACTTCAGCCTGTCAGGGCCGGGGGATCGGGCGTTCAATCGTCGACGACGTGCAGGCCGAAGCGCGCTTTGCCGGATTGCCGGTCCGGTTGATGGCCTTGAACGGAAGTCCAGCCAATTCCTTCTACCAGGCGTGTGGCTTTGAAGCAGTTTTGAAGGATGCGCTGGACACCCATTACGAATGGGTTCCTTTACGAAAACATCTGTCTTGAGGTGTTTGCAAAAGCCGTGAATTTGGCGGCCGCACTCGGAGACGCTGCCGCGCTCACTGCAGCTTTGGCTTTGGTACAATCAACGGTGTTCCCTGAGCCTGGGCAAGCTCAAGGAATTCATATCCGAGCCTGAGATCGGCGTTCGGGCGTCTGGCCTTTTCCGCGTCCAGCGCGTCGTAGGCAGCGGCAATGGCCGGGTCGAGGCAGTCCGGCGCCAATTCATGAACCGCCCGGGCAAAGGCCAGAAGCGCGTCCCCCAAACCCCGGGTTTCATCGTCACTCTCTTTGATTCTGGACATGCCGGAGCCTCTTTTCCCGGGGTGCAACAGGCACCCAGCTTAACCGGAAGATGTGCCGCCTTTGAAGGGGCAATCGGCAGTAAAGGGTCAGAGCAAGGGCCTGTCCTGAATGCGATGTGAGCTTTTCCGGATCGGCGCTTGACGGTTTTCGTGACTTGAGAACATAAGAAGAACATGAGCGCGGATTGGACAACGGAAGAAGAGCTGGCCCAGTTGATCCGGGCCCGGGCCGCGCGCGGCCGAATGGTCACCTTGCGGCCGGAGACGGCCGAGAAAATTGCCCGGCGGCTGCTCACCCCCTCCGGCGCGGACCGGCATCTGGCCGGCCTCGGCTTTCGCCTGGAAGTCTGGAGCCCGGACGGGCGCGGATTTCTGGAGCTGCTTGCCGCGGCCCAGAGCTATCAGCTGATCAAGCTGGTCTTTGATGCGGCCCTGAAAACCCGTCCGGGCGGGCGGCTGGTGGTGCGCCAGGGCATCCGGGTGGTGCTTGATTCCGGGCCGCCGGATCCGGGCGGGGCCGGCAATGTCGTGCGCTTGCCAACGGCGGGAACCGGCCGGGCGCGGTGAGACAAAATGGCTTTCTGGGCGCCTTACCGCATGAGCTCCGAACAGGGCCTGTGTGGCTGGCTGAGCCCGGAGCGAACACGCTTGTTGATCGGTTTTCGGAACACAAAAAAGCCCGGATGCTCTTTAGTGAGACATCCGGGTCTGCAAGTCGATCGAGGTTAGGATCGGAGCTGAGCCTTTTGCCCCAATGCCTGAGTGCAGGAGACCGCGGTTGCCGCTCATCTTTCAAGCCTGTCGGCGCTGGAGACGTCGGTTGGGGGACACGCCTGCGGCAGCACTGGGCCTTTTTGTGAGCGGCTTCCGCGACCGCCTTGCAACACCAAAAGTAGATCGCAGCCTGGCCGCATCAATTGGCTGTTTTTGTCGCAGCCCCTTTGAACAAAGGGGGCGCGCAATTTCCCGCCTCCTGCGTGCTCAACGCGAAGCGTGCGACCGTGATCGGATGCGACCGACCCTGGAAAGCGGTTGGGCAAGTGGTGCGGGCCGGCTAAGGCCTGCGTTGGTGTTCGGGATCGTGTGGCTTTCCAACATGGCCCCAAAGCCGAGCATCGTGCCGGTCAAAAACAGGACGTCCCGCTGACGGCTTCAAAGGTGCTGCAGCTGGAGATGTAGTTGAGCGCGAGATCCGGCAGTATCTCGATCACATGACGGCTGCCGTCGGAACAGGCCGCCGCGACGAAGCTCGTGCCGCTGGTCGACTTCCCAAGGACCTTCACTCGTGTGACGGCGGGACAGGCCTTTCCTTCGGTCGTGATCACGGCCTGGAAAAGCACCTCCACTGGCTGTGCCAGGCCCGGCGGCGACAGAAGCAACAGGACTGCAACCGAGAAAACAAGTGCGCGCATACGGACCCTCTTACCTGTCAGCAGGGAAAGGAAGGTTTTAAATTACGTGCATTTTATAGAAATGCAATCAATAGATGTATATTTCGCCTTCGCACCTGAGGACTCTTTACCCCAGTTTTTACCCCAACTTTTACCCCAAAATGAATCGCAGAAAAATTTATGTCATTGAAATATATAATAAAAGTATTTGATTTTGGGCGTCTCGACCGCACCATCAATCACACTACCAAGTGATTGAGTTCATAAAGAAGCCGGCCCTTGGGTCGGCTTTTTTGTTTTTGGTATTCGATCCGTTTTTTTGCATCGACTGCTGGTCGAGGCAACCTGAAGTCCGTCAACCCGTTGGTGCCGCATGCTGATGAGGCCGAACCTTCAAAAAAAGAGACCCACCAACTGGTGTTGGCGGGTCAGCAGGAGGAGAACGCAATTTGCTGCAGGGGGAGCGCAGCACACCTTGCGTTGAAACAAGATCCAAGTTCGGGATCTGATGCTGTTACGCAGTCAATTTTGATATGGATTTCCAGATGTTGGAATTTTTGCTGCGTTTTTCGTTTTTTGCAGAGCTGGATCAGTTTTGCTTATGGCCATTGGTCCAACCAGTCACCCATCGCCTGATGCGCTGAGATATGCGTCAAGAGATCACAAGGGCCAGCGGATCAGGACCGGTTTTTTGCATCCAAGCGTTTCATCTGTCAGCCGGCCCGCGATGAAATCGGCAACGTCGGCGCGTGCAATGACGCCGTTGCGCCATTTTTTCGGGTCTTCCAGAACCTTGTACCGCCCGGATCTGGGTTGATTTGTCAGAACGCCCGGCCGAACAATCAAATAATCAAGCCCGCTTTCCGAGATCATCGCTTCCTGGGTGGTTTTATCTGCATATGCGCGTCCGAGAAGCGCCTTGAACGGGAGGCGTTGCAGCGGATTGATGGCTGAGCGGCTATCACCGGCCCCAAATCCCGTCACGGCTATGAGACGGTCGATGTTGGCACTCTCCATCGCCGGAAGAAGCACCTGGGTGGCCTTTGAAAACAAGGTTACAGGGCCTGTGATCATGTCCAGGGAAGCAGGAACGCCCAAAGCCAAGACGACTGTGTCGACACCATCAAGCGCACGATCGATGTCGCCGCGATCCAATGCATTGCCTTGGATTGCTTCAACCGCGCCGGTTTTCCCCATCGGTGTTGCCCCGCTGCGAGACATTGCGCGCACCGCATGACCTTTCTCCGCAGCTGCCAAACAGACTGCTTTGCCAATGCCCCGGCTGGCGCCAATCACCAATATGTTCGCCATCAGACCTCCAATTCCTGTTCGCTAAGCGTTTCTAAGCGCTCATGTCTGCGGGTGAAAATCGACCAGGAAGGCCAGCCGGCAAGCGTGGCCAAACACCGCAGGAACGGCTTTTATAAGGAGAGGCGTGCCGATCAAAGGTTGGTTGGAGGATCGCTGATCAGGGCAGCTGTTCTGCCGTTCGCCCAGCGATCATCAGGCCGAAGGCGTATTTCCGGATGAAAATCCGATCCGCCCGATCATTGGCAATTTCAGAGAAAGATCATTGAGATCAATGCCGTAGGTGAGGCCCAGAATATTCAGCTCCAATCCTTCTTCCCAGGCAACCAAAACCCCAAAGAGCCCCATCAAGGACAGTTGATATCCAGTCCCGCTCGGTGCTGGGGCCCACAAACCGGAGGCCAGGTAGTCCTTGCCAACAGCGGTAGGGGGCAGGTCCAGCCGCAATTCAGGGAGCATTCTGCCAAGATGGGCGACAAATGTATTCGAGTTGGGGCCGGGCCAGACTGTGTAGATGCTGTTGAATTCGTAAGCGTCAATGGCAGTTTGCAGGCGTACAATCGCCTCGCTTGCCGGTTCGCCGCGCAGTTCTGCCAGAAGCTCTGGTTCGGAGCCAAACCAGCGGCTGTCCGGTGCGCGCCGGGAGGCCCGGACGGCGTTGCCGCCGTAGCGGACCCGCCACCCCGTGACTTCATAAGTGGTAAAATGATCCGCGTTCGCCGGTTTCACAGATATCCAGCTGTGGACACCAAAATAGCCGCGCCAGCTGAACGCGCGCGCCGCGTAAACCTGAACGATCGCTTGCTGTTCCGTCCTTGGATTTGGCGCAATGCCGATGGGCTCCCGGTTGGCAGTGCTCCAGTGGGTGTCCGGTGACCGGTCGCCCGACAGATAGGCCGTCAGCCCCAGAGCCAGATTGAACAGGACAAAACAGGCACTCCAGATCAAGAGTCGACGCATGGTGTTCCTTTCGTCATGGAAGTTCTTGATTGGAGGTGATTTTGGTTTTCTTTTGACCAAGACACTGGCAGCAGCTCCGCCTACAAAGACCGGGCACAGCGAAAGCCGATATAGACCACCGCTGTGCCTGCCGGTTTTGTTGCGATGTGATCCCTATGCATTTGCTGCGGCCCATACCACCAAGAGCCGCCGCGCGTTGTTTTTTGACCGCCCGCGCCATTGTCGGTCCACTCCCAGACGTTTGCACCCATATCGTAGAGACCGTTGGCACCGGGCCGTGTTGTTCCAGCTGGAGCATGGCCGGTGCCACGGCGCAAGACAGCACTGACGTCAATAGCCGGTGAGGCGCCGCAACCCTGCAGGCAGTTGGCGCCCTCCGGGATCTTTCCGGTTGGGTAGGGGTATGTCACGCCCGGTTCGAAGGGCGCGGGCGGTGAGATCCGATGCTCCGTGTAAGCGGCTTCGACCCACTCCGCATCAGTTGGAAGACGTTTTTCGCGCCAGGCGCAATAGGCTGATGCTTCATCGTAGGTCACGTGCACGGCGGGCTCCGTGTCCAACGCGGGAAGGCCGAAGGGCGTTCGCCAGTTCCAGCCAGGTTTTTGAACCCAGCCGGATTCATACACTTCTCCGCCGCCCGCGATTTCCGCCGACGTTGTTGTGTTTGTGGCATCAATGAACTCGCGGAACGCGCCGATCGTGACCTCAGTCCTATCTATTCCAAAGCTGCCGATACTGACCATCTCTTCAGCCTTCGCGTTGCCAGCGAAAGCGAGCATAAGAAACAGACACTTCAAAGTTTGCATGAGCACTTTCTTTGTCTATTCGGGTTCACTCTGAGAGGTGGCTGGGCGGTTTTTGCGACGGTTTTTCCGCCGAAATCGCGTACAGCACCGCCTTTAGAACATTTACTCACATCGCGCCATCGTCCGGGACTGCGCGGTTTGTTGGCCGCGCAGGATTAAAGAGATGCGGTTAGAGCTGTTCACTCAAGAAGGTCGAGAAGGCATCCCAGCTCGCGGTGTCAGCCCGTTCCTGGTAACGGTTCGAGCCGAAGACTGTGAAGGCATGGGGCGCGCCAGAGTATACTTCTATGGCGTAAGGCGTGCCGGCGGTTTCTAGCTCTTTGGCGAGCGTTGCAACATCATCCAGCGTGATTGATGTGTCGGCGCCACCGTGCAAAACCAAAAGCGGTGGTTCATCGCCGGTCCAGGATTGACCCTCTGGTGTGGACAGTCCGCCATGGAAGCTGGCATAGCCGGTCGCCATGCCGGACATGTCGCTGCGGGCCATTTCAAGGGCGACCGCACCACCAAAGCAGTACCCCATAACCACCATTTGGGTGTTACCCGCCAGTTGTTTCGCCTGATCAACACCTGCTTGGATCAGGGACCTCATGCGATCGCGGTCCTGATAAAGGGCTCCGGTTGCAGCCCTGCGATGGTCAACTGTTTCGGTTGGTGTGTCATTGCCGAACATATCAAGGGCGAAGGCGTTGTAACCCATGTCCGCAAGCATATCCGCCCGTTTGCGTTCGTAATCGGTCATGCCGTCCCAGTCATGAACGATCAGAACAAGGCCTTTTGGGTCTTCAGCCTTGGCAAAATATCCGGTGAAGGCTTCTCCGGAGACGTCATAGGCAACGTCTTCGGCTAGGGCCGGGCCGGTCAGCATCATCGCAGCCAAGAGCGGTATCGTGAAACGCATATCAAATCCCACCTTAAATCCAGTCGTTAACTTGCTGTGCGGCCTCCGCCGCTGACCAAACGTCAGATAGAACAGGTGGGCTCCATGGCAATCTCGCGCGGGTTTGCGCTATTGTGACTGCGCGTTAGGATTGTCGAAAGACATGAAGCCCTTTGATTACGGCGCCACAGCGCTATATCCCGACTGCGTCAATTCATTTTTGAACCACAGCCGCCGACAGAAAGCTCAATCAGCAGCCTTGGGCGGCCTTTCCTGCGAATTCTTATGGACGAAAAGCTCTCACTGAACTATCGAACCGCGCTTCCAGATGCCTTGCGCGTGCTTTTGGAGGACTATCCACGCACCGGATGGACGCAAGATGCTGGCTACAACGGTCTGATCCAGTTCTGGCTCGAACGGCACATGATGTTCCGGGATCTTCTTGCGCGCCTGAATTCCTTGTGTGAGCATCGGCTTGGTAAAGAGATCGCGCCAGAGATTTTCGCGTCAAACCTCGCTCAATACGGATCCTTGCTGGTTTCTGAGTTGCATGGGCACCATACGATCGAAGATCATCACTATTTTCCGGTGCTTGTGTCTAAAGACCATCGGCTCGCTCAAGGGTTTGAGTTACTGGACTCAGATCACCACTTGCTGGACGCCCATCTGCAGGGGTTTGTAGATCAGGCCAAAACCGTCTTGTCGCAGAGGGCCGAACATACAAACCCTATCGCTGCTTTTCATGAAACAGTCGAGCGACTTTCCGATAAGCTTGATCGCCACCTGATAGATGAGGAAGAGCTGGTTGTGCCGGTGCTGCTGAAGTACGGCGCGCTCGGTTTATAAGTTGTCAGCAGCTGTTCCTACGTGCCGTCATTTGTAATGCGCGCGCCGGTCGGAGAACTTGCGGACCCGTTTGCGCCAGGCCCGGTAGCTGGAGGGTTTCAAGCGATCCCGCATCAGCGCCTTGACCTGTGGTTCGTAAAGCCCGTATTCCAGTTCAATCTCGGCAAAACTGACGTGATCGGAAAGGGCCATCTCGATCACCTCACTGGCATGCTCCTCAGACAGCTCGGACGGTTCCGTCAGCTTTTTGCGTCGCATCGAAGACTTGGTCTTCAGTGGCAGCATCTCTTGTTCAGCGTTACTCGACCTCAATTTGAACCTCGTTATACCTCTTAGCCGGGAGGATGGACGGTGCATCGTAAAATGCGAAGGAGACCGGGCCGGTGGTTGTAAAACCGTTCTCTGTCAGACTGGCGAGCAAGTGCATCGCCTCATCCGCGAAATTTTGATCCGACCACCGGCCGGAGAAGCTGCGGACCGCCACCTTTCGTTCGCCAAGCGTCGTCGCTTCAATGCGTGTATTGACCGGCTCTGCTGCGGAAGCCGCGTCGACACCGTCAGGCAGAAAGAAAAACATCTCCCAGTCACCACCCATCAGATCGCCTTTATCGCCTAAGTGCTGAGAACCGCGATTTGTACTACACGCCCGCTGCAGAACCGGCGCGGTCATGTCGTAGTGATGCCGGTCTTCGTTGTTTCCGGTGATGTAGCTGTAAAGAGCGTTGAACCCGTTTCGGGTTGCGGCGCTCCGGCCGTTGCTTTCTATGATCCGGACGGCACCTGCTGCCGGGTAGTGCCGGATCTCGAACTGGCTGTGTTCCTGCAAAAGCTCATGGACGGGCTGCTGAAGCGTTGCCCGGTCGTGATTTGCGCGCACCATCGCCGCCCTCGCAAAGTTGTTTGGAGAGCACATGGAGCAGCGGCGGACAAATGCCAGACCCGATCCATTTGCCTGTATGCGGCATATCTGACAAACCCACTCAAGAACTGCGGGTTCGGCAAACAGCTCCGTGAAATGTTTTTTATCGATCAGCTTAGCGTTTATGCGCAAAAACCGAAAACAGAATGTTATTTCGACCGGTTTATACGGAAAATGAAAATCCTCATCTTCGGGGCAACACGCTGTTCAAGGAGATGATGTATGAAAGCGATGGTCTTAAGGACATATGGTGAGGCTGCAGAATTTGATGCTGTCCAATTGCCGGAACCTGAGGTGAAGTCCGGACAAGTGCTCGTGCGCATTGGCGCGACCAGCGTCAACACTGTTGATACAATGATAAAACAGATGGGAACCGACCTTCCGCTGTCTCCAGAGTTGCCAGCCCTCTTGGGAATGGACTTTGCCGGCACGGTTGAGGCCGTGGGAGAAGGCGTTGACCGATTTGCTCCGGGCGATGAGGTTTACGGCTGTGCTGGCGGACTGGCCGATCTGCCGGGCGCATTGGCGGAGCTGATGGCAGTTGATGCGCGGCTAATTGCCAAGAAACCGCAGTCGTTGACCATGCGCGAGGCAGCAGCACTCCCGCTTGTTGGTATCACCGCGTTTGAGGGTCTCACCCGCGCGGGCGTTAAAGCGGGCCAAAAGGTCCTGGTTCATGGTGGCGCTGGAGGAGTTGGACATGTCGCAGTGCAGCTTGCCAAACATTTTGGGGCCGAGGTTTACGCGACCGGCTCGAAAGACCAGCAGCTGTCTGTGATCAACGGATACGGGGCGACAGCGATCAACTACACTTCCGAGCCGGTCGCCGACTATGTGGCGAGATACACGGATGGCCGGGGTTTTGATGTAGTCTTTGACTCCGTCGGCGGCGCCAATATGGCAAACTCATTCGAGGCAGCTTCGCTGAACGCGAATGTCGCGTCTACGGTGGCGTTGGTCGAGCTGGACTTGAGCGTCGCCCACTTCAAGGGCCTGTCCCTTCATGTGGTCTTTATGCTGATCCCCATGCTGCATGATTTCAAGCGCTCAGAGCACGGCGTCATTCTCACCAAGCTTGCCGAAATCGTTGATGCTGGGGAGCTGAAACCGCTTTTGGATGCAACGAGTTTTGGCCATACAGAAGTTGGAGCGGCCTATGACCGGCTGACAAGCGGGCAGGCGATCGGCAAGGTCGTCGTGGAGCTTTAGTCGCACAAATGCAAGGAGGCCGGATGCGCATGGATGTCGCATCCTGGTTTCCTGATTACTCGAAAAGCATGAGAGAATTTGCCAACCCGTCTATGATGCAGCCAATTGAACGAGGCCGCGGGCGGATGCGAGTTTAACTCGACATTTTACGCCAACAATAATTGGCCGCCTGACTTGTCTGTTGAGGCGGCCTTTGCCATTTACCAAACCCGTGCACCGCGTTCGAAATCGGATGTACGCGGACTGGACCAAGTCAAGTGATGGGTTGACATCCAGCGGTCCAACCGTTGCATCTGCGCTATCTACACCGGGTTTTGCGCACCAGCGAAGAAAATAAGCCGTCCATCGCCATCGATGATTGGCCTGATGCGCAACCGGTTCATAAAGGGCATTCCGTCTTTTCGATAATTCAGAATATCGATTGTAAAGCGCGTTTGCGCCTTCAAACCTTGCCGGATTGCTTCGATCGCGAACGGGTTGGTTTCGGGACCTTGAAGGAATCGACAGTTGCGTCCAACGGCTTCGGCCGATGTGTATCCGGTCTGGCGTTCGAATTCATCACTGACAAAGATCATCGGATTGTCAGGGACATTCGGATCGGAAAATACGACGCTCATATCCTGTTCTTCTGTTTCCAAAAGAGATCTCAGCTGATCGTCAGTTAGAGAGGTGACCATGTCGCTTTCCTCCGGATTTTATCTTGCAGCATGACCTTAGAAGATCTCATCGACGAGACAACTTCAACGAAAAGCTCAACCTGAATTTTCAGGGGTCTTGCTGATGCCATCTGCCTTGTCGCATGGATGTCTTGCTCTATCTGGCTGGCGGCTGACCGCAATGGCAACTTTACCTCCATTTTTGACGGAAGTGACGTATGGCAAAAAACATTCTTGGCGATCTTCTTGAGAGTTGTTGTACCGACCCGATGACCGGATATCTCAGGGATGGGTTTTGTGCCACGCATGATCAAGACCGCGGGAGCCATGTTATCTGCGCTGTGGTGACGGAGGCATTTTTATCTTTCACAAAGGCACGCGGGAACGATCTAAAAACGCCCATTCCAGCCTCCGGTTTTCCTGGGCTCAAGCCGGGAGATGGCTGGTGTTTATGCGCCCTGCGCTGGAAGGAGGCGCATGAAGCGGGGGCGGCTCCAAAAGTTAAAGCCCGTGCAACTCATGAAAGTGCTCTTAACTTCGTGTCCAAGGATGTGTTGCTTGCCTATCGGATTGATTGATGTGCGCTGCGATGAAGCGGGTGTAAGCTCTCGTCTGAACTGCGTTGGGGAAAACCATCGCAGGCTGTCCGACGCACGCTTCAGGCAAAATCCACTTGGCTGTTCCTTGCCTCGGAGGACATAATGAACGTCTTGCAACTCGGTTTCGGCAGTTCATGGTTCTGGGGACTGGTCGCTCTGGTTGTGGTGTTGTGCGGAGTGGGGGCGGTCCTGTTTTTCCGCTTTGTGCCCGTAACCAGGGCGGATGTTCCTGCGGTGACAACGCGGTTCGCCGCTGGTGATACGGAACTTGCTGGCGGTTTTTATGCTGTCCGCCGGCTCGAGGCCGTAGACCTCTCTGCACTGGAACGGCAGATTGCTCAGACCGCCCGCTCACGCCGCGTGTCAGGCTCGTTAGATGATTTGCCGCTCGTATTCGTCCATCGTTCATTGGTTTGGGGTTTCCCGGATGTCACCCAGGTCTGGGTGGAAGGCGATTTCGTCCACATCTACTCGCACCTTGTCTACGGCGGCTCTGATCTAGGTGTGAACCGGGACCGGATGGTTGGCTGGTTCGAAGCTCTTGGCATTTAGCGTTAAGGGCCGGGCACAGCCAAATTCTGAATTGTTGTAGACGGCGCTGCGGCGAACACTTGGCACCAACGGGCTGGCACTCGACATTTCCCGGCTCGGAAGCCGGACGTTCCGTGAGCACCGAGTTCCTCTGAAGTTCCGGTTCGGTAAACCGGTCTCAAATATCTGTGGTCACCAGTCCAAGTCAAACCATGCGGTGGCACTTCCGCTAGCAGCTTTGACGCTGAAAAGCGCCGACCCAAGTTGGCGGTATGAGCGGGCAGGAACGTAAGACCATTGTCATTATCTGCAGAAGAACAAGTCACTCGCCAGAGCTCAAAAAATTTCTTTGCATATTCTGCTGAATTTACAAGCTTGTGTTCGCGCTTTCTTTAGTCTTTGCTCTTGAGAATGCTGCTTAAGGTGCTGTTTTGCCCTAGAGGAATAGCGCATTTGGTCTGATGTGAGTGCCGATGAAGCAACCTGTTCAGTTTGATGAGAACTCCCGCTTTGAAGCTCCGGAATACGATCTCCTGCGTGCCGCTTACGAAAACCTGCCGCAACCCGCTTGGGTGTTTGACAGAGCAGGCAGGTATATTTTTCAAAACAAGCTCGACCGGGAAGCCTTCGGAAACCTGATCGGTAAACGGGCCGACGAGACGCGCATGCCCAAGGAGCAAGTCGAACTCTGGGCTTCGATGCACAAAAACGTCTTGGCGGGGGAAACGGTCCATTGCATGACCGAAACGGAGACCCGTCACGGCCGCATTATGTCTGAGACGACTCTTGTGCCGCTTGTGATAGGCGGCCGCATCGTCGGTGGGATTGGTATCGCGACGGATAAGACTGCACTTGTGGCGGCAGAACGGCAAAAAGCTGCAGCACAAGCGCGGCTCGAAACTCTTTTGGCTCTATCGTCAGATTGGTTGTGGGAGGCGGATGCCGAACATCGGCTGACGCGCATCCAGGGCGATGATGGCTTCATGGTCAAACAGTTTCCTGATTGGACTGGCAGCAAGCTCTGGGAAATCATCGAGGACAAAGCGGGCCTCGACGGGAGCCCAGCCAAATTCCACGAAGTCTTGACCAACCAACAAGCCATCGAGGGCTTTATCTGCGAGCTCCGAGGGCGCGATGGATCTGCGTCCCATTTTGAGGTCCACGGCGAGCCCCGTTATGATCCAAGAGGCAAGTTTCTTGGCCATTGGGGAGTTGCGCGCGATGTAACTCGCCGGGAAGCTTTGACACGACGCCTCAAGTTTGCTGATCAAATTATCAATGCGACGAGAACACCAGTAATCGTTGGGGATGCAGAAGGTGCCATCGAATGGGTAAACCCGGCTTTCGAAGAGTTAACTGGATACTCCTTGAAAGAAGTCGCAGGCCGTAAGCCAGGCCACTTCCTGCGATGTGACGAAACGGACCCCGAAACCTCCGCCCGCCTGACAGCCGCTATCAGTGCCGGTGAACCTGTACGTGAAACCATACTTAATCAGTCAAAAGCCGGTCAAAAGTATTGGCTGGATATGGAAATTCGTCCGCTGAGAAATGATGCAGGCGTTTTGACCGGGTATATGGCGATAGAGTCCGATGTTACTGCATTGGTTGAGAGTCGGCAGAGACTTCAGGCGATCGTCGACAACGTCACGGCCGGTGTGGTTCTTCATGATCAGAACGGCGACATTATTGCAGCCAATCCAGAGGCCTGCCGTCTTTTGCACATGAGCGAAGCCCAAATGCGTGGGCAGGAAATCATGGACCCGACTTGGGGCACGATATTTCCTGATGGCCGTCCAATGGGCGGAGACGAGATGCCGTCGACCGTTGTGCTGCGCACTGGCGAGCCGGTCATCAACCAGATCGTTGGGGTTAAGCGTCCCGATGGTGGCGTGCAGTGGCTGCGGGTGAATGCGCGACCGACAAGATCTTCGCCGACGGGAGAACAAGAAGTGGTGGCCAGTTTTGTGGACATCACAGCTGAGGAAAACCACAAGCGCGAGCTTGAAGAGGCCAGGACGCTCCTGAGGGATGTGATTGAAACAATTCCTGACGCTGTCGTTGCATTTGATAGCCACGACCATTTGATCATGTGCAATCACGCCTACCGATCAAATTACGCCGATACCGCTCCTGCCATAGAGGACGGGGTTACTTTCCGCGAGATGTTAATTCATGGCCTCGACATAGGCCTTTATGCAGATGCCGGAGATACTCCAGAACAACAGGAACGCTGGTTAAATCGGCGATTGGAATCATATCGAAATCCCAAGTCTATCTTGGTGGAAAAACTCACCGATGGTCGATGGGTTCAAATTCGCGAACGGGTATCAGATGGCGGTGTCAGTGTCGGAGTGCGAACGGATGTGACATCGCTGAAACGGGCGGAAGAGGAGATCCGGCGCATCGCCGATACGGATTCGCTGACGGGCGCTTCCAATCGGAACGTCATGATCCGGGAGCTTTCCAAAATAGCGGAAAGTGCAAAGGCGGCATCGGAGAGCGCGCTGTTCGGTATCGTGGACTTGGATCAGTTCAAATCCGTCAACGATACATTGGGGCATGATGCCGGCGACCTGTTGCTGCAGGAAACCGTTGCCCGTCTGGAACGGTTTGTCGACCGGGCCGGTGGCGGCACGGTCGCACGTCTTGGAGGCGATGAGTTTGCATTTATCGTTCCGGGCCTTGGTGGTCTTGATGGCGGACTCTCCGATATGCCCGACCTACATTCCGCGCTGTGCCAGCCGGTCCAACTTGGGTCGCGAACAATTCCTTCAACGGTTTCAATGGGTTTGGCACGCGTGCCGGCTGATGGCGATACAGCAACGGAAATCTTCAAGAGTGCAGACTTGGCGCTTTATCAGGCCAAAGCGTCCGGTCGGAACGGATGGCGATGTTACGACGCGCTTTACAGGCGTAGCCTTGAGCGGCGCCAAGACCTTGCGCAAGGGTTGAAGGAAGCAATCGCGAACGATCAGATCACTGTTGCCTACCAGCCTCAGGTTGAGGCGGCAACAGGCCGTTTGGTTGGTTTCGAAGCGTTGGCGCGCTGGGCGCACATTGGAACTCCTGTATCGCCCGCCGAGTTCGTGGCCATCGCTGAGGATGCGGGGCTCGGTGTTCCCTTGGGCTGCGCCGTGATCAAGGCGGCGTGCCGTGACTTTGCAAATCTGATCAACGAGGGATTTGATCCTGGCCGTTTGGCTATCAATCTATCGACTTCTCAGTTGTGCGACCCGGAGTTTCCGGATCGCGTTGCGCGCCAGTTGGACAATCTGAAGGTGCTGCAGGGGCGGCTTGAGTTTGAAATTACCGAAAACGTGCTTTTGGATCAGCGTTTCGAGGAAATTCATCGAAATCTGGTTCGGTTGCATGAGTTTGGTGTGCTGATCTCGCTCGATGATTTCGGCACTGGCTATGGATCTCTCAAACACCTTTGGCGGTTGCCGATCAATAAGGTGAAAATCGACAAGTCCTTCGTCGAGAACCTTGATACGAGCGAAAGCGCGGCCACAATCGTCCGAACCACCATTGTCCTGGCAAAGAGCCTTGGTATGGGCGTTGTTGCTGAAGGCGTCGAAACCCGGGCACAGCGAAATTTCCTGATTGACGCCGGGTGTTCGGATATCCAGGGTTTTCTGATCAGCAAGCCGGATAAACTGGTCAATGCGTACCAGGCTGCGCTGGATGCTGAACAGGATGACCGTCCGGAAAGCTCCTGGAGCATTTAGGTACATTTCGGCTATCCATCGGCTAAGATAGTTTTGTGAATCGAGCGGGGTGGCGGATACCTAAGAGATGGCAAAATACACCTGCGGACGATTGTTTTCAGTGCCCATATCCCGGAAGCGGGTCCGTATTGCGCTGGTCGCGCTTCTATTGTGGCCGCCGGGTGTCCAATCGCAAGAGTTTACGCCAAACGAGTCTTCGCTTGGCTCCTTAACCTGCCAGCAGCTTTGGTATCTGGAGCAGGAAGTTCTGGCTAAAGCCCGTGTGTGCTTGAAGAGCCAGCGTGCACAGAATGCGTTCAAACGAGCCAAGCCATGTATTTCCGATGAGGAAAGAATTTTGCCGGCGAAGGTGAGGGACTATCTCTCAGCGGTGCGAGAAACGGCATCTTTGAAGAAGTGCTCCTGAGTGGACAGGCTTTCGTTAAGCCTGTGGACCTTCATCGCTTTTCCGGTGGCGCTTTCGTGCATCTGCCGTTAGTTCTAGATGCTCCTGCAAATAGGATGCGGCTGCTTCCGGCAAAAGCGTACGGAACAAAAGGGAGGGCGAAATGAGCAATGCGGCCGAGCTTGACATGTCCCCTTCACCCGAGCTGCAGATCCCGGTTCGCGACGATGACGAACGGCTTAATCCGGACTTTATCGCCGCCGTTGAAACCGCAATCGCGGCGGAAGACAAATCCGGTCTGTCAGCGATTGCTGCTGATTTGCATGAAGCAGATACCGGCGATCTTCTCGAAGCCCTAAGTCCGGATGACCGGGCCGCCTTCATCCGGCTTCTCGGCGAGGATTTCGACTACACCGCCCTGACGGAGACCGACGAGGCGGTCCGTCTTCAACTTCTCGAAGATCTTCCAAATGATGTCATCGCGGAAGGCCTTGGCGACCTTGATTCCGATGACGCGGTCTACATCCTTGAAGATCTGGACGAAGACGACCAGGCCGCAATCCTTGAGGAACTGCCCTATGCGGACAGGGCCCAGCTCAAAAAGGCGCTGGATTATCCGGAAGATAGCGCCGGCCGCCGCATGCAGAGTGAGTTTATCGCCGTAGCGCCGTTCTGGACCGTTGGCCAGACCATTGATTACATGCGCGAAGCCCGGGATCTTCCGGATGATTTTTATGAGATCTATGTTGTCGATCCCTCGTTCAAGCTTTTGGGGTCTGTCCATCTCGACAAGATCTTGAGAACCAAGCGGCGTGAAAAAGTCACCTCGATCATGGCCGAGCGACTGGACGCCGTCCAGGCGACGGAAGATCAGGAAGAGGTTGCCCGCCGGTTCGAACGCTATAACCTTGTGTCCTCTGCGGTGGTTGACGAAAACGATCGGCTTGTCGGCGTTCTGACTGTCGACGACATCGTTGACGTCATCCAGGAAGAAGCTGAAGAAGACCTGCGTGCCCTCGCAGGGTTGGGCGATGAGGAGATTTCCGACAATGTCATGACAATTGCCAGGTCCCGTTTGACCTGGCTGGTTGTTAATCTTGGAACCGCGGTTCTGGCGTCTGTCGTAATCGCGCTGTTCGAGGAGACGATCGAGGCCATGGTGGCACTTGCCGTCCTGATGCCAATCGTGGCGTCGATGGGAGGCAATGCCGGCACTCAGACGATGACCGTTGCCGTCCGCGGTATCGCAACCCAGGAACTCAGCGCCCGGAACCTTATGCGTGTTCTCAATCGTGAGGTTCTTGTCAGCTGTTTGAACGGACTGGCACTGGCGGTCCTGATCGGTGTGACCGCCTGGTTGTGGTTTTCAAGCCTCGGGCTTGGCGTCGTGATCGGCAGCGCCATCGTGATCAATATGCTGTTTGCCGGCTTGTCTGGCCTATTGATCCCGATCGCACTCGACCGGCTCAATATTGATCCGGCAATCGCATCCAGTGTGTTCGTCACAACCGTGACGGACGTCGTCGGCTTTTTCGCCTTCCTTGGCATTGCCGCACTCTGGTTTGGCTTGCCGTTCTAGCATCCGTAGACTTCGCGTCATTTAAGGTCAGTGTTTCTGAGATTATCCCGCAATTTCATAATCTTGGTTTGAAGATCCACGATCTCCTCAAGGCTCAGGCCTGTTGACGAGAAGATGCATTCTGCAAAATGTTCGGTCTTCTTTTGAAGGTTTCGGCCCTTGCGGGTGAGCTTCAGGATCACCTGCCGTTCGTCCTTGGTGGAGCGGGTACGGGTGAGGAGGCCCATGGCTTCCAGGCGTTTCAGCAGCGGTGTGAGCGTGTTGGTGTCCAACTGAAGCTTTTGCGTGATCGCCCCGACCGGGACATTGTTCTTGTCCCACAAGACAGTCATGGCAAGAAACTGCGGATACGTCAGGCCTACGTCTTTCAGCAGCGTTTTATAGACACCGTGCATCGCGTGGTTCGCCGAATAGAGCGAAAAGCACAGATACTTGTCCAGCGGCAGCGGGCCATCAGGACGGATCTCCAGCGTGCCGATCCCGTCGGATTTTTCGCCGTTTTCAATTGGATTTTCTGCGGATGCATCCGATGTGTTCACCGGAACCTCACCGGTTGCATCTGCTGGATCAGTGCCTTCGACTGCTGCTGCATCCAAAGCCATGGCTGCCTCGTCAGCGGTCTTTTTGGACTTCCGTTTCTTTGGCTTGGAAGACTTTTCCGGCGCAGCTGACTTCTTGTCTTTTTTGGGTTTTTCGTCTTCCGGCGCATTCAAGCCGATTGCGTCCAGAAGAGACATTTGATTGGTCGTCGTACTCATAATCCGCCTTATAAATCGCGCGCGACTTGATCGCAACCTGTTGACGTTTTTGCCAGTGCAGCTTATGTGGGTAAATTATATCGTGTGCGATATAAAAGATGCTGGCTACCGGCAAAAAATCAGTTTTCACATTTTAAGGGAATGATGAGATGAGCGTTGAAGTGCTTTATGAAACGAAAGCAAAAGCAACCGGTGGGCGCGATGGCGCAGTCGAAACCCTAACCGGATCGTTCAAGACCAAGCTGACGACGCCGAAAGAACTCGGCGGTGCCGGAGGTGCAGGCAACAACCCGGAAGAGCTGTTTGCGTCCGGTTATGCAGCCTGTTTCATCGGCGCCATGAAATTCGTTGGCAGCCAGGAAAAAATTGCGGTCCCGGCAGACACATCCATCACTGCGACAGTCGGCATTGGCCCTAGATCCGAGGGTGGATTTGGTTTGGAGGTCGCGCTGGAAGTCTCGGTTCCGGGCATGGATAAGGCCGAGGCCGAAGCTCTTGTCGCCAAGGCACATGAAGTATGTCCGTATTCCAATGCGACCCGTGGCAACATCGACGTGAAACTGTCAATCGTCTGACGTGATCCGCCGGTTCATCTCAAACGGTGGACCGGTATCCTCTTGAAGGTATTCTCAATGATGGCAGGAAACCTGTTTGTGGTCGATCTGACCTATATCGCCGACTTTTCGAAAGTTGACGCGTTGCTTGAACCTCATCGGGCTTTCTTGAAGTCCGGCTATGATCACGGTGTGTTTCTGGCATCTGGACCGAAGGAACCACGGACAGGTGGTGTCATTCTTGCCCGCGCGGACACCCGCGCAGAACGTCAAAAGCTGATTGACCAAGACCCTTTCAAGCAAGAGGGCGTTGCCGCGTATCACGTCACGGAGTTTAATCCGGTTATGAAAGCCGATTGCATCTCGTTTTAGCGGAGGCCCCGTGGCCCCCCGGCTTGAGCTTAAATGCCAATTGCTGAAAGTGCAGTGGGAACGGTGAGTGTGAGCGATAGACCGAAATTGGACGGAATTCTTGAGACTGCGGTCTATGTCGATGACATGGACGCGGCGCATGGCTTTTATGAAGGGATATTGGGTCTAAAGCGCATGGTCGCTGGCGATCGACTGTTCGCCTATGATGCGGGGCCGGCGCAAACCCTTCTTGTCTTCTACCGCGGACACACTGGAGAGGATGTGCCAACACCTGGCGGAATTGTTCCCGGCCATGACACAAGTGGGCATGGGCATTTTGCCTTCCGGATTTTGAATGATCAGCTCGGTCCCTGGAGGGATTACCTCTCATCGAAAGGTGTCGACATCATCAGCGAAGTTGTCTGGCCGGCGGGTGGCACAAGCCTTTATTTCAAGGATCCGGACGGCAATATTCTGGAACTCGCATCGGCGCCGCTTTGGCCGAACTTTCTGGCCTAAATTTTAAAGACTTTTACGCCATGGTGGCCGCTGCATGGGGACGGCGAGGGATGGTATGAAATTCTTGCAAGCGGTTTTGCGGGCCTTGTTCTACATTGCCGTCGGTGGTGTGATCTCGATTGCAGGGGCGGCTTACTTTTTCATGAACTGGGAACCGGACCGGGACGATTTTCCTGTGCGCGGCATTGATGTCTCGCATCATCAAGGCGACATCGACTGGGCAAAGGTTGCGAGCGACGACGTTGCCTTCGCCTACATCAAGGCCAGCGAAGGTGGCGATTTCCGCGACCGGGCATTTGCTGCAAACTGGCAAGCGGCGAGGGCCGCCAGCCTGCCGACGGGCGCCTATCACTTCTTCAGCTTGTGCAAGGACGGTGCAACGCAGGCGCGCAACTTCTTGGCCGTCCTGCCGGACGAGCCGGATATGCTGGCACCCGTTGTTGATCTGGAGTTTGAAGGAAATTGTGCCCGGCGGCCGACGACTGAGGAGCTGCTGCGGGAGATCAGCGCCTTTGTTGCAGCGGTGGAACCGATCGCAGGCAAGCGGGTCATTTTCTATGCGCCGGAAGAGTTTTACCGGATGTATTTGAGCGGCAATGGGCTGAACCGCAGGCTTTGGGTGCGCTCCATCTGGCATGCGCCGTCTTATTCCTCAGATTGGGTGCTCTGGCAGTTTCACCAGCGCGGGACTGTGGACGGGATTTCCGGCAGCGTTGATCTGAATGTTCTCCAGAAGGAATTGTCTGTTGATGATATTCAAAGTTAAAATACTGAAATAAATATCAAAAATAAGATCTATTGACTTTAACGTAAAAAGGCGGAAGTGTGCCCGCGAAGGATCGGGTATGCAGCGCTATTTTACCATCACACAGCTCACGCAAGAGTTCGACATCACCACCAGAACGCTTCGGTTTTACGAGGCACAGGGGTTGGTGACGCCGCAGCGCCGGGGCCGTCAACGGCTTTACACGCCCGGAGACCGGACCCGCATCAAGTTGATTTTGCGCGGCAAGCGGCTTGGCTTTTCTCTGGCGGAAGTCAAAGAGCTGATCGGCATGTACGGCAGTGCGCCGGGTGAAGCCGGCCAGCTGCGTCTGCTGATGGAGAAAATTGCCGCACGGCGCGAAGAGCTTTTGGAAAAACAACGCGATATTGAATTGACGTTGCTTGAGCTGGAAGAAGTGGAAGCCGGTGCGCTCGCGCGTATGGAAGAGCTATCCCCAGTCACCAGTGAGGAGCGTTGAAGATGGAACTGAAACCGCGATCAGCCGACTGGGAGCAGCGGGTCCGCAAGAGTTTTGAAGCGCAGGCCTTCATGGAGCATCTTGGTGCGCGCATGGTCCATTTGGAGCCAGGGGCGGTCGATCTGGAACTGTCGATGCGCCCGGAGCTGACGCAACAGCATGGGTTCTTTCATGCAGGTGCCACATCCTCGATCGCTGACAGCGCGGCCGGCTATGCGGCCCTGACGCTCTTCGCTGATGGCACCGGCGTTCTGACCACAGAATACAAGATCAATCTGCTTAATCCTGCGGCCCAGCCAACGCTTGTCGCCCGGGGCCGTGTTCTCAAGCCCGGGCGGACACTGACGATCGCGCAGGCTGATGTCTATGGCTTGTCGGATGACACACAAGTCCATGTGGCGACCGGGCTTTTCACGCTGATGAGCGTTGCGGGCATGAAGGACTGAATATGGCACCCATTCAAATCAGACCGATCGAACGGGCGGACAAATCCGCATGGCTGCCGCTGTGGCAGGCGTATCTTGCATTCTACCAGCAAACCCTGTCTGACGAAGTCACCGATGGGTTGTTCGAGCGATTGCTCTCAGATGGCTTTCATGACGGGCTGGTGGCGGAGCAAGACGGCAAACTGGTTGGTTTTGTGCATTTCCTTGAGCACGCCTCGACCTGGTCGCTCACCCCGACCTGCTATCTCGAAGATCTTTATGTCGACAGCACTCAGCGCGGCGGCGGCGTTGGTCGCAAGTTGATTGAGGCCGTCTACGCAGCGGCTGAGCAAAGCGGCTGCAGCAATGTCTACTGGCACACACACGATCACAACACCGTAGCCCGGCAGCTCTATGACCGGGTCGGTATCCTGAGCAATTTCGTGCGCTACGAAAAGCGCAAATGGGAGGACAGCGTATGATCCGCAACGATTTTCCAAGCTTCAACTTCGATCTCGGCGAGACAGCCGACATGCTGCGCGACACGGTGCGGTCCTATTCTCAGGACCGGATTGCGCCTTTGGCTGAAAAGATTGACCGGGACGACTGGTTCCCGCGCGAGCTGTGGCCGGAAATGGGTGAACTGGGCTTGCACGGTATCACGGTTGAAGAAGAGTGGGGCGGTTCCGGCCTCGGCTATCTGGAACACTGCATTGCCATGGAAGAGGTCAGCCGGGCCTCGGCCTCGATCGGCCTGAGTTATGGGGCGCATTCGAACCTGTGCGTGAACCAACTGCGCCGTTGGGGCAATGACGATCAGAAAAAACGCTATCTCGGAAAATTGGTGTCCGGTGAACATCTCGGCGCGCTGGCGATGTCCGAGCCGGGTGCTGGATCCGACGTTGTGTCGATGAAACTGCGCGCTGACAAAAAGGGCGACAAATACATCCTCAACGGCTCCAAGATGTGGATCACCAACGGTCCGTCTGCGGACACGATGATCATCTATGCCAAGACCGATATGGACGCGGGCCCCAAAGGCATGACGGCCTTCCTCGTCGAGAAGGACTTTAAGGGCTTTTCCGTTGCCCAGAAGCTCGACAAGCTGGGTATGCGCGGATCTGAAACCGGCGAACTGGTCTTCCAGGATTGTGAAGTGCCGGAAGAAAACGTGCTTGGAGAAGTCGGCAAGGGCGTCAATGTCCTGATGTCCGGCCTCGACTATGAGCGCGCGGTTCTGGCAGCCGGTGCCGTTGGCATCATGCAAGCCGCTATGGATGTGGTTATCCCTTACGTTCACGAGCGCGAGCAGTTCGGCAAGCCGATCGGCACGTTCCAGCTGGTCCAGGGCAAGGTCGCGGACATGTATGTCTCCATGAACGCCTCAAAGGCCTATGTCTACGCGGTCGCAAAGGCCTGTGACCGGGGTGAAACCACCCGCGAAGACGCAGCTGGCGCGATCCTCTATGCGGCGGAAAACGCGACCAAGATGGCGCTGGATGCCATCCAGCTTCTCGGTGGCAACGGCTACATCAACGAGTACCCGACCGGTCGGCTTTTGCGCGATGCCAAGCTTTATGAAATTGGCGCCGGCACCTCGGAAATCCGCCGCATGCTGATCGGCCGCGAGATTTTCTCCAAGACAGCGTGATTTTTTGTCTCCCAAGATTGGCAACAGGCCCCAGACTTCTGACAAAGCCCAATGTTCCCTTCGGCGTCATGTTCGGACTTGTTCCGAACATCCATAAGATATTGAAAAATATGAATCCTCGGCACAAGGCCGAGGACGACTACTGTGAGAAATGAGGTTTTTCATCAAGTTTGCCCCGGCTTTGTTTGCCGGGGCTTTTTTGTTTCTAAAGCGCTTCTCGTTGCCGCGGTCGGACAATTTTTTGCAAATACATTTTCAAGCATGTCGAAAAAGACGGACGCCGAACGTCAGAAGTGTGTCGAAACCTGAATTTGGTGTTTTGAGAGGACCTTTTATCGGATCGGAATGGGTGCGACCCTGTTCACTTCCTCCGATTTGGTCAAGGAAGTCCGGAGAGCAAGCGTCTTGCGATTTGATCGGAAAAGAACAAGTCTGCTCGCGGCCCGATTTTGGATTTTGACAGTTTTTGACACTGAAGAAACGAGGATTTCAGTATGAAATACATGATGTTGATCTATGCAGACCCCGCCCGCGAACCGGTTTATGGCACGCCGGAGTTTGAAAAGATGATGAGCGGCTATTTCGCGTTGAGTGAGAAATTGGCGGCGGACGGTGTCATGCTGGCCGGTGAGGGGCTGAAAGAGGCGGAGACTGCCAAAGCGCTGCGTGTGCGCGGCGGAAAAGTGGAAACCATGGATGGACCATTCGCTGAGACCAAGGAGCACCTGGGCGGGTTTTATCTCATCGACGTTCCGGATCTTGATACGGCCCTTGGTTATGCCGCTCAGATCCCGAGCGCGGAATACGGGACGGTCGAAGTACGGCCGGTGATGGACTATCCTGACGCTGGCTAACGGCGGTGTCCTAAACTGTCTGGAAGGTTCCATGACCGCCTCCGGCTCGAATGCCATCGCAGTCACCAAAGTCCTGGGCGGCCTCGCCCGGGACGAGCGGGGGCGGTTGTTATCTATCCTGATTGGCAAATTCCGGGATTTTCAACTCGCCGAAGACGTCCTCCAGGATGCCATGGTGTCCGCAGTCTCTCATTGGGGGCGCAATGGTCTGCCCAAATCTCCCCAGGCATGGCTCCTGAAAGTTGCCTATCGAAAGGCAATCGATCGCATCAGACGCAAACAAACGGTCGATCGCGCCGAGACGGACCTTTCCATGATGATGGATGAGGTGTCCGGGCTGGAGGAGAACGAAGATATCCCGGATGAGCGATTGCGCCTGATCTTCACCTGCTGCCATCCGGTACTTGAAACCAAATCCCGGATGGCGCTAACGCTTCGCACATTAGGCGGACTGACGACTGGAGAAATCGCACGGGCTTTCCTGGACCGCGAAACCACCATGGGACAGCGATTGTCCCGGGCGAAAGCGAAGCTTGGCGGCGCAGGTATCTCGTATGAAGTGCCAGGTCCCGAACAATGGGCGGAACGGCTCGATGCCGTTTTGGGTGTGGTCTATCTGATCTTCACAACAGGCTTATCTGCACCTGAGGATGATCAACGCGGTCTCGCCCACGAAGCTATCTTCCTTTGCAACATATTGAACAAACTTCGGCCTGATGACCCGGAAATCGAAGGTTGCCTCGCGCTTTTGACACTCAATTATGCGCGCCGTGCGGCACGGTTTGACGGTGAGGGAGCTCGCGTTGCCTTTCTCGATCAGGACCGGGCGCTCTGGCAGTCTTCAGAACTGCAAGACGGCATCTCGCTGGTCGAAACCGCCTTGGCGCGCCGAAAACTGGGGCCTTACCAAATCAAAGCGGCGATTGCAGCGTGCCATTGTGAAGGCGCATCGCCAGACTGGGCACAAATCCTGTTGCTCTACGAAGAGTTGCTGGTTTTCGAGCCGACGGATGTGGTCCGCCTGAACCGTGCTGTTGCATTGGCGGAGATCGGCGCCCTCCATGAGGCACTGGAACTGATTGCGGTGTTGGAGCCGGATCTCTCGGACTATCAGCCTCTTTATGCCGCCAAGGCGGAACTGCTTTATCGCGCGGGGAACCTCGGCAAGGCGCACTCCGTCTATGCGAAGGCAATCGCATTGGCACAGGCGAAAGCCGACCGTTTGTTTCTGGAACACCGGGCAAGGCGGTGTGTCAGGGAGCAGTCATAACCGGATGATACCGGTCAGTTTCGCCAAACGGTATTTGAAGGATTTTTGTTGCAATGACGATGACATGGTTTTCGCCAAAGGTGGAAAAGCGGAGCAGCGGATTCGAAGGGCGCGGTCTTTTTGCCATTGCGCCAATCACCAAAGGTGAGCTGGTGGTCGTCAAGGGCGGTCATGTGTTCGACCGGGCAAGGCGCGACGAACTTGCAAAGAGTTTGGGACCGGCGGAGATCCAGATCGGGGACGACCTGTTTATTGGGCCGGTATCAGCCGACGAGCGCGAAAGCTCGATGATGCACCTCAATCATTCGTGTGCGCCAAATCTCGGAATTCGGGGCCAGATTGCCTTTCATGCGATGCGCCACATCAAAGACGGTGAGGAACTCAGTTTTGACTATGCGACGGGTGATGATGATGACTGGGAAATGGAATGCGCTTGCGGCACTGATCGCTGCCGCGGACTTATAACAGGACGAGACTGGCGCCGTGCGGAACTGCAGGTTCGGTATGCTGATTGGTTCTCGGATTACTTGGCGCGGAAAATTACATAAAATATAGATTTCATTTCGTTTGAGTGTCTTGCAATTGAATCACGTTTTCCTGTAGTAAATGTAATGATTATACATTTGAATAATTATTGAATATACGAACGGGTGGTCGCATCTCCAGTGCATCGAACGGCACAAACTCATGGAGGAATGACATGCCCCTGAAAAAAACACTCATCACAGCAACACTCGCCACCGCAGCTTTGGGAATTGGCAGTGCGCACGCCCTTGAACAATGCCAACCATTTTCGGTTACAGCGCCGATGAATGAACATCGCGTCGTCAAAGTGGTAAAGCAGGGATCCGATGCACCGATGCCCGGTGATCTTCGAATCGGTCACAGCGATCTCGTCGACAACAACGGCAACGCGGTGGGCTCAGTTGAATGGGAAACCCGTGTCCTCGGTGAAGATGATGCAGGTCAGGTCCGGCTGGCTTCTGATGTTGTCCTGAGCTTTGAAAACGGCAATCTCTATGCCCGTTCAGGGGCTTATACGGTCGACAAACCGGTTCATTCACCGGAAACCCGCACGATCGGCAATGAACAGACCCGCGATGTGCTCGGTGGATCGGGCGTGTTTGAAGATGCCAATGGCCAGATCACCTTTTCGATGCAGGAGAATGGTGACGCCCAACTCAATGTGAACATCGCCTGCACCTAAGACGATGAGGCAGATCGGTCTGAGGTTGGGCCGGTCTGCCTTGCCCTCCAAGATAGTCATCATTACCACCAATCCTGATTGGCTGTTGTTGCGTAACGACATAAACGCAAACAGGACAATCTATGGGCACTTTGGCAATTGTGATTGGGGCAACGGGCGGCATCGGTTCCGCCTTGGTGCGGGTGCTGGATGAAAGTGGTCCTTATGACCGCGTGGTTGGCCTTTCCCGGAGAACGCATCCAGGTTTGGATTTGCTCGACGAGACCAGCATTCAAGCCGCTGCCAAATGGGTTGCCGGGCAGGGTGATGATCTCCGGCTCGTCTTTGATGCAACCGGCGCTTTGACGCTCGGCGATCGCAAGCCGGAAAAGAGCCTTCGGGAGCTGGATCCACAAGCCCTTGCAGAATCTTATGCCATCAACGCCATCGGTCCGGCGCTTTTGATGAAGCATTTCCTTCCGCTCCTACCCAAGGATGGCAAAAGCGTCTTTGCAACACTATCGGCGCGGGTTGGATCCATTTCAGACAACAATCTGGGGGGCTGGTACGGTTACCGGGCATCGAAAGCCGCCCTTAATCAGCTTGTGCGGACCGCCTCCATTGAGCTCGCGCGGCGCAAACCGCATGCGGTCTGTGTCGCGCTTCATCCTGGAACCGTGCGGACACCATTGACTGAAGGGTTTGCCAAATCGGGTCTGGAGGTGCAGGCGCCCGATAAGGCCGCCGAACGCCTGCTGACCGTGATCAACGGCCTGACACCGGCCGAGACCGGCGGCTATTTTGATCACATGGGCGAACGGATCGAGTGGTAGCCCACGCCGATCCGGTCTTTTTGTTGCTGCCGGTTTGATCAAGACAGTTTCATCGTCACCATACCGGCGACGATCAGCAGTGCCGCGATCAGGCGTTGCGGGGTGATCGCTTCGCCAAGTACCCAGACACCGACGGCAAAAGCGCCGATCGTACCAATCCCGGTCCAGATCATGTAAGCCGTTCCGAGCGGCAAACTGCGCATTGAAACTGCCAGCAGTCCGAAAGATCCGGCCATGGCCACAGTCATGACAAAGGTTGGCAAGAAGCGGCTGAAGCCGTGCGATTGTTTCATCGCATACGCCCAGATGATTTCCAGAAGGCCGGCCAAAAACAACAAGACCCAAGCCATGTTTGTCTCCATGCTCGGGTCGTCCCGGATTGAATGTAATGGGGAGGCGCGGCCGTCCGCGTACCCGTCAGATAAGAAGTCACTTGACGGGTTCAAGTCTGGTTATGTTCAATCAGACATCTTTTGCTCCAGCCGCGTCGCTTTGGGAATTGTTCATGTCAGATCCGTTTTTTCAGCCCGTTTCCGGGTTCGACCTGCCGCGCTTTGCCGGTGTGCCGACATTCATGCGGCTGCCCCATGTCGAACTCGACAACCCCCGGCTACCGGAGGTGCAGATCGGCCTGATCGGAGCGCCCTGGGATGGTGGCACGACCAACCGTCCCGGTCCGCGCCACGGTCCCCGTCAGCTCCGGGACGCCTCTACAATGATCCGGGCGCAAAACGGGGATACGGGTGTGCGGCCATTTGAGCTGGTCAATTGCGCGGATCTTGGTGATGTCGGACCGAACCCGGCAAGTGTTGACGACAGCCTGCACCGGATGACCACATATTATGATGAAGTTCTGGATGCAGGCGTCGTCCCGCTGACAGCTGGTGGTGATCACCTGTGCTCGCTACCGATACTCCGAGCGATCGCCAACAAACACGGACCGGTCGGGATGATCCATTTCGACAGCCATACAGATCTCTTCAAGAGCTATTTTGGCGGCATGCAATATACCCATGGAACGCCCTTCCGGCGCGCTGTTGAAGAGGAATTGCTGGACCCCAAGCGGGTTGTGCAGATCGGCATTCGCGGAACGGCTTATGATTTTGAAGACCGGGATTTTGCCGAGAGTGTTGGCATTCGGGTGATTGCCATCGAGGAGTATTTCGCCCGCGGGGTGCAGGATGTCCTGGCGGAGGCAAAGGAGATCGCCGGTCAAGGCGCGACATATGTCTCCTACGACATCGATTTTGTTGATCCGGCGTTTGCCCCAGGGACCGGCACACCGGAAGTCGGAGGTCCGAACTCTTTTGAAGCGCTGCAAGTCGCGCGCATGCTGGACGGGGTCAATATTGTCGGGGCGGATCTTGTAGAGGTGTCGCCGCCGTTCGATCAAAGCGGCGGGACGGCCTTCCTGGGTGTTTCGATCATGTTCGAACTCTTGTGCAACATGGCCTTGACCCTGAAAGGAGCGGAGCAGGAATGAAAACAACCAAACTCCCGGTTAAGCCGGACGCCAAATCGCCCGCCGGTGCTCAAATCCGTTACATCATGGACGGCGAGACCGGGAACATGATCCACAGTACAGTCCCGCCCGGGCAAGTGAACAAGGGATGCCGTTTGAAGACCGTCAGCGAGTTTTGGCATGTGCTGGAGGGGCGCGGTCAAATCTGGCGTGCAAGGGAAGGGCGTGAAGAAACGGTGGTTCTGGAAGCTGGAGTGTCCATCGACATTCCGGTAGGGACAGCGTTTCAATACCGCTGCGACGGCGATCAGCCGCTGAAATTCATCTGTATCTCCATGCCACCATGGCCGGGAGATTCAGAAGCCGAGCCTGTTAAAGGAATATGGAAGCCGACCATCGGCTGATTGGCAGTGGATTGCCGGATAATATCCGTCTTCGGCTTCTGACGTTTATTGCACGTTTTATAGTCAAGCTGATCCGGTTTGAACAACCGACGTACCATTTCTGCTTGTAATAGCATTGCGCCTTGGAAGCGCTCCCAATAACGTTAATGAAAACCATAGGGAGCGATCGCATGAAATCCGGTCTTTTGAAACTGGCCATAGGCCTGTCCTTGTCGCTTGGTGCTGTTCACGCACAGGCGGAAACGCGCATCACCTACAAGTCGGCGAAGTCCACCTCGTCCTACTACCAAATGGGCGTTCAGATTGCTGAAGCGGTCAAGGAAGGCAGCAACGGCGACATCATCGTCACCGTTGAAGAAAGCCAGGGCTCAGTTCAAAACGTGATGGAAGCCCGTGCGCGCGGCGGAGACTATGTCTTCACCACACCGCCGGTGCTCGTGAGGCTTGCCCAGGGCGGCAAAGCCATGTTCGAGGGCAAGGGCGATCCGAAGTTCGACGAGATCCGCGCCCTTTTCCCGATCCCGTCGCTGACCATGCATTTCGTCATGTCTGAAAAGAGCGGCGTGACGGATTTCGCTGGTATGGAAGGCAAAACCATCCTGCTCGGTAAAGGTTCATTCGGGGCGCGTGAAGGTGAGAAGTACCTCAAGCTCTTCGGCCTGGAAGGCAAGGTCGATCTTGCCGAGGTTGAACTGTCCAATGCTGTTGCGGCGCTCAAGAATGGCCAAATCGACGGATTTGTGACCGCCGGGTCCTGGCCGGCACCGAACGTTATTGAAGCGGCTGCGTCGACCGGAGTGAATGTCATTTCATTGTCTGATGATCAGATCGCGCAATCCAAGCGGGCCAAGCTGGTCATTCCGGCGGGCACCTATGCCGGACAGAGCGAAGACATCACCACAACATCCTTGCCGGTGGTCGCCTTTACCACGACTGCAATGGACGATGACACGGCCTACGCCCTGACCAAGACCTTCTGGGAGCAGAAAGCGAAGATGGGTGAGGGTGCAGCCTGGTGGAACGGCGTTGACCAGGGCTTGATGGAAAACATCACTGGCAAAATCCATCCAGGTGCCGTGCGCTATTACCAGGAAGCGGGCATCGATCTCACGGATGCTCAAAAGTAACTCGTTTGTCTCCCGATCCGGCGCTCATTTGGCGCCGGATCTCTCTTTTTTGAACAGTTCCCATGATCAGCACTGACACCCCGACGTCGCCACTCTGGCGAACCCTGATGCTTTGCCTTGCCGTTGTCCTCGTGGTGTTTCACCTCGGACTGATCTTTTCCGGCTTGGTGCCAAACCTGGTCAGCCGGCCGCTGCACCTTGCTTTGGCCTTGCCGTGGATCTTCCTGTTCGTTGAAGGCGCACTGCTCAAGCGCGCAAGCGGTGCTGTGCTGTGTGTCCTTGGTGTCGCCGGATGCCTATGGGTGGCGATCAACCAGGATATGTTGTCCGATCAATACGGCTTTTTGGAAGGCTCTTTTCAGTATTGGCTGGCTGCGGTTCTTTTGATCGTGGTTTTGGAAGGTGCCCGCCGGGCAATCGGGTGGCCACTGCCGATCGTGGCAGCGCTTGCGCTGGCTTACGGGTTGTTCGGTCAACATATTCCGGGTGAATTCGGGCATTCAGGAACACCGCTGGCCAGCTTTCTTGGAACACTCACCATCGCCGAGGGCGGGATCTGGGGCAGCCTGACCGGGGTCTCGGTCAATGTGGTTGCGATCTTTGTGATCTTCGGTGCGGTTTTGAATGCCGGCGAAGCGGGCCAAGGCTTCATGAACCTGGCAGCCGCAGCGGCGGGCCGTCTCAAGGGCGGTGCGGCCAAGGTGTCCGTGCTGTCTTCTGCGCTCTTTGGGTCCATCTCCGGCTCGGCGTCGGCGAATGTCGCCTCAACCGGGGCAATTACATTGCCGGCGATGACGCGGCTGGGATATCCCAAACGTTTGGCTGGCGCTGTAGAGGCTGTTGCGTCTTCTGGTGGCCAGATCATGCCGCCGCTGATGGGGGCAGGAGCCTTTGTCATGGTCGAACTGACCCGCGTACCGTACACGCAGATCATGATGGCCGCACTGTTGCCGGCGATTCTCTACTTTTTCGCGGTCTGGATCGGCATCAATGCCTACGCCCGCCATCATAATCTGAAAGCCGTGGCGAAGGAGGACCGGCCGCCGGTCCGCCAGGTGCTCATCACCTCGGCGTTCTTCATGGTGCCGTTTGCGGTGCTGCTTTACGGAATGTTCGTCGCGAAATACACACCGCAGTATGCGGCCTGCCTCGCCATTCTGGCAGGCTTTGTCCTTCTGTTTTTCACTGCAAAAGGTGTGGCTTCGGGCAAGGAGATCCTTGGTCGGTTGGAAAGCGCCTTTGTGAATGCAGCGCGCCAAGTCTCCGTCATCGCCTCGATCATCATCTGCGCCTCTATCATCATCGGTGTTCTCGCGATTACCGGGCTCGGGGTGAAGATCACTTCGCTGATCCTCTCCGGGTCTGGCGGATACTTGTGGCCGGCGCTATTGCTGACTGCCATTGCATGTCTGGTTCTGGGCATGGAAGTCCCAACGACGGCGGCCTACGTCATCTGTGTTTCGGTTGCCGGGCCAGCCCTTATCGAGCAGGGTCTTGAACCGCTTCAAGCGCATCTGTTTGTGTTCTGGTTTGCGCTGATTTCTACCATCACCCCCCCAGTGTGTGGGGCGGTCTTCATTGCAGCCGGGATGATCGGCGAGAACTGGCTGAAAGTGGCTTTCACGGCGATGGCGCTGGGCATCGGGCTCTACGTCATTCCCTTGGCGATGATCGCCAACCCGTCGGTGATTGCCCTATCCGATGCACCGACTTTGGCGCTGTTGGCTGCGGCCAAGATCGGTCTCGGTCTGGGCCTGATTTCCTTTGGCGTGATCGGGTTCACAAAGCCGGTTCAGAAATTTTTGGCCATCGGCAGTGGCCTGCTTGTTGTGTTTTTGGCAGGTGTTTAGTCTGCAAGCAGAGCATCTCGGACCAAAGCGCAGCAACACAAACGCAAGCAGATGGAAAATCATGACCGGTGAAACCGACCTCCAAAACCTGATCTCCCATATGCGGCCAATGCTTGATCCCAAGCCGTATGTGTTCTGCACGTTTGCAACGAAGAGCCTCGTTGAACTCGCTGAGTACGAACCGATCGGTCTTTTTTCCGAGACGGAGGGCATGACGGCCATTCTCCCGCTGGAACGGGCACGGGAGCTCGAACTGGTTGAGGCAGAATGGTTCCGCAGGATCACTCTGACAGTGCATTCGTCGCTAGAGGCGGTTGGTTTGACGGCAGCTGTTGCCAGAGCTTTGGCGGAGGAGGGTATCCCGGCAAACGTGGTTGCGGCGTTTTTTCACGACCATGTTTTTGTTCCAGAAGAACGGGCGGAAGATGCGCTGAACGCTTTGAGAACGCTTGCTGAAACGCAGTGAGTTACCGGGATTGGAACTCACCTCACGACCGGCATTGCGACAATTGACAAAGGTTTTTCCTTGCAATTTCAGCCGAAGATTCCCATTCCTAACTAAGGCGACGGTCACAAGTATGTTATCGGGCGCCGGGCAGTCAGGGGTAGATTGATGGAACGGGCGAAGCGCCGTTTGGCCGCTATCATGTGTGCGGATGTTGCACACTATTCCAGGCTCATGGAGCAGGATGAAGACGGCACGCTCAATCGTCTGAAAACCTACCGCAGCATCATGTCTTCCCTCACAGCACGGCATAGTGGGCGCATCGTCAATACTTGGGGCGATGCGGTCATCATCGAGTTTTCTTCCGTGATTGAGGCGGTGCAATGCGCAGTCGAAATCCAGAACGAGCTGTCTCATAAAAACGCCGAGTTGCCGGACGCGACCCGCATGGAATTCCGGATCGGGTTGAACCTCGGCGATATCATGATTGAGGGCGATGATATCTACGGTGATGGCGTCAACGTCGCCGCACGGCTGCAGGAACTGGCCCCAAAGGGCGGCATTATGCTGTCACAATCGGTTTACGACCAGGTCCGCACAAAACTGGCGCTCGGCTTCGAGCCGCTCGGGCCAAAACAGGTCAAGAATGTCTCCGAACCTGTGCAAACTTTCTCAGTGCGCCTCGGTGGCCGGAACTCTCCTGAGACCGCTGGATCTGAAGAGGACGACTTGCAGGACACTGCTGAACCCAACAGCAGTGGCAATTGGGAAAAAGACACGCAGGCGGTGGCGAACGGATTTGAACAGGCGCGCCGATGGATCCGGTCTCAACCGAGGCGGGTCCAGTCCTGTGTTTTCATGATCGGCTTCTTCTTTGTCCTCAATTTGTTGACCTCAGGCCTGTCGACGTTGTGGTTCGTCTGGCCGTCTCTGCCGTTTGGAATGATGCTGGTCTGGCATCTGATCGCGGGGCGCCGGGGCGACAAACTCCCCATTCATCCACACCGGCCGGATTGAAAAGCGTCTTTGTGAGCATATGTTGCCGGTCTGATAACTCTTTTCGGCTTAAGAACGCTGACAAGATTTGCGAGAGCGCAGCTCTTCGCTTACACATGGGACAAACCGGTTCGGCTCGGCCCGCTGACCAGACCGGAAAGAACCGCCGGGAATGACCGGCACAACAGCCAAGGGAGCTAAATCCTGCGCATGAAAAACTATTCGACCACGGTGCCTGCACGCCTCGACGATGAAGACGAGGACAAGTCCAAAGCCCAACCGTCGATCCAGGTCGACAAGCATCTGTTCGAAGCGCGCACCGTCCTGATTACAGGTCCGGTGACCCAGGACATGGCCCGTGACGTGTGCGCCCGCCTTCTGGCGCTGGCACAAGTTTCCAATGATCCGATCACCGTCATCGTGTCGTCTCCGGGCGGTCACGTTGAATCCGGTGACATGATCCACGACGCCATCAAGTTCATTTCTCCGGAAGTTCGTATTCTCGGCATGGGCTGGGTCGCAAGTGCCGGTGCCTTGATCTACGTTTCTGTGCCGAAAGAGTTGCGCTTTTGCACGCCGAACACCCGCTTCTTGTTGCACCAACCGTCCGGTGGCGCCGGCGGTATGGCGACGGACATCGAGATCCAGGCCAAGGAAATCATTAAGATGCGCGATCGTCTTAACAAGATCTTCGCGGATGCAACCGGGCAGCCGATCGAGCGTATCGAAAAAGATACAGATCGTGACTACTGGATGAGCCCGGAAGAGGGCATTGACTATGGCCTCGTCGGGAAAGTCGTGACCAGCGTCAACGAACTCGGCTGATCCTTTCAGTCTTAGAACAAAGAGCGCCGGTGATGGAAGTCGCCGGCGCTTCTGTTTGCAGCGTCAGGCGCGCAGTTGGTCGTTGTCTACGGAATAGACCAGAACTGGAGCTGTGGGCCTGGGCGCCAGAACATGTGGGCGCAGACGTTCCATGAGCGAACGCAGTTCCGCTTCGTTTTCCTCGTTTTGATCACCGTGAAGCAATACCGCCACGAGGTGGTCTACGAAACGGCGATAAACATCGTCGCAATCGCACAGGGGCGAGAGGAGGTCGGTCACAGGCTTGCCGTCATAAAACGGGGAACCGCCGAAGAGGAAAACCAGGAACTCGCAAAAGTCTCCCGACGCATCGAACTCACCGCGCAGCGGTGCAAGATCGAAACACGGATCGGACTCCAGTCGGTCTCTGAGCGGGGGAATTGCAGCCAAGACTGCCTTTCTGCCACCAATTTTCATATACAATGTCATATCACTGTCTCCGGCCATCTTTGCGAACGTTGCGGGAAGTTTGACCCCTTTCGTCTGCGGTGGCTGTGACTGTCATCACAGCTGTTTCATCCATGGAAGAATCCACAATGATTTTCAGATCTATTCGTGACGTATCGATCCCGGCTATTGGGTTGGGAACCTGGGATTTGCGTGGGTCACAATGCGCGCAGACTGTGTCATTTGCTTTACAGAACGGTTACAGCCATGTGGATACGGCAGCGTATTATGAAAACGAATCTGAGGTCGGCGATGGGATTCGCGCTTCCGGTATGAACCGCCCGGACCTCTTTCTGACCACCAAGGTCTGGTGGGATCAGCTCGCAGCCGATGCATTCAGTACTTCGGCAGAAACAAGTCTTCGCAAGCTTCAAACCGATTATGTGGATCTCTTGCTCGTTCACTGGCCAAACCCCGACATACCGCTCGCGGAAACCATCGGCGCACTTGTTGAAGCGAAAGACCGCGGCCTTGCAAGGTCGATTGGTGTGTCCAATTACCCGTCCGCGCTGTTGCGGCAGGCGCAGGATCTTGCCGGTGGCCAGCTTGTGACCAACCAGGTTGAGTATCATCCTTTCTTGAGCCAGCGAACGCTCTTGCAGACGACACAGGATCTTGGAATGGCGCTGACCGCGTATTGTCCGATCGTCAAAGGGCGGGTTGATCAGGAAGGCTTGTTCCGCGATTTGGCTGAGAAGTATGGCAAGTCGCCGGTTCAGATCACATTGCGATGGCATGTGCAGCAGCCGAACGTCATCGCCATCCCAAAGAGCAGCAATCCGGATCGGCTGAAAGCCAACATTGAAATTTTTGATTTCGAGCTCGACAGCGACGAGATGGCGCAAATCAGCGCCTTGGGAAGGCCTGAGGGCCGGCTAATCAACGCCGCCTGGGGGCCTGTCTGGGATCCAGAGTGATATAAGTAGATGTTCTTTTATCTTTCCAAGATTGCAGCGTTTTTCATTCAGCCGTCCAATTTCCTGATTGCGCTTGTTGTGGTCGGCCTGATTGTATCGATGGGAACGCGGCTTCAAAAGTGGGGGCGGCGGTTCATTTGGGTTGGCGCACTTGGCCTCGTCATTTGCGGGTTTTCTCCGGCAGCAAACTTGTTGATCCAGCCTTTGGAAGACAGGTTTTCAAGACCGGCTGAGCTCGGGTCTTTCAACGGCGTTATCATTTTGGGCGGCGCGGTCGATACGGTGGTCACGGGTGCGCGCGGTGAGACGGCTTTGACCGTTTCCGGGGAGCGGTTGACCATCGCTGCCCGGCTTGCCAAGCAGCTCCCTGAAGCCTTGATCATTCATACCGGCGGCCAGGGGACAATCATCACGGGGCAGGCGACGGAATCCGAAGGGGCGTCGCGCCTGTTTGACGATTTCGGTATCGCTTCACAACGCATAATTTTGGAAGACGAATCCCGGAACACCTGGGAGAACGCTGTTCTCACGAAAGAGCTGGTCGATCCAAAGCCGGGACAGACCTGGCTTTTGGTGACCTCGGCGTACCATATGCCCCGATCCATGGGGGTTTTTGAAGCTGCCGGATGGACCGGCGTAACAGCCTATCCTGTTGACTACCGAACCCGCGGTGGCGCGGATTGGGGACTCGGCTTTGATGGTGCGTCCAAAGGGTTGCGCCGCCTGGACATTGGTGTTCGGGAGTGGATCGGCCTAACGGTTTATTGGATGACTGGCCGCAGCAGTGCCTTGTTTCCAGGCCCGGGTTTTTCTTAACCAGTAAAAGTTTCCGAAAAACACCACTTTTATTCTCCGGTTAAGAGACCCATATGGGTTTCATCTCATTTGAAAAGTAAGGGCGGGCAGATGGTCCTCGAAGCGCCGCTTGTCGCGGCAGATGTGGTGCAATGGCTTTACAGCGACGCACCCCAGCTGGACGGCACTCTTGAAATCGTTAGTGAACTTGCGCAGCGGCTGCGGGCGGGTGGTGTGCCGGTCGACCGTGCGACAACGGGTATCTGGATCGTTCACCCGAACGTTCGTGCGGAAGGTTCGATCTGGGACAGCGAAGGCACACGCGAGCTCCGGCGCTATGTCCCCGGCGAAGATGCTGACGCCAATTACGAAAGCAGCCCGATCAAACGTGTTCATGAAACCAAACAGCCTGTCCGGGTCGACATCTCCAACTGCGCCGGCACCGACGATGATTTTCCGGTCTGCCAGGAACTCCGTGAAGAGGGCTACACCGATTACATCGCTCTGCCGATGCCGTTTTCAGATGGCTCGGTGAAGGTCGCGACCTTCGCGACGAAGGCACCCAAAGGCTTTTCGGGCGGTAACTTGAGTGTTTTCGATTCGATCATGCGGCCGTTGGCGCTCGTGTGCGAACTCAAATCGCTACGCCGCACTGCGGAAACCGTGCTTAATACCTATGTCGGCCCAAGGGCAGGTTTGAAGGTGCTTGATGGCACGACCCGGCGCGGGGAGGGCGAGTGGATCAAGGCTGTGATCAGCTTTGCCGATATCCGCGGATTTACCCGTCTGTCCAATAGTCTGCCTGCCGACAAGCTTGTTCTGTTCCTCAACAAATACTTCGGTGCGATGACCGAAGCCGTTGAGGCTCACGGCGGTGAGGTGCTGAAGTTCATCGGCGACGAGGTGATGGCTATCTTCCCCTACGAAACGGAAGAGGAAGCGAAGTCAGCTGCCTACAACGCCTTGTTGGCTGCACGGGACACGCTGAAGAAGATCGGAGAGATCAATCAGCAGAAAACCTGCATGGTGACACCTGACATGAGCGTCGGGATCGCTTTGCATGCAGGCGATGTATTTTATGGCAATGTCGGCAGCGAAACGCGTCTTGATTTCACTGTTGTCGGACCGGCCGTCAATCTCGCCGCGCGCATTGCGGAACTGGCCAAGGACTTGGGCCGCGAAGTGCTCGTGTCCGACAATGTTGCAGGCCTGATGGGCTGCCGCTCAGGACTGTTTGGCAGCTATCACGTGAAGGGGTTTGATGATCCGGTGTCGGTGTATTCTCCCAATCTGACGTCTGGAGAGAAGTTCGACAACTGCCCGGACATAACTGTTGCGCGGGCTTTGGAAGAAAACTGACGGCGCAGGAGCACCAAAAACACGGCGACGGTCAGGATCGCGAAGGCGATCGGGCCGGCGAACCATCCTAGAAAGCCGATGGCGAAGAAGAGCGCCCTCTGGCCTCTATTGAAGTGGCGGCCGGCAAGGACGTTTAGCTCACCTGCTTTTCCCGCAATTTCGCGAATGGCGTCCGGATCGCCCTGGCTGCGCTCCGGAACAGCGCCCATGACGATGCTGGCGTAGTTGAAGAGCCGATACGCCCAACCAAACTTGAAGAAGCTGTAAGCAAAAATCAGCATGAGCCCCAACACTTTGATCTCCCAGAGAGCACGGCTGTCGGAAACCGGGATGGAGAGATCTCCGGCGACCTGAAGAATGCGATCTGTCGCATCCAGAAGGGCAAAGCTTCCCCCGATTGCCAGCAAGGCGGTTGATGCAAAGAAGGCCGTGCCTTGCTGCAATCCCGACAGGATCGCGGTGTCCATAATCCGGACCTCGCGCGTTGCCATGGTCAGCATCCAGTTCCGACGCTGCGTTTCCATCGCATATGACAGGGTTTTCTTGCGCAGCGGACCCAGATCAATCAGCAGGTTGAAACCGAGCCAAGCTACCAGGAACAGGCCGGCGGCGGCATAATCGAGTTGGGATAGGGCGTGCATAGAGGTCCGTATGGTCTTGAGAGCGATTGACGTGGAACCTGCGCATCTTATCGGGAACGTCAGCCCAGCATAAGCGGTGAAGGACAAATTCCTGAGGCAACTGTCATGGATATGCGGATGAGCGATAAAAGGGCCCCAAAACAGGTGCCGCGTCTTCTTTGGAATCGGACATAATTGGGGCTGGGTTCTTACGTTTGCGGCAAGCTGATCAGAATATGTGCAACTGCTCTCAGGGCCGTAAGTTGCTCAAATTAAAACAAAAAACCGGCAATGTGAAAATTGCAGAACTGATGCCAGATTTTTGCACTTGCGAACAGGTAAGGGATCGTTTACCACCTCGCCTCACTAGCGCCACATTTGCGGTCGGATGCGGCCCGCAACGCGGAAAAATATGTAGGGATTTAATGGACGAAAACGTGCAGAAATCTTGTTGGAGCGTGACACTTTGGACAGTCGGAGCCGTTGGCATCGCACTCGCCATGGTTCTCTTGTTCAACGACGTTGACAACGCCAAACAAGCCGTCGCCATCGCCAAATAAGCCTGAGGGCGCACGAAACACAAAAGCCGTAGCGATCGCTGCGGCTTTTTGCTTTCTGGCTGTCCGATTGGGCGGTGAAACAGTCAAGTTCTGACGTTTTTCAATTCAATACGGGAGCTGGAACAGTCGCTTTTGGGGCTGGGCGGTTTGGCGGTCCTGAGACTTTGCGCAACTCCATCTGACGCACAACCGTGCTGCTTCCCGGATGGCTGATCAGAAAACTGCTGTATGCATTTTCGCCTAGCGGCAGAAGCACAAGCTGCACTTCGCCTTGTCCCGGCCAGGTGACATCGGCGCCCCAGGCCTGCACTTGCTCTGGCAGGGTGTGAGGGCTCAAATCCAGAATGTCCGCAGCTTCCAACAGAGATGAGTTTCCTGAGTTCCAGGTCAGACCAGCGAGGCCATTTTCAACCTCAAAGAGTTCAATGTCTGTTTCGCTGATGGTCAAAACCAGATTGCCCACGACATTTCTGTAAAGCGTGAGTTCGCCTGTCTCAAGATCAGACGCAAGCGGTGCCCGATTGCCGTCCCGCTCAATAAAGCCTGCCGTGTTGATGACATGAAACCTTCCAAGCGGCTGCATGGTATCTGCCAGGGCAGTACCTGAAAGCATCCAAATTAGAACCAGCGAGAGGAAAAGCCGCAATGTCGATCATCCGTTCGGTAATGATCCCTGAAAGCTACCGTACGTATGTTGATAAAGTCTTCGCTCGGTCGATGAGGTGCCGATTATCTGGAAAGCGAGATCACCAGATCCTCGACTGCGGCGTGCTCCGGAGACCAGGAAAGAAGCCGTTTCGCATGTGTGTTGTCTGCAGATTGGGACAGAGCGTAGCCGGCGGCCCAGTCCTGATCGCGATCAATACCTTCCGGGGCCGGCTGCGTAACGATTTCCAGAGGCTTGCCATGACGAGCTGAGATATGGCTTGTAAGATGGTCTACGGAGACGCCGGAGATACCACTGCCTATGACGGACATGCGGAATCGGGTCTGACGCAACACCAGCGCGTAGAGCCGGGCAAGGTCGGATACTTCAACCAGCGGCCAAAACGTGTGTTCCGAGGCCCGGGTTTCAAACCTCCCGCTCTGTTTCAAGGCAGCTGTCATTTCTGCAACCGGACCAAAATCTGGTCCGCACACAAGGGCAGGGTGGACCACGCAAAGCGCGAGGTCTGTTCCTGTGGAGAGCGTCTTGATGGTCTCTGTCATGAACCGAAAGGCAGGCAGCGGTGAAAACGGCGTTTTCTCATTGAGCATGTCTCCTGCCTTGCAGGGCGGGTACAGCCAAATCCCACCGGTATAAACAACTTTGAGCGGTTGTTTGCGGTGCCGCGCGGCTTTTTTCATCTCCAGCATGGCGATCCGGTCGACCTTGCCCATGTCGGACGAGAAGGTCGCTCCGAGGTGGACAACAGCATCGCATGCTGTTGCCCGCTCAACCCACGTGGCCGGATCCCGCAGATCGCCGGGATAAGCTGAGGCGCCGAGGCGGCGCAGTTTTTCTGCAGATTGATCGGATCTGGACAGGCCGATGACCTGGCAACCGTCCTGGGCGAGCTGTTTGACTACTGCCGAGCCGATCCCGCCCGTGCCACCTGTAACGAATACATCCATTGTACGAGATGACCGGTTTACCGCTTCAAGCGCAAGAGCGTAAGCCCTTGTTGTAATCACTATCCACCGCTGCAGACGGTCGCTCTCTTGACCTTGCTTTGTTAACTGATAGGTCAGTTTTATGACCTTGCATCTTGTGAAACTCTGTGTGGGTGCTGATAGCGTCGAGAGCCTTCAGGCCTGGATCGACTTTCGCGTTGAGCAGGCGCGGGCGGCCGGGCTTGGCGCACACACCACCCATACCACGCGTATGGTGCCGACCCGGCGTGACGCGCTGCTGGATGGCGGGTCGCTCTATTGGGTCATCAAAGGAAAAATTCAGGCACGTCAGCATCTCCTGGATATTCGGCCTTTTACCGATGATGCTGGGGTGAAACGCTGCGACCTGGTGCTGGAGCCGCGGTTGATACTCACACAATATCAGCCAAAGCGGCCGTTCCAGGGGTGGCGTTATCTGAAGGCCGAAGATGCACCAAAGGATATTCGTGCCGGTGGAGATGTTCAGAACATGCCGGACAGCATGCGGCGGGATCTCACGGAGCTCTGTCTCATTTGATTGCAAACCGCCTGCGGCAATTGCGGCAAAAGCGTTGACGTAGACGGTCCCAAGAACCAAGTTCGGGTTGTGAACGGCAGGATAAGGGACACTCAGTCTTGGCAAAGACACGGGACAGCATGAATACCCCGGCGAAACGGCAGGATCAGACTGTCCGTTCGACCGAGGCCGATGTGTCCGCTTTTCTCGACAAGGTGAAGTCAGCGCCGCGCCCGGCCCCGGGTACATCCGGCCGGCTGATCTTCGCGCTCGATGCTACAATGAGCCGGCAACCCACTTGGGACACGGCTTGTCAGTTGCAGGGTGAGATGTTTCAGGAAGCCGCGTCCATTGGTGGCCTCAAGATCAAGCTTGTCTATTTCCGCGGCTTTGGCGAGTGCAGAGCCTCGCGTTGGTTTGAAACAGGGCAGGAGCTCGCCGGAGTGATGAGCCGGATTACCTGCCAAGGCGGTCACACGCAGATCCGTAAAGTACTTTCAGCTGCGATCAGCGCTGCGGAAAAAGAGAAAATTGCGGCGGTTGTTTATGTCGGCGACTGCATGGAAGAAAACGTCGACGCCCTATGTGACAAGGCAGGTCAGCTTGGCCTTCTGGGAGTGCCGATGTTTCTTTTTCAAGAAGGCCGGGATCAGGTTGCAGAGAGCGCGTTCCGCGAAATCGCCCGTTTAACCAACGGAGCTTATTGTCCGTTTGACGCCGGTGCTGCGCGTCAACTTTCCGAGCTCTTGAAGGCGGTTGCTGTTTTCGCTAGCGGTGGTCACAAGGCGCTGACTGCGTTTGAAAAGAAAGGCGGGCAGGGCGCCCGATTGTTGTTGGAGCAACTCAAGCCGTCATCATGATCTATTTGCTTCTCGGCCTTGTGCTGCTTGTCGTCTTCATTGCCATGATGCGGCAGTTCGTTCAGGCCAACCCGGCCAGGCTCGCGCAGTCTATCCGCACCTATGGCGGTATTCTCTTGATGATCCTTGCGGGTGTTTTTGCCGTTACCGGAAGGTTTGCGCTGGCGATCCCGGCGTTCGGGTTTGGGTTGTCGCTGCTTGGATTGGCCGGACTGCGGAACTTGTCGGGTTATAATCCCCAAAAGACTGCCGGGCAGCAGTCCCAGGTCCGCTCTGCCATGGTCGAAATGGAATTGGACCATGACACTGGTGCGTTATCTGGAACGGTACTTGCCGGCAGTTTCCAGGGCCGCCGGCTGGATGATCTGACAGATGAGGAGCTGCAGACGTTTTGGCAGGAAGCTCATCAGGACGATCAAAGCCTGAAGCTAGTCGAAGCTTATCTCGACCGCAGGCTTGCCGGTTGGCGTGAAGACTTCGAGCCGGATGCCACACATCGGCAGAGAAGCGCGTCGAGCTCGGGCCCCATGACAGATGAGGAGGCCTACCAGATCCTGGGGCTTTCTCCCGATGCCGGGGACGCGGAAATCCGAGCCGCGCACCGCAGGCTTATGATGCGGGTCCATCCCGACCAAGGAGGCTCCGGTTTCCTCGCGGCGAAAATCAACGAGGCGAAAGACACGCTTCTCAGAAGACATTAACGACATCCGTTACTCAATTACTCATAGATGGCGAAGCAGGCGAATTTCGCCTTTTTCAAGGTACGGCAGGCCCTACGGGCTGCAGATTTGTTGTCGAACCCGGCAAAGCGGGCGCGATAGAGCGTCGTGCCATTGGCCTCGACAGGCTCTGTGAAAGGTGTGCGGTTGTTCAAGGCGTTGCCGGTCCGTGCTTCAGCTCTCTGAAGAAGGGCCATGGCCTGAGCTTCGGTTTCGGCGGCAGCAATCTGCACCTGCCAGCCAGAGACCGCGATAGCGGGTTCAGCCGCACTATCGGCATCTCCGCGCTCATTTTCGTCAGCATCGCCCTGCGCCAGCTCTTCTGAAGACGCATCAATGGTTTGCGTCAGTGCAGCTGTCTGCGTTGCACCGACTTCGGCCGCCGGAATGACTTCAATGGCTTCAGTTGCAACAGTGCGTACCGGGATCGGAGCGCTTGGAGCCTGCTCGTCATTGCGGACCGGCAGATCGATACCCGCCTGCTGGCGCGCTGCCTGCAGAAGAGCCGTCTTGGAAATGGACTGTGTCGTGATCGATGCGTCCGGGCTGGTTCTCGGGATCGGTGGCAGAGATGTTGCAACCGCGAACGTGTCATTGAAGCGTGACTTTACGGCCTTCGGCGGGATCGGAACTTCATTTCCAAAGCCTGGAACCGGTGCCGGAGCAGGGGCAGGGACCTGATTGGCAGCCAGCGCGTCTTCCGGAAGTTTTACCGGTGCGTAGGCACTTGCAAGAACGACCGGCGCCCCGGTTGCAGGCGGTGCAATTCCACCACCCGGCTTATTCGCAGGTAGCGGCGGTTCTTTAAGGGACGCCGCATCAAAAGCGAAAACGGGACCGGCCGAAGCAATCAGCGGTGCAGTCCGCGTGCCTCGGCTCGCCTTGTGCAAATACCGTCCGATCAGGTCAGTCATATGAGCATTTCGGCGTGCGCCGGTGCGGCCGCCCATGACAACAGCAACGATATGACGGTTGTTTCGTTGAACGGACGTGACCAGATTGAAGCCCGATGCCCGGATATAACCCGTCTTGATCCCGTCCACGCCTTTCACACTGCCCAGCAGTCTGTTGTGATTGCGCAGGTTGCGGCCCTTGTATTTGTAGACACGGGTATTGAACAGCTTGTACCGCTCCGGAAACCGCTCCTGGATGGCGCGGCCCAATGTCGCCATGTCACGTGCAGTGGTCCGTTGCTTTGAGTTCGGCAAACCATGTGCGTTTCGGAAGGTTGTCTTGGACATGCCGAGTTGCCGGGCTGTCCGGGTCATCCGTCGGGCAAATGCTGCTTCGGAACCGGCGATGTTTTCCGCAACAGTGGTTGCCACATCGTTGGCCGATTTGGTGACCAGCGCACCAATCGCATCTTTCACCGAAATGGTGCTGCCCGGTTTCAAGCCGAGTTTTGACGGCACTTCAGCAGCGGCGTTTTTTGAAACTTTCAAACGGCTGGACATGGAAAGCCGGCCCGCCTCAAGCTCTTCGAAGATAATGTAGGTCGTCATGATCTTCGTCAGCGAGGCCGGGAACCGGTAGGCGTCCGCATTGGCCGCATAGAGGGTTTTGCCGGTCTTGGCATCCACGACGATGCCAGCATATTTAGGATTGGCCGAAGCCACGGTTGGGGCGCAGAGCACAAGAGTGCCGACGACAAGCATTTTGCCGAGACGGCCAATCATTCGCGCAGAGCGTGAAGAACGCATACCTAACACTGTTACTTTTCCCAATTCGGGTCACGCGTTTCTTTTTGTGGACGGGGATGATCGGCCAGCCCCAGGCCGTTCATTCAAGCCGTCCGCGAAGTACGAGGGCTATTTGATGGAATCACGGTTACGAATGTGTAAAGGGGATGCCAGAAAAGCACTTAAATTTTTTGTTTTTTGTTATGGTTAATCAAGTGTAAATCCGCATCTTGCTCGAATGGTCTTCCGGGCCAGTGTATGCATTGAGCATAATTGATAGTGAAAATGGAACGGTTACTTTGAAGTACCGTCTTTTTATTTTTTTGAAGAGGGAAGCGTCAAGAAAATGCATTGGTCGTCTAACGCTTATATTTTCGGTGAAAAGGAATTGCGAATTCGCGCTTCTTTTTTCAATTGGGATGGTTTCTTCAGTTTGAACCTTATTTGTATCGGTGCGGAGAGCTGGCCGTGAAAACTCAGACTGCGCATGTCTGGGTTTAGGAACGGGCAGTGGCGCTCATAATTGACCCGGTTTCCGTTGGGTTGCCAGAAAATTAGCTTTTCGGGATTTACTTAAGTTGTTCCCGTTAAAGTTGTTTTTGCATTGCAAAATCACCTTGACAGAATTTGTGCAGTGCATTATGAAGCTTGCGTTAGGTAAAGCGATAAGCGCGCCGGACAGTTCAGACGGGTCACAGTTGATGCCGCTGACGACCGGTTCGCCGGAGAAGGGCAAACGACATGATGAACAACTTCAATGAAATCCAGAAGATGAGCAAAGACAGCATGGACATGGCCATGGAATCATTCGGCTCCATGAGCAAAGGATTTCAGGCAATTGCTGCTGAGGTTGCTGATTATCAGAAGAAATCCTTCGAAGAAGGCACAGCCGCTGTTGAGAAGCTGGTGGCTTCCAAATCCATCGACACTGCATTTGAAGCCCAGGCTGACTATGTGAAGACCTCCTACGAGGGCTTTGTTGGCGAAATGACCAAGATCGGTGAAATGGTCACTGATCTGTCCAAAGACGCCTACAAGCCTTACGAAGGCATGATCGGTAAGTTCGGCAAGTAACTTGCCATCCCTGGGCCTGTGCCTGGAGTGAGTTTTTGAAAACCCGGTCGGTTACGGCCGGGTTTTTGTGTTTTTGGGATTTACCCAATTATTCTTTTTTCCCCGTCTTGGTGAGAACGTTGGTCGATTTTCGCTCAAAGCACGGTCTTTTAATCGGATTTTAGAGACCTACATCCGTAATTGACAACATGCTGATGCATCCGGGATGGCAAATGCCCAGATGTTGATGAAATCGACCATTGCGAAAGTGCCTCGAGCGCGGCAGGATTACATATCCGAAGGCCGGATATCCGGTGGGATGTAACCTGCGTAAGATAAGGCCGGGACCAGCTCTGAATGCTAAGCGGGCCTATTGGAAATGAGACGGTTAGGGCTGGAGTGACACATACGAGTGTAACGGAAATGACTGCGGGACCTGATTATGACAAGGACGGTGGCGACGCCGGAACGGTTGTTGTCACCCGGACGAAAACAGTCACCAAGCGGCCAAACCTGTATCGCGTGCTGCTTTTGAATGATGACTACACGCCGATGGAATTCGTAATCCATGTGGTGGAAAGCTTCTTTCAAAAGAACCGTGAAGAAGCCACGCGCATCATGCTGCACGTGCATCATCACGGCGTTGGGGAATGCGGGATCTATACCTATGAAGTTGCCGAGACCAAGGTGACACAGGTTATGGATTTCGCGCGCCGGCACCAGCATCCCCTGCAATGCGTCATGGAAAAAAAGTGAGGACTTACACACGTGCCTTCTTTCTCACGCAGTCTTGAAAAAGCCCTCCACCAAGCCTTGGCGCTCGCCAATGAGCGCCAGCAGGAGTACGCTACGCTAGAGCATCTTCTTTTGGCTTTGCTGGACGATCAGGACGCGGCCGCCGTCATGCGGGCGTGCAATGTGGATCTGGACACGATCCGGCAGAACCTGATCGAATACATCGAAACCGAACTCGACAACCTTGTCACCGATAGTGACGAGGACGCCAAACCGACTGCCGGTTTCCAGCGTGTGATTCAGCGCGCTGTTATACATGTGCAGTCGTCAGGGCGCGAAGAGGTTACCGGTGCAAATGTGCTCGTGGCGATCTTTGCAGAGCGCGAAAGCCACGCAGCCTATTTCCTGCAAGACCAGGACATGACCCGCTACGACGCAGTCAACTACATTTCTCACGGGATCGCGAAGCGTCCCGGCATGTCGGAGACCCGGCCGGTTGAGGGCGCGGAAGAAGAAGACGTGCTTTCCGGCAACGATGCTGAGAAAAAGCCGACACAGAAAACCGACGCTCTGGAAGCCTACTGCGTCAACCTCAATGAGAAGGCGGAGAAGGGCAAGATCGACCCGCTGATCGGGCGGGACAGCGAAATCCAGAGGACCATCCAGATCCTGTGCCGCCGGTCCAAGAACAATCCGTTGTTCGTCGGTGACCCAGGTGTGGGCAAGACGGCGATTGCTGAAGGTTTGGCCCACCGCATCGTCAATGCCGATGTGCCTGAAGTTCTGCAGGATGCAACGATCTTTTCACTCGACATGGGGGCGCTGCTCGCAGGTACGCGCTATCGCGGTGATTTCGAAGAGCGGCTGAAGCAGGTGGTCAAGGAAATCGAGGACTACCCGGGTGCGGTTATGTTCATCGATGAGATCCATACGGTCATCGGTGCAGGTGCCACATCAGGCGGGGCAATGGATGCCTCCAACCTCCTGAAGCCGGCGCTGGCTTCTGGTGCCATCCGGTGCATCGGGTCGACGACTTACAAGGAATACCGTCAGTTCTTTGAAAAAGACCGGGCACTTGTGCGCCGGTTCCAGAAGATCGATGTCAACGAGCCGACCATTCCGGACGCCATCGACATTTTGAAAGGCCTGAAGCCGTATTTCGAGGATTTCCACAAGGTCCGGTACACACACGATGCCATCAAGACGGCGGTTGAGCTGTCGGCTAAGTATATTGCCGACCGGAAACTGCCGGACAAGGCGATCGACGTTCTGGATGAGACCGGTGCGAGCCAGATGCTGGTTCCGGAAAACCGCCGCCGTAAGACAATCGGCGTCAAAGAAATCGAGAACACCATTGCAACGATGGCGCGGATCCCGCCGAAGTCGGTCTCCAAGGACGATGCAGAGGTTCTGGAAAACCTTGGCAAGGATCTGAAGCGCGTCGTTTACGGTCAGGACAACGCCATCGAAACGTTGGCATCCGCGATCAAGCTTGCTCGCGCTGGATTGCGCGAGCCGGACAAGCCGATCGGGTCCTACCTGTTCTCCGGACCAACGGGTGTTGGCAAGACCGAGGTCGCGCGTCAGCTGGCGTCATCGATGGGTGTGGAGCTGATCCGCTTCGACATGTCGGAGTACATGGAGCGGCATACGGTGTCCCGCCTGATCGGCGCGCCTCCGGGTTATGTCGGGTTCGATCAGGGCGGGCTGTTGACCGACGGCGTCGACCAGCATCCGCACTGCGTCCTTCTGTTGGATGAAATCGAAAAGGCCCATCCGGACCTCTTCAACATTCTCCTGCAGGTCATGGATCACGGCAAGCTGACTGACCACAACGGCAAGCAAGTCGACTTCCGCAATGTCATCCTCATCATGACCACCAACGCAGGCGCGGCCGATATGGCTAAAATGCCGGTGGGCTTCAACCGCATCAAGCGGGAAGGGGACGATCAGGAAGCGATCAACAAGCTTTTCACACCGGAGTTCCGCAACCGTCTGGATTCGATCATTCCGTTCGGCAACCTGCCGGTCGAAGTTGTCTACAAGGTCGTCGAGAAGTTCGTCATGCAGCTGGAAGTCCAGCTTGCAGACCGGAATGTCACCTTCGAACTTGGCGACGATGCTGTGAAATGGCTCGCCGACAAGGGATACGACAGTCAGATGGGAGCCCGGCCGCTTGGCCGTATCATCCAGGAGCACATCAAGCGGCCGCTGGCTGATGAAGTGCTGTTCGGCAAGCTCAAAAAGGGCGGCATGGTCAAGGTGTCGGTGTCCGAGGACGGCAACGGTCTGCTCTTGGAGAGCGTTGAAGAACGCGCCACACCGCCCAAGGCCAAGCCGAAAGCGGTTACAAGGGCAAAGCCAAAGCGCAAGCGCAAACCGGCGGCCAAACCAACGGCCTCTAAGGCGTCTAAGCCAACGGACAAAGGCGGGTCGTCGAAGAAAAGCCTGGTTCCGAAAGTTCCGCTTGCGGACTGAAGGTATTGAAATCAAATGTAAACGGGCGCCCAATGGGCGCCCGTTTTCGTTAGTGGGAGTTGGTCTGATCGCGTTACCAGTGTTCGGTCCCGGGTGCGCCTTTCGGCATACCTTGAAGGTTCGGGGTCACCCAGCCACCGTAGAATTTTCCAGCTTGCGGATCGACACGCTCAGAACCCACCTGACAAAGGTCCATTTTTCCAGGATAAAAGGCGAGGTGGTCTTTGAGCGACTGAAATTCGGCTGTTGGCAGGGAATAGCGCCAAGCGGCGGCCCGTGCGGTCCGGGTGCCGGCTGACACGTCGAAATAGGTGGCTGCACCTTTCCACTCACATAGGGTGGATTGCGGGAGGCGGCGCAAATGGGCATTCACATCCTCCGGCGGAATGTAATAGGTCGGTGGATGATGGGTTTCGAGCACCCGTAAGGCCCGCGTGGTATCAACGATCTCCACGGACCCCAGAACGACAAGGATCCGCTGCGGGACCGGTTCGACAATCGGTGGTCTCGGATAGGATTGGACGTTTTCAATCGGCAAATCCATGGTGGCTCCCTCGTTTCAGAAATGGGTTCGTTTTGATGGGCGCTTGCGTCTGAAAAAGCTGCTTCACAGCTCACTCAGAAGGGCTTCCGCGATTGCAGAGCCGCTTTGAAACGCGGCTTCCACACGGGCGTCGAGACACCAATCACCGCCTAGGAACAACGTTTTGGAGGCATTCGACAAATACGGTTCTCCGAGTGGAGTGCCGACTTTTGCATAGCGCCACCGGTGTGCATCGGCATGGATGACCTTGCTCCGATCAAGGTCCAGTTTCTTGCAAAGCTCGCTGAGCATCAGGTCAGACGCGGCGGCCTTGTCGAGTTCCAGATGGTCTTTGCTCCAGTCGGGACTTGCCTGTGCGACAAATGCAGTCCGGCCGGGGCGCCCTGGCTTGGTTTTCTCATTCGCGATCCAGGCCAGCGGGGTATCCGGGTCGCGGTGGGACGCGGGTAGAGCGTCAACCTCATCGACAAAAGCTGCCATCAAGGTCCAGCAGGGCAAAAGACTGACATGGGCGATCTGTTTTGAGATCGGGTGTCCGGTGCCCAGCAAAGCCATGGTTTGCGGGGCCGGGGCGGTGATGATCAATCGGTCGAAGACAAGCGATTCTTCACCGATGGCCAAAAACCAACGGTCCTCGGTCTCGGTGACCGAACTCACTTGGGCTTGCCGGCGGATGTCGAGGTCACTGGCCAAGGCTTTTGCAAGGGCGTTCATGGAGGGCACACCGATAAAGCCGGTCCGCTCGCCCATGTCCCATTCACCGGCGGCATCAACGGACATGAGGCTTTGGATCAGTTTCTGAAATTCCTCCGTCTTTGCTGTGATGTATTGCGCGCCATGATCAAACTGAAGACCGTTCTCTGCCCGCCGGGTCGCAAGACGCCCACCAATGCCGCGGCCTTTGTCGAAGATCATAGGCGCGTGCCCGGCATCTTTGAGTGTTCGGGCGCAAGAGAGCCCTGTCATACCAGCCCCAATGATGCCGATGCGAACCGGTTCTGTCATGCGATCTCCAGTCGGTTGATGATGTTTGGAATCTCCTTCTTCACCTTGAAGAAACCGGCCGTTGCATAGCGCCAGATCGCATCATCCCAAGGACGCCGGATTTCGGTCAGGGTGAGGCCATGGTTTTCGAGCTTCGGCCGGGCTGCGTCCAGCCAGTCCTTGAGCGGTCCGGTCGGGACATAGGGCGTGAGGATCTGCTTGGCTCCGGCTTCTGCCGCCCACTCGATGATTGGGTCTGGCGAAGCTGTGTTCAACCTTGTCGCCGCCTGTCCAATCCGTTGTGCAGCATCGTCCAAAGCCGCTGCTTCGAATGATCGAATGAGATCTGGAACAGGCCGAGGTGATCTCAGGTCACTTGATGTCAGCGTCGCGGTTGCAACGAGTTCGATGCCGTCCGGGATCAGCGTTTCCGGCAGGCAATCGTCTTCGGTGAGGAGAAGGGCCGTCGGCTTGCCCGGTTCCGGCGCAACAAAATCCCGTGGCGGTTGCGCGGACGGCAGCCCGTTCGGCTCGCTCCAATCCAGCGACTTTACTCCGGTTTCAAGTTCCGAACTTTCCGGCGCAAACCGACCGCCGGTGAACTTGGCGATGTTCCAGGCTTGAGCTTCGTAGGTCTTGCCGCGCGTATGCAGTCCGGCAACCCAGCGCCAGCTCAAGGTATTCGAGGCCGGGTCGCCGTCCAGAAGGTGCCGGTAGAAAAAATCGGCGCCGATACGCCACGGAAGCTTCAATGTGAATATCCAGATGGACGCAAACCACATACGTACATGGTTGTGGAGGTATCCAGTGTCGATGAGCTCATTCACCCATGCATCAAAGCAGTCGATCCCGGTTTGGCCGGCCTCCGCACGAGCGACCGCCTGACGAAGACCGCTGTCCTTCTTTAGATCCTCCAGGTCGGCAGTCAACCCTTGCCGATAAGAGGTCCAAATGGCCGGACGGCGTTCGAGCCAGCCTTTGAAATATCCGCGCCAGAACACCTCTTGAATGAACTTTTCAGCGCCATCAAGACCGTGGTTCCGGAGTGCTGCGGTCACGACTTCCTGCTCGCTGATCAACCGCCGCCGGATGTATGGCGACAGGCAGGAAACGGACGTGTGCTTGCCAGAGCCGCGATCGTGGTTCCTCTGAGCCGCATAAGCCCGGCCCATCTGCGGTGTAAAATCATCAAGGTGTTGGAGAGCTGATTCGCGGGTCGGCGAAAAGATCGTCATATGGCAATGTCCAGCGCTGTTTTTTTACCCTGCTTACGCAAGTCGCACTGCTTTGGATGGCACGAATAGAAGTTTGAACAGAGCAAAACTGGACAGATATTATGCCGGTCGGTCTTTCCCAAACTCCCGGCAGATCCAATCAATCACCTTCTGCCGTGCTGCGCCAAATCGGACCGGATTTTCCGGGTAAACAAGATGGTAGCCGCGTGTGCCTATTCCTTGATCGGATTGACGCCACAAACATGTCAATGCACCGTTTGTGAGTTGCCGCTGCACCAGAAGCTCCGGGACAAGGGCGATGCCTTGCCCCTCCAACGCCGCGTTGATGGCAAGGCTGGAATGGCTGAAGCTCAGGTAAGTTACGTCTTCCGGCAGCAGCTCTGTCCCTAGCACCTCTTCCCAGGAGGTATGGCTGTCCAGAAGAATGCGCAGGTGCGGCATATCCTGAATATTTTCTATTGTCTTCCGGTTTCCGGTCAGCATCGGCGATGCGACGGCCACTAGCCGAATTGGTGCAAGAAAATGGCTTTTGAGGCCTGGAAAAGGTGGGGTGCCGATCCGAATGGCCAGGTCGACGCCATCGCCTTTGAAGGTTGCCAGCCGCTCGGTGGCGAGAGTCGCGAGATCCAGTCCGGGGTTCTTGTCCAAAAAGCCGGGCAGGCGAGGAACAAGCCATTGTGCTGCGAAAGAGGGTGGCAGACTGAGTGTGATGCGTGGGACCTGTTGGGATATATCGATTATCGCCCGATCGATTTCATCGAGCCCGCGCCGGACTTGCGCGTGAAACTCTTCTGCCGGCCCGGTCAGCGCAAGACCGCGGGGAAGCCGGTCAAACAGCTGAACGCCAAGTTCATCCTCCAGAGCGCGAACCTGTTGGGCAACTGCCCCTTGTGTGAGGTTGAGCTCCTCTGCAGCCAGCCGGAAATTGAGGTGCCGGGCCGCAGCATCAAATGCTCTGAGTTTGTTGAGGCTGGGGTGGCGCATTGCTCTCAGGCCTTGGCAGTAGCTTTTCTACTGTTTAGGTGCAGAAAGCATGATTGGTCAAGCAGATGCTTCAACGCTAAAACTAAGCCCAAAGGAGACAAGTCATGAGTAAACAAAAAATTGCCCTGATCACAGCCGGTGGATCCGGCATGGGAGCGGACGCAGCAAAACGGCTGGCGGCAGATGGGTTCAAAGTCGCGATCCTGTCGTCTTCCGGCAAGGGGGAGGCGCTCGCCGCGGAACTTGGCGGGATTGGTCACACCGGCTCGAACCTGAACAATGATGACCTGAAAGCATTTGTCGACAAGACGATGACTGCCTTCGGGCGCATTGATGTCCTCGTGAACTCTGCCGGGCACGGTCCAAAGGGCGATATCATGGAGATCCCGGATGAAGACTGGCATCTCGGCATGGATTACTACCTGATGAATGTGATCCGTCCGAGCCGTCTTGTCGCGCCGATTATGGCTGGCCAGGGTGGTGGAACCGTTATCAATATCTCCACCTTCGCGGTGTTTGAGCCAGATCCGATGTTTCCGACATCCGGCGTCTTCCGGGCCGGACTTGCTGCCTTCACCAAGCTGTTTTCGGACAAGTATGCTGCTGAGAACGTGCGCATGAACAATGTTTTGCCCGGCTTCATCGACAGCTTGCCGGAAAAGGAAGACCGCCGGTCGCGAATCCCAATGGGCCGCTATGGCCGATCGGAGGAGGTCTCCGGGTTGATATCCTATCTGGCCAGTGATGCCGCAGCCTATGTCACGGGTCAGAACATACGGATTGATGGCGGGCTGACACGGTCGGTTTAGTGCGGAGTTTGATCTGGAGGCCGAAGCCACCGGACAGTGGGCTGGACAGGTTTGCTGGATAAAGGTAAGGAATCCTTACTAACTTCAGAAATTTGGACATGCCTACATGACTGCCTCAAAGGACACGGGGCAACCGCAGCTATCGTCGAAACCACCCGTTTCCGGCCGGGGCTGGATGCTGCGCGGCGCGCGCGCAGCCATCTCCATTCCCGCCTTTATCCTGACGTCTGCTTTTGTCGGGTTTGCCGGGATGGCACGCGAAACAGGATTGAGTCTGGCCGAAACACTTCTCATGACAGGGGCGGTGTGGGCCCTGCCATCCGTGGTGGTTTTAACCGGAGCCATGGCGTCGGGCATGGGAGTGATTCCCGCCGCTGTCGCTGTGGCCCTCGCGTCTGTCCGCTTGATGCCGATGACGATGGCCTTGATGCCGTTCTTGAAGGTGCCGGGAAAGACCAAAACCTGGCACTTGCTGATCGCCTCGCACTTCGTGGCGGTGACGGCTTGGGTCTACGCGATGAAGAACCTGCCCGACCTGCCGAGGGAAGGGCGGTTGCCATTCTTCATCGGGTTTGGCGGTGGGGTGACCAGCTTTGTCTTTGTGTCCACCGGAATTGCCTACATGCTTGTGGAGCGGATGCCGCCTATGGCCGCCGGCGCTCTTGTCCTGGTGACACCTGTTTATTTTCTTTGTTCCTTGTGGGGTGCAGCGCGGATGAATGCCGACAAGGCGGCGATGATTTCCGGCCTTGTGCTCGGCCCTTTGTTTTTCCTTTATTTTCCGGGTCTTGATCTTCTTTGGACCGGCCTGCTTGGCGGAACGCTTGCCTATCTTGCAACCCGATTTTGGCGCCGGGGGCTGTCATGAGTGATCTCATGACGGAAACCTGGTGGTGGCCCTATGTGATGATCCTCGTCGCCGGGTGGCTTGCAACCGATGTGTGGCGGTGGCTGGGCGTTTTTGCCGGCGGGAAACTGCGCGAAGACAGCGAACTTTTCATTTGGGTCCGGTGCGTTGCAACGGCACTGGTTGCCGGTGTGATTTCCAAGCTTGTCCTGTTTCCTCAAGGCGTGCTGGGCGATACGCCGATCTGGTTGCGGTTGGCGGCCGCGGCCTTCGGGTTTGTCTGCTTTCTGGCTCTGGGGCAGCGCGTGATCGTCGGCGTGCTGTCCGCGGTTGTTTTTCTGCTGACTGGATGGGTGATCTTGGGCTCCTGACACTCCTGACAGAGGGGTGGCAGGAGGGGGCTGATACATGGCGCGCATTGGCCAATTGGCCGCACCGGATCAAAGGAGTCCCGCCATGACCGATCACAAACTCGTTTTTCATTATGCACCGCGCAGCCGCGCCAGCACGCTCCGCATACTGCTGGATGAACTTGGTGCCAATTACGAGTTGAAAGTACACAACGCGAAAGCCGGTGATTTACAGTCGCCGGAGTATCTGAAGATCAATCCCCTCGGGAAGGTGCCGGCACTTCAAGACGGTGAGACACTCATTACCGAATCCATCGCAATCGCCCTGCATGTTGCCGATCTTTATCCCGAGGCAGGACTGACACCATGTTTGACCGATCCCCGGCGCGGCGCTTATCTGCGATGGATGGTGTTTTATGCCGCATCCTTTGAGCCCGCCGTGGTCAACAAGGCGTTCGACACGGATATACCGCGGCAGATTGCGCCGTATTGCACCTATGACGCCGTGATGAAGACGCTGGCGGCGCAGCTGGAAAAAGCACCCCATATACTCGGGGATCAGATTTCCGCAGCAGACATCTTCTGGGGATCTGCTCTGCGTTGGACATTGATGTTTGATCTTGTGCCGGACTGGCCCGTCTTTACCGAGTATGCCGAGAGGATTACCGCACGGCCGAGTTTCCAGCGTGTCTTGGAAAATGAGGCCGTGCTCGATTCAGAGCAGGAGGCCGCCGCGAACCCGGCACGGATCGCCGCCGCGAGCTGAGGCAAGGTTTAGGGGTTCCGGAGGCGCTACACCCTGCCTCCGGAACAGTTTCGCAGGTTTAAGGCCTAGCCCAACGCGGCGCGGATCTTGTCGGCTTGTTCGGCAAGAAGATCGTTGTCTGCCATTTCGCCGGTGTGCGGCTTCATCTTGACACCGTCAAACCTGGGGATGATGTGAACATGGGTGTGAAACACCACCTGGCCACCGGCTGGTTCAGAAAACTGCTGAATTGTGGTGCCGTCCGCCCCAAATGCCTTGATAACGGCATGAGCCATCTTCTGGACCGTGGCCATCACAGCGTTCAGATCCTCTTGCGCAATGTCCAGAATATTCCGGGACGGAGCCTTCGGAATGACGAGCACATGTCCGTCTCCGCGCGGCATGATGTCCATGATCACGACCGTCTTGTCGTCTTCATAGACCTTGTGGCTCGGCAGTTCTCCGCGCATGATTTTGGCAAAGATGTTCTGGTCATCATAGGCTGGCGTTTCGATCGGCATGCGTACCTCTAAAAGGAAAAATCTTCGAATGTCGTTGGCCACAGTACTCTGCCAGGCGGTTTAACAACAAGGGTTGAGAACGCCTGGCAATGTCCGGATTAATGCCCGATATCGTTCAGATCAAACGGTGTGGACTGATACATTTCATTGATCCAGTTGCCGAACAGGAGATGCGCGTGGGCACGCCAGCGATTTACGGGCTGCCGGGTGGCATCATCGTCCGGAAAGTAGTTCTGTGGCCGGAGCGGCGTGTCAGATACCTGGCTGTCCCGCTCGAATTCATCTGCTAGAGACGTGGTATCATACTCAATGTGGTTGAACATGTGCAGGCAGCGATGCTCCGGGTCGTCCAGAAGGCACATACCTGTCTCGTCATCTTCCGCAAGCACCATCAGATTGCTGCCGTCCGGGATGTCGACCTTTCGGGTTTCCGTCCAGCGTGAGACTGGCAAACAGAAATCATCGGAAAACCCTCGGAGATACGGCGAGGCCGGTGCGAGTGTACGTTGCCGGTAGACGCCCGTTGCCTTGTCGTCCCGCGCATATTTAGGCATGCCATGAAAGTGATAAGTGGCCGCTTGAGCGGCCCAGCAGATGGTCAGCGTGCGATGAACATGTGTCTGGGTCCAATCCAGCACATCGCGCATTTCCTGCCAGTATCCGACATCTTCAAACGGTAGCTTCTCGACCGGGGCGCCGGTGATGATGAACCCATCGAACTTCTCGTTCCGGACTTCTTCCCAGGGCCGATAAAACGCTTCCAGATGCTCAGTCGGCGTGTTGCGGGGCACGTGGTTGGTCATGCGCACCAGCGTCAGATCGATCTGAAGTGGGGTGGAACCGAGGAGGCGTGCGAATTGGGTCTCTGTCTTGATCTTGTTCGGCATCAGGTTGAGAAGACCGATGCGCAGCGGGCGGATGTCCTGACGCATGGCATCCGCTTCCTGGATGATCATCACGCCTTCGGATTCCAGAATGGGGCGGCCGGGAAGATCGTTTGGAATTTTTATCGGCATTTGCGCGTCCTGTAACCAGAGACAGATGCCTTTCTTCGATCCGATTCGTTGCCTTTGAACTTAAAGTTCAGGGCCGCATCTTCTGTTCGAAGAACCACCTTGCCCGGATCGGCAGGTTGGCGTGGGGCATCTGTCCCAACTCTTGATGATGGTCTCTAGGTAATGGATTGGACGCGATCGGGCAAGCCCTGTACAGACGAATGCCGATCTTGTGAAAGACGCAAATTGGTGTTGGATCTCAGTCGCGTGGCGAATTGAAGGTTCAGCTGTCTTTCCGGAAGGGGGCATGCTCAGCCAGCGCTTCGTTTTCCCGCTGAACCGCGCGCCGCTCCTGCTCCAGAAAGTCCGCAACTGCGTCGTGAAGGCCCTCATGAGCAATCCAGTGGGCCGAATAGGTCGTTTGCGGCAGATAACCGCGCGCGAGCTTGTGCGCTCCCTGAGCACCGGCTTCGACGCGTTTCAGTCCTTTGGAAATGGCAAAATCGATTGCCTGATAATAACACAGCTCAAAATGCAGAAACGGATGGTGTTCGGTGCAGCCCCAATGGCGACCGAAAAGGGTTTCCGATCCGATGAAGTTGAGGGCTCCGGCCACATACCGGCCGTTGCGTTTTGCCAGAACCAGAAGAATGCGGTCGGCCATCCGTTCACTGATCAGCGAAAAGAAAGCACGATTGAGATAAGGGCGGCCCCACTTGCGGGCGCCCGTATCCATGTAAAATCCGTAAAACGCATCCCAATGGGCCTCGGTCAAATCGCTGCCGGTAACCCATTCGATTTCGAGGCCTTCAGCGCTGAGTGCTTCGCGGCGTTCCTTTTTGATTGCCTTGCGTTTGCGCGAGGCGAGGTCACCAAGAAACTGGTCGAAGGTGTCGTAGCCGTTGTTGTCCCAGTGGAACTGCTGATCCGTGCGCCGCAGATAGCCGAGGTCACCAAGTGACTGCCATTCCGGTTTTGTCAAAAAAGTCGCGTGGACCGAGGAGGCGCCGGTGCGTTGGCAAACCTGTACAAGGCCAGCCGCGAGTGCCTGCAGCCCGGCTTCCCGGTTGATGTCAGGGCTGGTCAGAAACCGGCGGCCTGTAGCCGGAGTAAAAGGGACCGATATCTGGAGTTTTGGATAATAGTCGCCACCAGCCCGGTAGAATGCATCGGCCCAGCCATGATCGAAGACATATTCGCCCTGGGAGTGGCTTTTCAGGTAAGCGGGAACAGCTCCAAGAACCGCGCCGTTACCATCCTCCAGCACCATGTGCCGGGGCATCCAGCCTGTCTGGCGTGTCGCGCAGCCGGACGCCTCCAGTGCTTCCAGAAAGGCGTGAGACAAGAAGGGGTTGAAGTCTGTTTCTTCAGAAAATGAATCAGCTTCAGGGGCTAGGGTGGAAGTGAGATCTTGAGACTCACCAGCGCCCGGTGTGCGTGTCAGCTTTCCACCTTGGCTGAGGAGCCAGCCGGGATTGGCAACCGCATCCCATTTGTCAGCTGGCACATCTGCCAGGGACGACAGAAGTCTAATGGAAAGTGTCGTCTCCGCGTCACCGGCGCCAGGTTTTTGCGGCTGTTCATTGTCCGGTGAAATAGAAGACGTCATGTCAGTATGTCGGCCCGCCATAAAAGGGTTGTTGACAAGAATGTAGAGCCGCTTTGCTGCGCCGCAAGAGGGAATGCCAGTCCAAGAATGTTCGTCCGTTATTGATCCGGATCGAAGCCCTCAAAGACGATTTGATCGGCAAACCGTTTTGCGACTTCCAACTGTCCCGGTGTCCGGACCGTCCAGGCCATGATTGGTGTCTTGAAAACCTTTTTCATCATGCTGGGGCCGGGGCTCGGCAAATCGTTGACGCCATAGGAGATGAAGTGCGGACTTGTGCGTGGAAAGTGGAGCAGATGGCGCAAAATGAAACGGTCCATCCGGCTGTGGCGTGTGTAGTCCGGGCCGGGGCGGGCCGCATCTGCCACAATCCCGCGGAGGACGGAATTGTTGTGCTCCTTTGCCACTGCCAACATGTCCGGATCAAAGGTCTTGATGCAGGCTGGTCCTTTGTAGGCATCGACCTGATCAACAACGCGGCGGACAAAGTCACCTTGCGCATCGCGCCGGAGCAAGGACTTGATTTCGACAACCAGCGGCACGCGGCCATCCACCAGATCAAAAAGATCCTGGAGCAGCCATAAGTGGTCTGTGCCCGTGCGCATTTGCAGTTTGACGAGATCTGCTGAAGACAGCCCGGAAACCGGCCCACTGCCATCTGCGAGACGATCCAGGTCATCGTCGTGAAAGACGAGCGCTTCACCATTACTGGTCTGCTGAACGTCAACTTCAATCCCGTAATCCTTGTCCACAGCCTGCTGGATTGCGGTTGGAGTGTTTTCGATGATGCCGTTGCTGGCATCGTGATACCCCCGGTGCGCGATTGGCCGGGCGAAAATGGCGGCAAGTTCTGGTGACATATTGATTTGTCCGGAATTGGCGGAGCGTTTACGGGGCCCCGCCAGAGCGGAATTAGTCCGCGATCTCGAAAATGGCTTCGATTTCAACTGCGGCGCCAAACGGAAGTGAGGCAGCGCTGACTGCGGAACGTGCATGGCGGCCACTGTCTCCCATAGCCTCAACCAGGAAATCGGACGCACCATTGATCACCTTCGGCTGGTCGGTGAAATCACCCGTTGAGTTCACAAAACCAACGATCTTGACCAGGCGAACCACTTTGTCCAGGTCCCCAGTTGCCGCCTTTGCCTGTGCGAGGAGATTGATGGCACAGAGTTTTGCAGCTTTCTGTCCGTCTTCAACTTCAAGGCCGTCGCCAAGCTTGCCGGTCACGGCGATGGCACCGCTGTCCATCGGCAGCTGGCCGGAAATGAACAGCTGATTGCCGGTCTTGACAAAAGGCACGTAGTTGGCAGCTGGTGCGGCGGCATCTGGAAGTGTGATGCCGAGTTCGGCCAAGCGGGCTTCGGTTTTGCTGGTCATGTGTGTCCCCGATAAAAATGGTTAGTTGCCGGTGTCTTGGCCCAAATTGCAGAAACTGACAAGCTCATTTCCGGCAGATGGGGGCGGTATTTGTTCGCCACCTCGTTACAAAACAAAGTCCAGTTAATGGTTTTGCGCCTGTTTTTGTGACCTACATTATCGGTGGGGCCGGGCATTCCTTGCTGGCAGTCCGGCATGAACCCGAATAAAAGAATAGAAACAAGAAATTTCCGCTCCAAAGGCGGTGACGAGGAAAAGTGATGCGGCGAACCGTTTCAGACCGGGCTTTTGAAACTGCTTTTCTATTTAAGTGCGCTGTGGCGGCCATCGTGGTTGTCACTTTTGGTGCCAGTGAAGCAGCTGCCAAAGTGGCGGGCATACAGCTTGCCCCGCATAGAGCTGTCTATGACATGAAGCTTTCCGATACCGAGCAACAGTCCGGGATTGCAGGTCTCTCCGGACGCATGGTCTATGAGTTTTCAGGCAATGCTTGCGAAGGGTACAGCGTCAATTTCCGGTTTGTCACCGAGTTCCGGGATCTGAGTGGTGGCTCTCAGGTAACAGATCTTCAGACCACGTCGTTCGAGGGCCCGGATGCAGAGAGTTACCAATTTCTGTCCAAGACCTATGTCGATCAGAAACTGGTCGAATCGAGCCGGGGACTGGCGCGGACTGAAACGGGCTTGAAGGCGGTCGAACTGAAAGAACCGGACGAAAAGTCTCTGCAGATCGGCCAAGATGTTCAGTTTCCAACAGAGCACCTGATGAACATCGTAAAGACCGCGCAAGATGGCGGGCATTTCACCGCAAGCGACATTTATGATGGTGCAGAAACAGGAGACAAAGTCTTTGGGACCACTGCCGTCATCGGTGCCAAAGCCGTAGGCATTGTGCCGGAAATTGATGGCGAACGGCAGGACGCCTTGGATGCTGTTGCATCCTGGCCGGTGACCGTTGCTTATTTCGATCCCTCCACGCAGGAAAATTCCGGCGAACAGACACCCGTCTACCAGTTGTCCTTCAGGCTGTTTGAAAACGGTGTGAGCGATAAACTTGTTCTGGATTACGGCGATTTCAAAATTGCCGGAACCATGACGGCGCTGGAACTTCGAGATCTGACCGACAAATCTGACTGCGAGTAATCGTCTACTTGTCTTCGGCGGCTTTGCGTGCCTGTTTCGCGGCATGTGTCAAGCCAAGCTCGACAGCTGAGTTGCCGAACTTGCCGCGCAGTTTGTCGATGGCAAGTTCTGCCTTTTTCTTCCGTCCCGACGTTGCATCGAGAAGGTCCTCTGGATCCGCTTGAGAGGCATCTGAGATGTCGTTGACCCCAATGCCGATCAGACGGAAGCGGCGCCCATCTGTTTCCGCCTCCAAGAGGGCAACCCCTGCATCAAATATCTTGTCCGCCAGCTGCGTCGGGTCGGTCAAATGCCGCGCGCGCGTGATCGTTTTGAACTCAGAGGTTTTGAGTTTGAGTGTGATGCCGCGGCCTGCAAGCTCCGATTTTTTCAGGCGGAAGGACACCTTTTCAGACAAGTCTCGCAAGATCGGTTTCAGGACATGGAAGTCCGATATATCTGTCCTGAAGGTGGTTTCGGTGGAAACGCTTTTCGCGCCGCGCGAAGGGGTCACGTCACGGCTGTCGTCGCCATGGGAGAGGTGCGCCAAGCGCAGCCCGATAGAACCATACCGCCGGGCCAAGGTGTTGGCATCCATGGTTTGGAGTTGGCCGATCGTTCGTATGCCGTCACGGTCCAGTTTCGTTTGGAAGACTTTCCCAACACCCCAAATCTTGCCGACGGGCATTGGTGCAAGGCGCTGTTCCGCTTCTGCTGCACCAATCACGGAAAATCCCCGTGGCTTTTCCAAATCCGAGGCGAGCTTCGCGAGGAATTTGTTGGGCGCAAGGCCGACGCTCGCCGAGATGCCGATATCAGCTTCAATGTCTCGGATGAACTTGGCGAGCGTTTCGGCAGCGCTTGCATGGTGGAGGCGCTCTGTACCGGTGAGGTCAAGAAAGGCCTCGTCGATCGACAAGGGTTCGACCAGCGGAGTCAAGGCTTGCATGCGGCTGCGGATTTCCTTGCCGACCCTTGAGTATTTTTCCATATTCGGCTTGATCACCACGGCCTCGGGACACGCTTCCATGGCCTTGAACATCGGCATGGCGGAGCGAACGCCGGAGATGCGAGCGATATAACAGCAGGTCGACACAACGCCCCGCTGACCGCCGCCGATGATCACGGGCTTGTCCTGGAGTTCCGGATTGTCGCGTTTTTCAACCGAGGCGTAAAACGCATCGCAGTCGATGTGGGCAATCGACAGCATGTCGAGCTCCGGGTGCGCCAAAAGCCTCGGGCTGCCGCAAGACGGACAGCGGCTTACATGCTGCGGGGCGCGTGCGCCGCAATCCCGGCACAGGGCTTTTGGCTCTTCTGTCATAGGCTCGTACCGGGCTTCAAAACCAGCCCTAAAGAATAGACCTGATGAACCGGCTTGTCTCGCGCCAGTCACCGGAGAGTAGGTCGATATGAGGCTCTGGTTCAACCGAGTTCAGGAAGCGTTGATCGGCAATAAACTGGATCTGGACAGAGGCGGGCAGGGACGCTTGTACAGATCGGTGATTGGTCGGACTGTCATCGATGAAAACGACCGGATGGGCTCGTCCGCCGGCGAGGGCGGCAACAGCACCGCCTTTTGGCCCGGAGTTTGTCAGCACCGGATAGGGGATCCCCATACCTCTTAGCAGCGTTTCCCGCACCGGCTTGTTGTGAGAGCCGGGTAGGTTGGTCAACAGAACGATGTCCCACTGATCTGTGAGCTCGGCAAGCGCGGCGTTTGCGTCCGGAACCATGGCTTGCTCATGGCTGACCTCATCGAAAAAGGTGATCAGATGCCTCTTGACCTGATCCGCGGGAACCGGCGCGCCATCCTCGGTGCGCGCGATGTTGCCGGTCAGCCGGTAGGAGTGATTGAGGAAGTGCATACCCTTGTTGTTCAAGTACTCCTCCAGATGCAGGATCATGTGCAGGATGACTTCATCGACATCGCAGATGATCAAAGGGCGGTCTGAAGCTGGCAGGCTTTGAATTTGTGCAAGGACTTCCGGAAGCACGGGGGTCGGTTCAGGCATCGTACTCAGGACCTCCGGCCAAGGCATAGCGAGCGGCTGCCATCATCGTCGGACGTAGGCCGGCATTTTCGCAAAAGGCAAGGAGAAGCGCTTCGTCCATCATGTAAAATTCAAGGACGCCGGCCAGGAACCCGGGCTCGCTTGCAGCGTCCCGGATTTGGTCCGGGCCAATGCCGGAAAAGGCTAAAAACCGGCCGACCTGTTCAGGGTCTTGGCTGAGCTGCACAAGGGCTTGCGTCGCAATTCCCTGAGCTTCTTCAACACTCAATGATTTTCCTTGCACATTTTTCATTGTGTTTTTTTGCCTTTCTGAAACGATTCCGGGTTAGAAGAGTTGTAATGCGACCCGGGGATGGGTTCCACAAGGGATAAGACGACTTCGCGTCAAAAAAGAGTAGGACCGGCTCTAGCCGGCGAAGGGCCTGAAATATATGGCGAAAACCGTGTTGATCGTGGAAGATAACGAGTTGAACATGAAGTTGTTTCATGACCTGCTCGAAGCACACGGTTTTGATACGCTTCAAACAAGAACTGGCATTGAAGCATTAAAACTGGCGCGCGAAAACCGGCCTGATCTCATCCTCATGGATATTCAGCTGCCCGAAGTCTCCGGCCTTGAAGTGACCAAGTGGATCAAGGAAGACGAGAGTATTGCGTCGATTCCAGTTGTTGCTGTCACTGCTTTTGCCATGAAGGGGGATGAAGAGCGTATCCGCCAAGGCGGCTGTGAAGCCTACATATCCAAACCAATTTCGGTTTCCAAATTCCTTGATACGGTCAAGTCGTTCCTTGGTGAGCCTTAAGCCGGCAAAGAATGTATTACATAGGCGAAACGATTCCCGATTGCGCGGAGGCAAAGGCAGTCCACCCGTAAAGAGTTCCATGTCTTTCGTCTGAAATGCCGGGGTTGCTGTTTATGTTAAGGTTACATTTTAATTAAAACCCTTATCTTTCTGTGTGCTATCCACGGAAATTATTGCAATTCAACAGCGATGAGTTAGTGTAGTTTTTGTTAGGTTTCGGCCTGACAACCGTTTGTCTTGCTGAATTTTCCGCAGCAAACCTATTCAGTTTCCCCTCGGGATTGCTCAGGTCCGCCGCATCTCCTGGGTCCGTGGGGTAGGTCGGCAGGGAACCGGTCGAAGAGTGGCCTCCTCGAATACCGTGTTCCCGCCGACCACTAACTCTCTGATACTTCTATAAAATATTAGCCTGACCATGAGCGGGACCTTGAAAAATTTGCGCGTCAGCTAGGTTGGCTTCTTAGAATATTTTACTAATGTGCGAACGCTACTCCGCAACTTTTACGATGTATGTGATTATACTATCCTTAACCTAGCGGAAGATATGATCCAGCCTAGTTTTTCTAGGGGTGGAATATGATCAAACGACTTTCTTCACTGAGCGTCACTGCGTCCCTTGCGTTGGCGAGCGCCGCATTGCTTACACTTTCCATGCTTGTTGTTGGCGGTATTGTCTATCAGGTGGCGGCAAATCAGGCCGAACAGACTGCAGTTGGCAAGCAAGCCGCTAACCTTCGTGTCGCTGCAACCATCATGGCGCGGGATATTGAAGGCACGAAGGTGTCCTGGAGAGGGGATGGCGACGTCCAGCGTATTGAGCTCGCGGAAATCCCAGAGTTCGCCAATCACGACATGATTGATACGATCGGGCGTATGACCGGCGAAACGGCAACTGTGTTCGCTTGGGAAGCCGATAGCCAGGATTTCTGGCGCAAGTCAACGAACATTATCAAGGGCGACGGCAATCGTGCTGTCGGGACGCCCCTTGGCAAGAAGGGTGCAGTGTATCCGGTCGTTACCAAAGGTGAAACATTCCACGGGCAGGCGACCATCCTGGGCAAAGACTACTACACTGTCTATGAGCCGATCTTTACGCCGGGCGGCGACATCATCGGTATTCTGTATGCAGGCGTGGAAAAGGCGGCGGTTCAGGCCAATGTCAGCGAGATCATGTCGCGTTTCACCATGCTCGCACTGCCGGTGGTGCTGATTGCGCTTGGTCTCTTGGTCTTCCTAATCCAGCGCCAATTGCGGCCGGTGACTGAACTTGCCTCTGTGACCGAGCAAATCGCGGAAGACAACTTGACGATCGATATTCCGTTCGCGGACCGCACTGATCAGATTGGTATCCTTGCAAATGCTCTGTCCACACTGCGCAAGAAGGCGGAAGAACGCGCCGTGTTGAGCAGTCAGCGCGAACATTCGGAAGCTGAGGCAGCTGGCCGCCAGGATCGCATGAAGGCCATGATCGCCCAGTTCAGAGGCAGTGTGTCCGGGGTTCTTGATCAAGTGGGCGATACCGTCGGTCAGTTGGATGCAACAGCCACCAAAATGTCTGAGGTTTCCCAGACCAGCGCGACACGGGCTGATGAAACTCAAGCGTCCTGTCAGGACACGACCTTGAGCGTCCAAACGGTTGCAAGCGCTGCAGAAGAGCTCTCCGCGTCGATTACAGAGATTTCTCGGCAGGTGTCTGAAACCACGCAAATTGTGGAACGGGCAACTGAGGGCACACGGTCAACCAACGTGAAGGTTGAGGGACTGGCCGAATCTGCAACGAAGATCGGCGAGGTGGTCACCCTCATTCAGGCGATTGCTGAACAGACAAACCTTCTTGCATTGAACGCGACCATCGAAGCGGCCCGTGCCGGGGAGGCCGGCAGAGGATTCGCGGTCGTTGCGGCCGAAGTAAAAGAACTTGCCACGCAGACCTCCAAGGCAACCGAAGAGATCAGCGCCCAGATCACCGCCATCCAGGATGCGACACAGGATTCGGCCAAGTCAATTGCGGAAATTACATCGATCATGGAAGAGGTGAATTCCTACACCGGGAACATCGCAGGCTCGGTTCATGAGCAAGGTGCGGCCACGAGCGAGATCACCCAGAACGCTCAGAAGGCAGCGCATGGAACCGAGTTCGTCTCGTCGAACATGACGAACCTGTCCGGCGCGGTACAGCACACACTAGGCTCTGCAAATAACGTTCTGCAATCCGCAGGGGACCTGGCCAAAAGGACGGATCAGCTGAAAGCTGAAATCGAACAGTTTCTGACGAACGTCGAAGCGGCCTAATAGGCTACTTTCCAGACCCTGAAATGAACAAAGGCCCGCTGCACTCCGCGGGCCTTTTTCTTTTCAGAGTTGTTTTCGGTCTGAACCAAAAAACTCAAGGCGCAGGTGCCTCATTGTCGTATGCTGCGCGGTTCTTTGAGATCTGCGGCTCGTTCTTTATTGCCCAATTGGCCAAAGCTGCCAGGTGCTCAATTAATGAAGCGCCGAGTGGAGTTAGCGTGTATTCGACCGAGGGAGGACGGGTATCGAATACTGTCCGTTCAACAAGCCCATCCCGTTCCAATCCTTTCAGCGTCACGGTCAACATGCGCTGCGATATTCCGGACACGGACCGCAACAGCGCATTAAACCGTTCCGGTTTTGGTGCGAGCCGCAAGAGGACTTGAACACTCCATTTGTCACCGGTCCTGTCGAGTACGTCTCGGACCGGGCAGGGAGCTTCTCCACTGGTTTCTTGCGACCGGTCGATTTCCCGCAGGATCGTTGTCACGGGATCGAAGGTTACTTTCATGTCACTACCCACTTTTTTCATGCCTCCTTACACCCGTCTCCAGAGCTGAATATATGGGTATCCGTCTGAGCAAAAACGCTCTTTTCATTGAGACGGAGTTTGAGAAAAGATGGAAGCAATTGATGAACTTTCCGAAGTGCGGGAGGTTATGAACACGTGGCTCGCCGCCTTTGAAACGCACGACCTGGATGCGTTGATGCGCGTTTATCACGCCGAGTGCGTTTATGCGAATGCACAGTCGCCGCTGATGCAAGGGGTTTCGGAAATACGGCCTTGGTTCGCGACAGCTTTTGAAATGCTGGACGGTTCAATGATGTTTCAGGAGGAAGGTCACGTTATTACCGGAGAGATCGCCATCCTTTATGGAAAGTATTGTCTGAAGAAGTCAAAGGGACCTGCTGGGACGGATGATGCTGGACGGGTTGCGCTGGTCATGAAGAAGGACCCGAATGGTGCTTGGCGCATTGTCTTCGACATGGACAACACTCCGCCGGACGCTGCTCCGGCTGACTTTAACAAATCGGAGATATGAGCATGACACAAATGGCCAAGTATCCTCATGAAGTTGGCGTGAAGGTCGGCGAATGTATGGAAGCGGGTGATTTGGAAGGGGTTCTTTCGCTATTTCACCCTGATTGCGTGATCTGTTTCCCGCCCGAGGAGCCCCCAAAGTATGGGCACGAGGCGGTCCGTGAGATTTTTTCTGAACTTATTGCGGCGAAGCCCAGGATTGTGAACCGTGTAACGGGTATCCAGGAGTGCGGGGAAACGGCGCTCCTTCAGCATGACTGGCGGTTTGAAGATGCCGGGGGGAACCTGATTGCAGAAGGGAAGTCAACGGAAGTTGTCCGCAGGCTGGACAATGGTGGTTGGGGGTTTTTCATTGATTGCCCGTTAGGGCCACCGGCACTTGCCACGAATATCTGAGTGAAACAAAAAACCCGCCGGAAACGGCGGGTTTTTTAGCTTTCGGAATGCCGAAGATTACTTAATCTTGGCTTCCTTGAACTCAACGTGCTTCTTGGCAACCGGGTCGTACTTCCGCTTGACCATTTTCTCGGTCATTGTGCGGGAGTTCTTCTTGGTGACGTAGAAGAAGCCGGTGTCCGCCGTGGACAGAAGCTTGATTTTGATTGTTGTCGCCTTGGCCATGGCCTTGGATCCTGTTCTCGGTTACCGGGCAAAGGGTTCTTATGGCCAGATGGGCTGGCGGTGAATCTGCCCCAATGTCTGAAATCAGCGCGCAAACTACTCATCACGGCGGGAAAGTCAAGTGTTGCCTGAGGTTCCGGAGAGTTTTGCCGGAGAAAAAAGTTAGGTTTCTTTCGGTGCCCGCGCCGTATGGGAATGTTTCGTGCTGCGCGCGCTAAAGAATCTCTTTTTCAAAGCGGCCCTTTTTGAAAAAGTAATAAGGAACCGGGGTCTCCGGGGAGAGGTCCGGATCCTGCCGCAACCGGGTCTCAAGATCCTCAAGAATCTTTGTGGTGATGAGCGGCAGCTCCTTCTGGCGCGCCTCGTCAAAGGTCAACCAGGCGCAGTCTTCCAGTTCACCGGAGGGGCCGTGGCCGCCCGGCAATTTGTCGGCAATGGCGTCGGCCCAGATGGCCAGGAAACGCGTGTCAAAGCGGCGCGGGCGCTGCGGGGGGGTGATCGCGCGGGCGATCATGCGCATGCCGCCAAGGTCCGGCTGAACATGGCGTTCTGCGAAGGCCTCAAATCCGGTCCCCAAACGCAGTTGATCCGTGTCAGCCTTGCGGCCGATGAAAATGCCGGCCTCTTCGTAGGTCTCGCGAATGGCGGCGAGCGCAAAGGCGCGCACGCGGGCAGCGGTTTTCGAATTCTTCAGACCCTCTGACAGGCGTGCCTCAACTTGGGGGTGGTACGGCAGAACGTTTGAGATGCGGGAATCACTTGGATCGACCCGACCACCTGGAAACACGAATTTTCCCGGCATGAAGGTGTGCCGCATGTGCCGGCGGCCCATCAGCAATTTGACGTCGCCAGAGCCTGAGCGATCAAGGATCAGAAGCGTCGCGGCATCTTTGGGGCGAATGTAGGGGTGATTTCCGGCTTGCTCATCTTTGTCCAATTTTTCTTTAAAAGAATCGCTCATCTCGGGCTTTCAAGGTGGGGGGATGCAGCGGGCAGGTCATCTTCTGCATCCGGATCAAATCCATGCATGTAGAACGCCCACTGTAGCCCCACCAAAGCACCCTTGATAGGTCGCATTAGGGCTAAAGACAAAATGATGGTCAGCGGGATCCAGATGGCCATGTGGATCCAGAGTTCCGGCCGCCACATCATTTCTACGATCAAAAGGCCCGGAATGATGATGTGGCCAACGATCGTGATCGTGAAATAGGGCGGGGCATCGTCTGCGCGCTGATGGTGGAACTCTTCGCCGCAATTGCTGCAAGCATCCTGGGTTGCCAGAAATCCATCGAAAAGCTGACCTTTGCCACAGGACATGCAGCGGCCCATGGCGCCGCGCATCATTGCCTGCATGAGAGGACGTTTGAGTTTTTCCGGCGCTTCGTCGATGGTCTCCTCAACGCCGTTCAATTCATACCGGACCGTCACTTTAACCTACCTTCGGGTCTTTTTCCGCGGAGCGGCCTTGCCCTTCGGGCCCTTGGGGCCGCCCGTCGCGCTGCCACGTGCGCCTCCCTTCGGAGGACCGCGCCGTGCCTTGGGCATCGGTTTGCGGATCGCCTTTCCGGCAATCCGTCCGTGGCTCACAACTTCAAACGTCAAAGAGCCGGCGAATGGAGCTGCATCCACAAGCCGGACTTCGACCTGATCCCCAAGTTGGTAGGTTTCGCCGGTTTTGTCACCTATCAGGGCGTGCGACGCTTCGTCGTAGCGGTAATAATCGAGCCCGATGGTGGAGGCGGGAACGAACCCGTCTGCGCCCGTGTCCTCCAGGCGGATGAACATTCCGGATTTGACCACTCCGGCAATCCGGCCCTGGAATGTGGCGCCAACCTGATCGCTCATCCACAGGGCAATCAACCGGTCGATCGTGTCGCGTTCGGCGAGCATGGCCCGGCGCTCGGCGCCGGAAATCTCGCCGCCAATTGCCTCCAGCTTGCTTTCAACGCCTTCCGGCAAACCGTCCTTGCCGAGCCCAAGCGCCGAGATCAGGCCCCGGTGGACGATGAGGTCGGCATAGCGGCGGATCGGTGACGTGAAGTGCGCATAGCGGCGCAAGTTGAGACCAAAGTGACCGATGTTCTGCGGGTTGTATTCCGCCTGCGCCTGGCTGCGCAGGACAATTTCGTTGACCAAATGCGCCTGGGAAGTGTCCTTGACCTTCTTCAAAATGCCATTGAACACCGAAGGCCGCAAACCGCCAGAGGAAGGCAGCTTCATGTCGATCGTCGACAGGAATTCCTTCAGGTTCTCCAGCTTTTCCGGCGTTGAGGCATCGTGTACCCGGTAGAGCAGGGGCGTCTTTTTCTTTTCCAGCGTTTCGGCAGCCGCAACGTTTGCCTGGATCATGAATTCTTCGATAAGCTTGTGCGCATCGAGACGCTCAGGCACGTAGACATGGTCAACGGTGCCGTCTTCCTTCAGCTTGATCTTGCGTTCCGGCAAATCCAGTTCCAGCGGCTCGCGCGCTTCCCTGCCTTTTTGAAGAACGGCATAGGCGGCCCAGAGCGGCTTCAGAACACCGTCCAGCAGCGTTTCTGTCTTCTCGTCAGTGACGCCGTCAATCGCCTTTTGCGCCTGGATGTAGGAGAGCTTTGCGGCCGAGCGCATCAGCACGCGGTGGAACGTATGGCTGATCTTGCGGCCGGTCTTGTCGAAGACCATGCGCACGCCCATTGCCGGTTTGTCTTCCTTTTCCCGCAATGAACACAGCTGGTTGGATATGCGCTCCGGCAACATCGGGATCACCCGGTCCGGGAAATAGACCGAGTTGCCGCGTAGGTTTGCTTCCCGGTCCATCGGTGAGCCCGGCGTGACGTAATGCGCGACGTCGGCAATCGCCACGTAGGCAACATAGCCGCCTTCGTTGTCCGGATTCTCGTCCGGTTCGGCGTAAACCGCATCGTCATGATCCTTGGCATCGGGCGGGTCGATGGTGACCAGCGGGATCTGGCGCCAGTCTTCGCGCTGTCCAAGCTTATCAACCGGCTTGGCGCTTTCTGCCTGAACCTCGACCGCATTCGGGAAGACATGCGGAATGCCATGGGAATGCAGGGCAATCTCGGAAACTGCTTTCTCGGAGTTCATCGAGCCAAAGCGTTCCACGATACCGGCGCGCGGATGGCCATACTTCCCGGACCGTGAAATCTGGACGCTGACGAGATCGCCGTCCTCGGCTTCCTTCATCTCCGCCGGATCGACATCCAGTTCGCGCTGTTTGCGGTCGATGGGTTCCAGATAAGGCGGACGGTTGCCGTCACGCTTTCTGAGGATGCCCAGAATTGCGCCTTGGCGTTTTTCCAGAACCCGAATGACCCGTGCTGTGAATTCTGCTTCCGAGCCGCTGTCGCCTTCGCTCAGGCGGATTAGGGCCCGGTCGCCAAGTCCGGGCTGGGTGTTTTTGGTTTTGCCGGCAAGGATCAAGATTTGCGGCGGATTGCCGGCTTCATCGTCCCAATCGACCGGCGTGCCAAGCAGGTCGCCATCAGATGTGCGGGCAACCGTGTTGGCGACAAACACCGGTGGCAGGTCGCCCGGCCGGATCATGCGCTTGTTGCGCTTCTCAATGAGGCCGTCTTCAGCCAGATCCTTGAGGATCTTTTTCAGATGGATGCGCGCACCACCGATAATGCCGAAATGGCGCGCGATTTCGCGCTTGCCCGCCCGGCCCGGATTGTCGGCGACGAAGGCCAGGATGTCCTCGCGGGAGGGCATGTCACCTGGCACTTTGGCGTGTTTGCGTTTTGTGTGTTTCCGCGTGTTGATGCGTTTTGCGCTCAAGAGGGGTCGTCCCAGGGCACTTCTTCAGACTTTGCGTCCACCTCGGCCTTGGCCGCGGATTTTGCCGTTGTCTTCTTGGCTGCCGTTTTCTTGGCAGCAGGCTTCTTGGAGGTGGTCTTTTCCTCACCGTCCTTGGCCGCTGCCTTTTTGCTTGTTGTCTTTTTCGCAGTGGTTTTCTTTGCGGGGGTCTTCTTGGCGGCCGCCTTTTTCTTGGTGCCACCTTTGGCCGCGATCAGTTCCACAGCCTGTTCCATGGTCACCGCTTCCGGAGCAGTGTCCTTGGGCAGCGTCGCGTTGACCTTGCCATGTTTGACGTAAGGCCCATAGCGGCCGTCATAGACGTTGACCGGTCCGCCTTCGGACGGATGCTCGCCAAGTTCCTTCAGCGGCGTTGCCGCGGCGCCCCGGCGTCCGCCACCCTTGGCGCGTTTTTCTGCCAGTGCATCGACGGCGCGGTTGATGCCGACGGAAAACACCTCGTCCGGCGAAGAGAGATTGGCATAGGTGCCGTCATGCAACACGAACGGGCCGTAGCGTCCAAGGCCGGCCGTGATCATCTTGCCGTCTTCCGGATGCTCGCCGACTTCCCGTGGCAGCGACAGCAGCTGCAAGGCCTTTTCAAGATCCATGTCTGCCGCAGACCAGCCTTTCGGCAGCGACGAGCGCTTCGGCTTGGCTTCGTTTCCGAGCTGAACATAAGGGCCAAACCGTCCGGTGCGCAGCGAGACTTCCATGCCGGTTTCCGGATCCTCACCGAAGACCTTCGGGCCGTCATCGGCCTCACCCTCTTCGCCGCTCGGTTTGCCCAGCTGGCGGGTGTAACCGCATTCCGGGTAGTTTTCGCAGCCTATAAAGGCACCCCAACGGCTGACTTTCAGGGACAGTTTACCTGTGTCACAGGCTGGACATTTGCGCGGATCAGTGCCGTCTTCCTTTTCCGGGAAGATATGCGGCCCGAGGAGTTCGTTCAGGGAATCAATGACCTCGGCAACACGCAAGTCCTTGATCTCGTCGACCGAGCCAGAGAAGGCCGTCCAGAAATCCTTCAGGACGTCGAGCCAGGAGAGTTCGCCGGCTGAAATCTTGTCGAGCTGTTCTTCCAGGCTGGCCGTAAAATCGAACTCCACGTAGCGCCGGAAAAAACTTTCCAGGAACGCGGTGACAATCCGGCCCTTGTCCTGTGGGACCAGCTGTTTTTTCTCCAGCTCTACATATTCGCGGTCGCGCAGGGTTTGCAGCGTGGAGGCGTATGTGGACGGGCGGCCAATGCCGAGCTCTTCCATCTTCTTGACCAGGCTCGCCTCGGTGTAGCGCGGCGGCGGGGTGGTGAAGTGCTGGGCGGAATTGATCGGCTCTGCGGTACCGTCGATGGAGGTCGCGGTCAGTGCCGCGCCCTGATCAACGGCCGGAAGGCGCTTGGAGCCTTCCTCGTCGTCGTCGTCGCGGCTTTCCTGATAAAGCGCCAGAAACCCGTCAAAGCGTACAACCGACCCGGTTGCGCGCAGATTTGCGCGTTTGCCGGAGCCGTCCGCGAGAATTTCAATTGTTGTACGCTCGAGAACGGCCGATTCCATTTGGGAGGCCATGGTGCGCTTCCAGATCAGCTCATAGAGCTTGGCCTGATCCTGGTCGAGGAACGCGGCGACATCTTTCGGGCGGCGGGCGAGATCAGTTGGACGGATCGCCTCGTGCGCTTCTTGCGCGTTTTTGGCCTTGGAGGAATAGGCGCGCGGCTTTTCGGGAACATATTTGTCGCCGAAATCCTGTCCGATGACCGAGCGGGCCGCGGCAATCGCTTCTCCTGCAATTGAGACGCCGTCGGTACGCATGTAGGTGATAAGGCCGGAGGTCTCGCCGCCTATGGATATGCCTTCATAGAGCTTCTGGGCCACCTGCATGGTGCGCGAGGCGGAGAAGCCGAGCTTGCGGGACGCTTCCTGCTGCAGGGTCGAGGTGGTAAAGGGTGCCGCCGGATTGCGCTTGGCCGGCTTGGAGGCAACGCTGTCGACCTTGAAGCTGGCGCTTTCCAGCATGGTTTTGATGGCGCCAGCTTCTTCGCCCGTCTTGACGTCGAGGCGGCCAATTTTCTTGCCGTCATAGCCGGTCAGACCTGCCTGGAACACGTCGCCGGCCGGTGTTTTCATGCCGGCAAAGATCGACCAGTATTCCTGTGGGTTGAAGGTTTCGATCTCCATTTCCCGGTCGCAGATGAGACGGAGCGCCACAGACTGCACACGGCCGGCTGAACGGGCGCCTGGCAATTTGCGCCACAGAACCGGAGACAGGGTAAAACCGACCAGATAGTCGAGCGCACGGCGGGCGAGGTAAGCATCGACAAGCGGTGTGTCCAGCTGGCGCGGATTGTCCATCGCCTCAAGGATCGCCTTCTTGGTGATCGCGTTGAACACCACCCGCTCAATCTGTTTGTCCTTCAAAACGCGCTTCTTCTGAAGAACTTCCAAAACGTGCCACGAAATCGCTTCCCCTTCGCGGTCGGGGTCAGTTGCAAGAATGAGGCGGTCGGCATCCTTGACCGCACTGGCGATCTCGCTCAGCCGCTTCTGGGACTTGCTGTCGACCTGCCAGCTCATGGCGAAGTCTTCGTCGGGTTTGACCGAACCGTCTTTGGGGGGCAGGTCCCGCACATGACCATAAGAGGCCAGAACGGTATAATCCGAGCCCAAATACTTGTTGATCGTCTTGGCTTTCGCCGGCGATTCCACAATGACGACGTTCATTCTTACCCAAATTTTTTGTGCCGGGACGGAGGAGTTCGCCCGGGAGAGAAGCTGGTTTTGTGGCGCAGACGATCACGGATCATGCGCCGCGTGTCAAATGGACCTTTGCGCGACCGGGGTCAAGCTGTCCGTTTTGCAGAGAGGTTATCCACTGTCTTATACGGGGAAAATATCCTTATAAAAGCAGCGATATTTTATTGCCGCGGTGCCGCTCGAGCCGCCCGGCGAGTTCGAGCTCCAACAAAATGATGTGCACCATCCGCGGCGGCACGGCCGCAAACCGGATCAGTTCATCAAGATCGACCGGTGTGGGGCCGAGGGCGGATATGATGCGGGCGCGCAGGCTCTCGTCCGGTTCCTGAGCTGCCGAGAAAAGATCCTTTTCCGGTTCATTCAAGTCCTGATCGAACGGCAGGACAGGTTCGATCCTGTTCCCAAGATCCTCCAGAACATCTTTTGCGTTTGTCACCAGCGCCGCGCCCTGGCGGATAAGGCTGTTGGCACCGTCCGAGCGCGGGTCAAGAGGGGAGCCGGGAACTGCGAAAATGTCCCGGTTCTGCTCAAGCGCAAACCGCGCCGTGTGGAGTGACCCGGATTTCTTGGCAGCTTCAATCACGATGACGCCGAGCGAAACGCCAGAGATCAAGCGGTTGCGCCGGGGGAAATCGCGTCCGCGAGGTTTCCAGCCGAACGGCATTTCGCTGATCACCGCACCGCCAGTTTGAAGGATCGCCGCGAGAAGGCGGTCATGATCACTCGGGTAGAGCACATCGATCCCGCCGGCAAAGACAGCCACAGTCCCCGTTGAGAGCGCTGCTTCGTGAGCTGCGGCATCTATGCCGCGGGCAAGGCCGGAGGCGATGACGAACTCGGCGTTTCCAAGATCCCGGGCGAACATTGCGGCCAGTTTCCGGCCCGACAGCGAGGCGTTGCGCGCCCCGACGATCGCCAGCGTCTTGTGCCGGGCAGTGACAGATCCCCCCTTGAGGGACAAAAGCGGTGGCGGTCCGTCGATGTGACGCAGATGCGGCGGATACTCCGGCTCGCCAAGGGCAACAAGGCGGGCGCCGGACCGGGCGTGGGCCTCAAGTTCGGCTTCCGCATCGTCTTGCGTGCAGAGCCTGTAGCTTTTTTTGCCGCCCCGCCTGGAAAGTTCAGGGAGAAGCTGCAGGGCCTTTTCGGCAGATCCAGTATGATTCAGAAGATCACGGAAAGTGGTGGGGCCAACATTTTCCGACCGTATTAAACGCAGCCAGGCAAGGCGTTGGGCCTCTGAGAGGCGAAGGGTTTTATCGTGGGCCGGGCTTCTCACCCGTCTCCCGGTGACGGCTCGGAGACCGAAGCCTCTGCCGGTCGCGATTTCTTGCCGATCTTGCTCTCCTGTCCTTTGAGGAGCCGGCCGATATTCTCGTGATGTTTGGCCCAGAGCAAGAGGGTGAGCACCAGAAACATCTCGCCCAGCTGAAACTGGCTGAAGCCGAAATACAGAATAATGGGCGTAACGGCCGAGGCGGTCAGGGCCGACAGTGAGGAGTACCGGAAGACAACGGCCATGCCGACCCAGGTGAGAGCCGCGATCAGGAACATCGGCCAATAAAGGCCCAAGAGGATGCCGAGATAGGTAGCAACACCCTTGCCGCCCTTGAATTTCAGCCAGACCGGAAAGAGGTGACCGAGAAACGCGCCAAACCCAGCAATCAAGGCCGTATCCGGCCCGAACCGGGCCGCAATCAGGACCGCAACGGTGCCTTTCAGCGCATCGCCCAGAAGTGTTGCCGCCGCCAGCTTCTTGCTGCCTGTGCGCAGGACATTGGTGGTGCCGATGTTGCCGGAGCCGATCTCGCGGATATCGCCATGCCCACCGAGTTTCGTCAGGATCAGGCCAAACGGAATGGTGCCAAGCAAATAGCCAAAGGCGAGTGCGGCCAGATAATAGGGCCAGGCAAATTCCCAGCTGATCGGATCAGGCATTTTTTGTTCTTCTCCCGAGTGCGCGGGGCAGGGTCTGCATAAGAATTCCCACCTTAAACCAAAGCGCTCCTATTACCGTCATACCCGGACTTGATCCGGGTATCCATACCGTTTCGTTTCAAAAGCATACCGCCAGTGCTTGTGGCTTCGAAGCGGCATGGATTGCTGGATCAAGTCCGGCAATGACGGCCATGAAAACCTGCTCCAGCAAATTGATTGACTTCCTTGCCAAATTACGGCGCTGTGCCAAAAAGCGGTTTAAAGTATCTACCCACCTGGAGAATATCCGTGAGCCTGACAGATGTGGATTGGTCGAAATTGCCGGCGCCAGAGGATGACAGCACGGCTGCGCGTGTTGAGGGCACGACACTGCCTCAGCTGGAATTGGCGGCAACGGATGGCAGCAAGGTGCATCTGGCGGACCTTACCGGGACCAGTGTGATTTACATCTACCCCAAGACAGGGCAGCCGGGTGTGCCCTTGCCGGACGGCTGGGACACGATCCCTGGTGCGCGGGGCTGCACGCCGCAATCCTGTGCCTTCCGGGATCATTATAAAGAACTTTCGGCCCTTGGCGCCGGTCATATCTTCGGTCTGTCGACCCAATCGACGGCCTACCAGGCGGAGGCCGTCGAGCGTCTTCATTTGCCGTTTCCGCTGTTGTCGGACGCGGATCTGACCTTCACGAATGCCCTTGATTTGCCGTCCTTCGAAGCCGATGGTCAGACGCTTTTGAAGCGCCTAACTTTGATTGTCCGAGACGGCGTCGTGATCAAAGCATTCTATCCGGTGTTTCCGCCGGACCGGAACGCTGCCGATGTCATGGCGTGGCTGGAAGAGAACCCTGCCTGACATCGGCTAGACGGTTACTTACCCATGCGCAAAGACGGTTTTGCCGCCGACCACGGTGCGCATCACACGGCCCGAGAAGCGGGCGTCTTCGAATGGGGAGTTTTTGGAGCGCGAGCGGATGGCGCTCTTTTCCAGAACCCAGGGCCGGTCGAGGTCAAAGACAGTGACATCGGCTGGCGCGCCTTTTGAAAGCCGTCCGGTTTCAAGGCCCAGCCGGTCTGCCGGATTGTAGGTCATCGCCGCAAGCAGTGTTTTCAGGTCCACTTGTTCTGCGTGGTACAGGCGCAGGCTCGCCGCAAGCAGGGTTTCCAAGCCGATCGCGCCGTCTTCAGCTTCCGCCCAGGGGTGGCGTTTGGTTTCGACGTCCTGCGGATCGTGATTGGAGCAGATGATGTCGATCGTGCCGTCGGCAATCGCCGCGATCATCGCCTGCCGGTCGTCTTCATCGCGCAGGGGCGGCGACATCTTGAAGAAGGTGCGGTAAGCGCCGATGTCGTTTTCATTGTGCGTCAGGTGATTGATCGAGATCCCTGCCGTGATGTTCAGCCCCCGGCCTTTGCCAGTTCGGATGATATCGGCGCTTTCCGAGGTGGAGATCAGGTTCGCATGGTATTTGCCCTTGGACATCCCAACGAGGCGCAGGTCGCGTTCCAGCATGATGATTTCCGCCTCGCGCGGCACACCGGAGAGGCCCTTCCAGCTGGCGTTGAGTCCGGCGTTCATCACGCCGCCGGCAAGGGCCGGGTCTTCGGTATGGTGGATCACAAGCGCATCGAAATCGCGGGCATAGGTCATGATCCGGCGCAGAATTTGCGGGTTCTGCACGGACTTGTGGCCATTGCTGAAGGCGACTGCACCAGCTTCCTTCAACAGGCCGATCTCGGTCATTTCAACGCCCGCAAGACCCTTGGTGAGGGCGGCAAGCGGCAGAACGTTCACACTCGCCGTGTCGCGGGCGCGCCGGTGGATGAAGTCGACCAGCGCTGGATCGTCAATCACCGGATCGGTGTCCGGCATGGTGCATATTGTGGTGATGCCGCCTGCTGCAGCAGCTTCCGAGGCGCTTGCGAGCGTTTCGCGGTGTTCTGCGCCGGGTTCTCCGACCGACACACACATGTCGATGAGGCCCGGGCAGGCGATGGCGCCCTTGCAGTCGATGAGTTCGGCGCCGTAAGGCGCGCCCTGATTGGCGGCTTCCGGCCCGGCGGCAAGAATGGTGCCGTCGGCGATGATGATCGATCCTGGCGCGTCCAGATCGCGCGCCGGATCAATCACTCTGGCGTTTGAAAGAACCAGAGGTTTGGGTGTGTCGAGTGCCACGGTGTTTGTCCTCTGGAGTTTCAAGCAGTTGGAAGGTTGTCGGCGAGGGCTTCAAGCACTGCCATGCGAACGGCGACACCCATTTCGACCTGTTCGCGGATGAGGCTTTGCGGTCCGTCGGCGATCGCCGGATCGATCTCGACACCGCGGTTCATCGGGCCGGGGTGCATGACAAGCGCATCGTCCTTGGCATGAGACAGCTTTTCCGCATCAAGGCCATAATAGCGGTAGTACTCCCGGACGGACGGGATGAAGGCCCCGTTCATGCGCTCGCGCTGCAGGCGCAGCATCATGACGATATCGGCGCCCTTCAAGCCCTCCCGCATGTCCTGATAGACCTCTGCGCCCATTTGGGCGATGCCAGAGGGCAGGAGCGTTGACGGGGCGATCACCCGGACCCGGGCGCCGAGTGCGTTCAAAAGTATGATGTTGGAGCGGGCAACGCGCGAATGGGCAATGTCGCCGCAAATCGCCACCGTCAACCGGGCTATCTTGCCTTTGTGGCGGCGGATGGTAAGTGCGTCGAGCAGGGCTTGTGTCGGGTGCTCATGCGGGCCGTCACCGGCGTTGACCACCGCGCAGCCGACTTTGCGGGCCAGAAGATGAACCGCGCCGGCTGCATGGTGACGCACCACAAGGAGGTCCGGATGCATGGCGTTGAGGGTCGCGGCCGTATCGATCAGGGTCTCGCCCTTTTTGACCGACGACTGGGAGACCGCCATGTTCATGACGTCCGCGCCAAGGCGTTTTCCGGCCAGCTCGAAGGAGCTCTGCGTGCGGGTGGAGGCCTCGAAGAAGAGGTTGATCTGTGTCCGGCCCTGCAGCACATGCTTGCGCTTGTGCACCTGCCGGGAGATTTCCACGGCCTCTTCGGCACGGTCCAGAAGGCCCAGTATTTCGTGGGGGTGAAGACCCTCAATGCCCAGCAAATGACGATGGGGGAAAGGGTTGTCTCGATAGGATTCTTGCTCGCTCATCGAGATCATCTTCTTAAGGTGGAACGGGTCTGCGCACAAGGCCGGAATCGGGTCTCTACCCGCTGTCCACATGCAGACTAAGACTTTAATCAAATGGTCAAATTTGAAAAAGGCACATTCTTCTATCTGACCATGCATCAGGTTGGGCAATATCTGCACTGCACAACGGTCGGTGGTTGCATTGATTTCCACTATCTTGTTACGCTTACGTAAACTGACAAGGGCATTCAGAGTGCTCATCGGGAGGAGGAACCGTCATGGCAGACCATCTGAGCGAAGCAGCTAAGTCTTCAGGCGATGCCGGGGTGGAAGCCCTTGCAACACATGACGTTTTCAATCAGGCCCCACCATATGGCGGGTCCAATCTGGCGGCAGGCGATCCGCTGCTTTTGGCTACAGTCTCCGCGCATGTTTCGGCCTGGGAGCTGAAGGATGTCCTTGCTCATGGCGCTGAGGTGGGAGCTGAGGCGTTTCTGGAGCTCGGGCGGCAGGCGAATATCCATCTTCCCGCCCTTAAAACCCATGACCGCCATGGCCGCCGGTTGGATCAAGTCGAGTTCCATCCGGCCTATCATGATCTGATGGCGCACAGCTTTTCTGCCGGGATGCACAGCGCTTTGCTGGACGGTGGTGTGTCGACCCAATTGGTGCGCGCTGCCAAATTCTTCCTGACGTCACAAGCTGAAACGGGGCACACATGCCCGATTACCATGACAAACGCGGCGGCAGCCGTAATGGCGCAATATCCGGATGTTTGCGCAGACCTTCTGCCAAAGATGCAAACCCGGACCTATGATCCCCGGTTCCTCCCGATGCACGAAAAGACCGGCATTACCATCGGCATGGGCATGACGGAAAAGCAGGGCGGCACCGATCTCCGGGCCATTTCGTCGACGGCAGAGGCTGGCAATCAGGGAAGCTACGCGATCACCGGGCACAAATGGTTCTTCTCCGCACCGATGTGTGATGCATTCCTCGTGCTGGCAAAGACAGCAAACGGACCGAGCTGTTTTCTGATCCCGCGCATTTTGGCTGATGGCCGGGTCAACGGGCTGCGATTTCAGCGGCTGAAGGACAAGCTTGGCAACAAATCGAACGCCTCCTCGGAAGTCGAATTCCATCGGGCCGAGGGATATCTGCTTGGCGATGAGGGGCGGGGCATTGCCACAATCATCGATATGGTGACCCCGACCCGGATTGATTGTGCGCTGGGCTCTGCCGGTCAGATGCGAGCAGCGGTCAGCCGTGCCGTCCACCATTGCCGGCACCGCAAAACCTTCGGGGCCTATTTGATCGACCAGCCGTTGATGACCGCGGTCCTCGCCGACATGGCGCTGGATGTCGCCGCAGCCACGGCTCTGGCCTTGCGCTTGGTTCGTGCCGCGGCAAAGGTGGAAACTGACCCGGTTGAAGCTGCTTATGCCCGGTTGCTGACCCCAGCGATCAAGTACTGGATCTGCAAGACCGGTCCCGCGCTCACCTACGAGGCGATGGAGTGTCTCGGCGGCAATGGGTATGTCGAGGATTATGATATGGCCCGGATTTACCGGGATGCCCCGGTCAATCCGATCTGGGAGGGCTCCGGCAATGTTATGGCGCTGGACGTTCTGCGTGCGCTTGGCCGCCACCCTGAAGCGCCGAACCTAGTGCTCAGTGAGCTCTCGAAAAGCGGCGGTGCGTCTCTCTCCGCGGCCTGCAGCGGCTTGCCCAGCCTGGCAGCGCAAGCCTTGGCAGATCCAGCTCATGCCCGCGTTCTAACGGAACGTCTCGCCCTGACAGCAGCCGTTGCAGCTTTGAAGGAGCTGCAGCTGGATGATGTCGCTGACGCCTTTGCAAAGACGCGGCTTTCCGGCGGCTGGCGCTCGACCTACGGCATCCTGCCTGCTGGTATTGATGCAGCAGGGATCTTGGAAAGCCTTTATCCGCCGGCAGTCTAGGTGAAAAGCAACAGTGCTAGCGGGATGGTCACGGTCGCAGCGAGGGTCTGCAGCGTGATGATCTCGGCCATCAGCTTTGCATCCCCGCCAAGTTGGCGGGCGAGCAGGTAAGAGTTGCTTGCGCAGGGCACGGCTGAGGCGATGATGATAACGGTGAGCGCCTGGCCGGTGACGCCGTAGAGATTCGCAAACAGGAAGGCGAGCAGCGGCATGAAGACCGGCCGCAGGAAGGTGCCCATGGTGAGCGCGGGGCCCGGACGGCGCAGGGAGCTTAAGTCGAGCCCCGCTCCAACGCAGATGATGCCGATCGGCAGGGCCGCCTGCGCGAAGATTTCCAGCGTATCATCAACGATTGCCGGCATGGTCAGACCGCTGATGTTCATCAAGACACCGGCAAAGATCGACAGTATGAAAGGATTGGTGAAAAGGTCTTTGAGGATCTTTGAAAAATTCGGTGTGGTTCCGCTGGCATACCACGACAGGACAACAATGCTTGCACCGTTCAGGATCGGGATCATGAACACCATCGCCACCGCCAGCATTGCGAGTGCCGTTTGGCCGCCGATGTTGGCTGCAAGGGCAAGAGCGATCATGGCGTTCCAGCGTAAAGAGCCCTGAAAGATGGACGTGAAGCGGACAGCCGGAATGCCCCAGATCTTCTCGATTAAAGTTCGGGCGGCAAGCAGCGCTACAGCGAGCGTGACAATCGCGGACAGGAGAGCAGCGCCCATGTCGAAGGTTGGGACGCTTGAAAAGTCGGCCAAAGCGATCGTGCGAAACAGAACGGCCGGAAACAGTACGAAGTAGGCAAGACGTTCGACGCCCACCCATTGTTCGCCGCTGATCAGATTGGCGCGGGCGAGCAGGTATCCTGAGGCAATCACGAGGATGACCGGGGCGAGGGCAAAGAAAATCATTTGCATGGGAAAAGAGTTTTCATGAGATCGCGCCGGTCGGAAACAGCCGTCACCTCCAGCGCTGGGAATAAGAAAAAGATCAGGTTTCGAGACCCATGAAGCCGAGCCGGTCGAGAAAGCCTTGCAGGATGTACGCGGCGGCCATCTTGTCGACGACTTCGGCGCGTTTTGCCCGGCTCGAGTCCGCTTCGAGAAGTGTTCGCGTCACGGCGGCCGTCGAGAGGCGCTCGTCCCAGAAGGTCATCGGTAGATCGGTCTTGGGCGCGAGGTTCCGTGTAAAGGCCCGTGTGGCTTGCACGCGCGGACCTTCTGTACCGTCCATGTTGAGCGGAAGGCCGAGCACGAGCCCCCCGACACCCTGTTCGTTGCAAATTTTCAAGAGCTGCTCGGCGTCCAGTGTGAATTTTTTGCGCCGGATTGTCTCCATCGGGCTTGCAATGCCACGACCGAGATCGGAAAGCGCAAGGCCAATGGTTTTCGTTCCGAGGTCGAGGCCGATGAGCCGTGTGCGGTCCGGGACCGCAGCAATGAAGTCTTCCAGCGAAAGGGTGGGGTCGTTAGCCATGGCTGGCCTTTAACAGCATGGGCGCCGCCAATCCAGTCTGTTGTTGATGATAGGAGAAGATTAAAGACTTGGTCAGCGGCACCGAAGTTTCAAACCGCGCATCATAAGCGCGGAAAAGACCTTCACCTCTGCAAAGTTTCTCAGGCAAATTCAACAAAGTAGGCAACACCTTCATAGGAGTAGTGACCCAGCGTTTGTATGATCGCGTCCCGTTCGGCTTCAGAAACTGTGTAGAAATGTGTCCCGTTGGATGTGTTGTAAAACCTGTAGAGCGCCTGTCCGCCGTCGCTGTCATCCGGTGATGCGAAGTAGCTGATCCCTTCCAACGAATAGCTCGGCAATTGGTCCCAGCCCCGTATCGCGCTCTGCCTCGGACGCAGTGTAAAAATGAACACCGGTATCTGCGTTATAAAAACGATACACGGCCGTTCCATCGTCTGCAGAAACGTTGCTGTCGTAACTGTTGCCCTCGTAAACGAAACTCGGCAACGTCTCGATCACGGCATTGCGCTCTTCAACGCTCGATGTGAAGAAATGGGCGCCCGTGTCGGAGTTGTAGAAACGATAGATCTGAAAAGCGCTGTTGTCCGTGTCAGACGGCTCGATCAAGGCGGTCGTGATGTCGAGTGTTGCGCCGGAGAACTGGATAGTCTCGAAGTTTGCTGCGAAATCCCGGCCATCCCGGTTGGCGACTGTATCGGCCACCATGATCCGCCCGTTGCTGCCGGCGAAAACAGCATATTGTTCCCGGGTTCCCGAAAACACGACAGTATCGGTGCCGTTACCGCCATCCAGGACATCATCTCCAAGGCCGCCGGTGAGCTGATCATTGCCATTCCCGCCGAACAAGCTGTCATTTCCAGCCGTTCCTTGAAGGATGTCATCTCCGTTCGTTGTTCCAAAGGTGCTTTGCCAAAGTTCGGCGCCAATCAGAACGAGATCCCAATCTTCTGGTTCGACGACTGTTGTCGCTGCGAGCTGATCAAACCTTGCTTTGACAACGGCCAGACTGCTCGGCTCGGTATCCAGAAAATGCGCTGTTGTTTCGCGGATGGAGCCAAACCGGTTCGCGATCGAGGTGATCATCGCAAGTGCAGATGCGTAATCCGGATGGTTGCTGTTGAAAGCTGTTCCTGTGCCCCAGCGGTCCTCCATTGTATCCAGGAAGGTTGTGAGCGTAGGGAGAAGCGAACTCTCGATATAAAGCTGACTGTATTGATCGACGATGTCCCGAGCGTACTGCTGGCCAAAAATGGTGTCGTTCAAAAAGGCCCGGTCTGCAGCATACGTGGACGAAAGACCTGGATTTAGGTCAGGCCGGCTGGCACCGACATATTGGCTTAAATGGGTGAATTGAGAGCTTGTCAGGCTGCCGGTGTCGCGTGCTGTCTGCAGGATCAACGTGAAAGCAGACTGCGCAAAACTGTTGGATCCGGCATCAAGCTGTACAATCCCAAAGGAAAACCCGCTGTTGTTGCCACCCTGACTTTGGCTCAGAAGCGAATTCGGGACAGCAAAGGAAACCCGGTACACCGTTGCAGTGTTGCCCGCGTGTTCGGTGCCCAGCAGGATTTGGAAAATCTCTTCTGAAGAAAGCTTTGTCATGTCAAATAGTTTAAGAATTCAGTCTCTTATGCGATGGGCTCGCATTAATTGGCCGGGTAACAACCATTAGGTCTAAACACACTCTGACACAGTCCAGTTGAAATTCTGTTTCCTGCTTGACGAGAGTTTACGGAAAAAGGTTCAGACAACCGGTCAGGCCTGAGCCACTGCATCATTTGTTTCGCGCAAATAGGGATGACCGTTTGATCCAGGCTGAGCATCCAGCCAATTCAACAGTTCGCCGACTTGAAGGCTTGGTGTAAAGAAATAGCCCTGCAGGCAGTCCGCGCCCAATCTGCTCGCGAACTCGGCCTGTTGTTCGGTCTCAATGCCCTCTGCCACGGTTTTGCAGTCGAGCTCTTTTGCCATCTTAAGGGTGTAAGCCATGATCGTGCCAATGCGCGGATCATCACTTGCACCAGCAATGATGGACTGATCGATCTTCAAGAAATCAACCGGCAGGTTCGCGAGCCGGGCAATGTTCGAATAGCCGCGGCCGAAATCGTCGATAGAGACCCTGTAGCCGAGATCGTGCAGCTGGTTGAATGCATCGACGGCTTTTTCTTCCGAACTGAAAAGCGTGTCTTCCGTGACTTCGATCTCAAGAAGGCCGGGATCGAAATTCAGTTCATCTCGGATCGCCTCAACGTTGCTTATGAAACCCTTTGAGACAAAGTGATCGGTGCCGATGTTCACGGACATCCAAAGATCATGCCCTTCAGACCGCATGCGGTCGAGGTCCTTCATGGCGGTCTTCATGACCCACTCGCCAAGACGCGGCATGGCATTGGACCCCATAAGGCTAGGGACCCAGAATTTCGGCATAAAGAGCCCGAACTCCGGATGTTCCCAGCGGGCGAGGGCCTCGACGCTGATTACCTTGCGGCGCCGCGTGCAAACCTTTGGCTGGTACTCCAGATAGAGCTTTTCTTGCTCAATCGCTTCGGTAAGGTCACGCCGGATCTCGGAGACGGACTTCGTGCCAATATGCGGCGCATAGACCTGAGTTTTGTTCTTGCCCGACCTTTTTGCGTGGTACATGGCAATGTCGGCCCGTTTGATCAGCTCAATCAGCTCAACGCCGTCGTTCGGGAATTTCGCGCAGCCGATGCTGGCACCTGGTGTGATATTAAGTTCGGCAATGGGCTCCGCCAACGCATTTCGGACTTGGGCCAGAAACTCTTCGATCTCCTCGTCGTCAATCATTCCCTGAATCATGACGATGAACTCGTCCCCGCCGATGCGCGCCACAATCGGCGGGGCGAAGGGTTTGCCCTCGGGCGTGCTCACCTTTGCATCCTGAGCCACCTTAGAGAGGGTCTCGGCGCACGCCTTAAGGTGTTGATCACCGGCAAGATGGCCATAGAGGTCGTTGATCTCTTTGAAATCGTCCAGATCAATCAGCAGAATGATGCCACCACGCCTCGGGCTGATCGCTTCTTCAAGGATGGACGCCGCCTGAAGATGCAGATGATCGCGGTTCGGAAGTCCTGTCACATGATCGCTAAACGCAAGTTTTTCGATTTGTGCGCTCGCCATCGATATGCGGGACACCATCGTGTTGTAGCTGTCACACACCTCCTCTGTCTCCCGGAAGCGGATCAGGCTTTTCGGCATTTTCAGTGGAGACAGTTTCTGGTTCAAGGCGCCAAGATGCATTGCTTGGGCAAGTTCTTCAATCGGCCGCGACAACGACCTTGCCAGGAAAAGTCCGATAAACATCAGAAAAACGAGCGCGATCCCGAGCACCGGAAGCAGAGAAAACAGAACCTGGCTTGCCTTGGCATGAATTTCTGAGACCGGCTGTGGAACCATGATCCCCCAGCCTGGACCGGGCACTGTTGCAAAGCCCGCAATCATCTGCGTTTCAACTGCCGGCGAGTAGAACTCTCCAACCCCGCTGTTGCCGGCCATCATTTGCGCAACGACAGGCACCGCAGAGATGTTTTTTCTGGACGCAATCCACTCGTCCCGCGGATGAGCGATTACAGTTCCCGAGCTGTCGACTATGGCCGCGTGCCCTTTTTCACCGAAGACAATGCTCTCGCCGAGTTCAACAATATAGTCCGGCTTGATAACCCCAATGAGAGTTCGATTGGGTTGTTCAATGACCAGATAGATCCGGTTGCGTCCCTCTTTGTCAGGCAAGATATTTGAGAACACCGCCTGATCCGGCTTCGAATTGCCGAGAAGGGTTTCCAGGGTTGCTTCTTCAATATGGCCTTCTCCAGAGACACCGGTTTTGAAGAAGTACTCGGTGTGCCCGGTCCGCTTGTCGGTAATTCCAACACATGCAATGAATAATTGTTCAAAAAGACGGCTGTAGGCGCCGGATGTTTCACTGGACCTCGCCGACGTCCCGATCGCCTCAACGGCTGCGATCAGGTTTTTCTGGTAATGATCCAGCGTCGCAGCTGCTTTCTTCGCAAGGAGCAGGTGCCGGTCCTGAACATCCGCAAGCTCACGGGCAACGGTTTCCCGATAGGACCAAACGCTGAAGATGATCGTCGGCAAAAGAGCAGCAAGCAAAAAACAGAAAATCACATAACTTCTGATCTTCATCTGATGTCCTTTGGACTGCACAAAGCGCCCTGATCAGCGCCTGGCTTCTTGCATTGTCTAATTTGGTTATCGTCTTGCGCGATCTTCCCGTTCAAAATTCCAAGTCGTAAGCTGTCTGTCTTGCAACACCGTAGCAAAAGCGGCTTTATGTTAACATACGGAAACTCAACACTGTAATTTTGCAGGGCACTGACTGCAAACGTTATTAATGTTATCGAGCAGGATGTTACATGGGCATGAAACTCACTTGGTATGGACACTCCGCATTCAAACTTGAAACCGGCGCTGCCACCATCTTGTTTGATCCGTTTTTGACCGGAAACCCAATGTTTCCTGATGCCACAACTCCCGAGGAAGCAACGCAAGGTGCAACCCACATCATCCTGACCCATGGCCATGACGATCACATCGGGGATTCAATCTACATTCTGAAGGAAACTGGTGCGCAGCTGACGGCCAATTTCGAAATCTGCATGTGGGCAACACGCCAGGGGATCGAAAACATCAATCCGATGAACTCAGGCGGCATGGTTGACACCGGGCCTTTCCGGGTTGGTATGGTCCGCGCGGATCATTCCTCATCCAAGCAGTCGGACGGAGAAGCCATTTATCTCGGCAATCCACATGGCATCATTGTTGAGGTGCCCGGTCAGAAAGTCCTCTATCACATGGGAGACACCGATATCTTTTCCGACATGGCATTGATCAATGAAATCTATCAGCCAAAGATTGGACTTGTCCCGGTAGGGGACCGATTCACGATGGGCGGAAAGACGGCTGCAATGGCATGTCAGCGGTTCTTCAAATTCGACACAATTGTGCCCTGCCACTATGGCACGTTCCCGATTCTGGATCAGAACACGGACGCATTCCTGACAGCGATGGGGGACCACAGTGGCAAAGTGGCCGCTATGGCACCCGGAGACTTCATAGAGATTTAATTGGTCTTGCGTCTGGCCAGTTCTTCCAGAAGTTTTGGGAGCTCGGACAGTGTGCCGAGCGCTGAAAAGCAACCATACAATGACAGACTACTAAACTGATCGGAGGAAACATGCGGCTGGCCTTATGGATAGCAAGCCTTGGACTGGCAGTGACCCTTGGCATGCCCGTCAGTTTTGCGGCTGACAAGTCGGTTACACCGGACGGCAAACCGGCCCCGTCACAACCAGCGGCAAAACCGGGGTCTCAAGCGGCCATTGAAAAGGAAGAGGCTGCCAAGACGCCGTACAACGAAGTGCGCGAGGTTTTTTCCGGCAACCAGACCGTTGCAGGTGAGGACATCAGGTTTCCTCAAAACAATCCGTCGATCCATTCACTGGTTGTCACCATGGCACCTGGCGAGGAAACAGAATGGCACCAGCATCATGCACCTCTTTATGCCTATATCCTGGAAGGCGAAATCACCGTGACCTACGAGGGGATCGGCAAGAAAATCTACCGAGAAGGTGAGGGGCTGCTTGAAGCGATGAATGTCACGCATCGCGGTGTGAATACGGGAGACGGTCCTGCGAAAATTCTCGCAGTGTTCCTGCGGGGCGATGACGGCAAGGCAACGGTGCTTGAAGAAGCTCCGGGTGGCGGTGATGCGCCGAAGATCCAGTAAGTGCCTGGAAACTGAAACTGCCGGCTGATGCGAGCCTTGAAGCAAACAATCAGATCAAATGACGACCAGCCGCTGTGATACCCCACAGCGGCTGTGTTTTTCCAAGCTGACGGTTTTGGGATGTCCGGCTGAGTTCCCGGACAAGGTTTTCATCCCGCAACTCGGGCAAAATTTGGCGAACCTGCCTCAAACTCAGGCCACTGGATTTCGCAATTCCGGTCGCTGTTCGGAAATTGTACTTGTCGGACACCAATGCAGTCAGGATTTTCCGCCAATTTTCATCGATGAGGCCTGGCGCGCTGGTTTCCAATATCGCCAAATGCTCTGGTCCAGCCGCTGAAGGTTCCTCGGTTTCTGCGGTTGTTTCTATGATGGCGGAGACGGTGTCACTTGTCTGATGCAGCTCCCGCTGCAGCTCCTGCAGTTCGGCCTCCAGACCGTCTTTGCCGACTTTGAAAGACTTCACGAACGATCCTGCCCAAGGCAACACGGCGATGCCACAAAACACGAGCGCTTCGGTGGTGATCTTGTCTGGATAAACAATGCTCACGGCGACCATCGCGAATGCCGCGACTGTCACCAGCGCACGAACGATCAGGTCCTTATTAAAACCATCCTGGTCCATGGCGGTTTCCCCCTCCGGCATAGAACAGGACCAGAGTGGGTTGGGCACCGGCTCATGTCAATCTGTGGTTGGAAGTTCAGTGCCCCACAGATTTTGAGAATACGTTGATCACGATCACACCGGCAAGGATCAGGCCGAGGCCGAGAACCGCAGGCAGGTCCAGTTTTTGGCCAAATACCAACCAGGCGACCATGGTGATCAGCACGATCCCGGCACCGGACCAGACCGCATAGACGATGCCCGTGGGCAGGACGCGGATCGGATAGGACAGACACCAGAACGAAATGGCGTAGCCGACAACCGTGATGATGCTTGGCCAGAACCGGGTGAAGTTCTCGGCTCTTGCCAAGGCCGACGTTGCGATAACCTCGGCTAAAATGGCCGCGGCGAGGAACACAAAGGTGGCAGCGGTTGGAGCGGGCATCAAAGTCTGTTCAACAGGGCGGGGGTTGGCCAGGCATCGGCGGGCATGCCGAGTTGTTGCTGGACTTGCTGGACTGCGTTGCGCGTTCCGGCACCCAAAATCCCGTCGATCTTACCAACGTCATATCCTAATGCGCTCAGCTTGGTCTGCAGCTGCTTCATTTGAGCATCATTCAGGCCCGGGTCCGGATTGCCGGCATCGTAACGCGGGGCACCTGCAAGGCGCGTTGCGAAGTAGGCCGCCGACGTCGTGTAGATGAACGACTGGTTCCACTCCAAATAAATGTTGTAGTTCGGATAAGCGAGAAAGGCCGGACCCTTGCGGCCCTGAGGCAACAGGAGGGACGCAGGCAAGTTCCCGGAAATTTGCCCCCAGCGCGGCTGAACGCCGAGCGCAGCCCAGTCGCTGCCAGACTTCGTTTTGCCAAGGCCTGTTTCGGCCCAGTTCAGGCTTTGCGGAACCGTGACTTCCTGCAGCCATGGTTCACCTGGCTGCCAGCCGAGATGACCGATGAAGGCACCGGCCGTCAGAATCGCGTCCGGGGCGCTGGCTTTCAGGCGGACGTGGCCGTCTCCATCAGCGTCCTTGCCAAACTTGATTATGTCTTCGGGCAGCATCTGGACCATGCCGATTTCGCCCGCCCAGGCACCCGTGGTATTCTGCGGGTCCAGATCACCGTGCTGGACCATCTCAATTGCAGCAATCAACTGAGGCCTGAAGAGTTCGGGCCGCCGGCAGTCGTGTGCGAGCGTGGCGAGCGCGTTGACTGTGTTGAAATCACCTTGAACGGCGCCAAAGTCCGTTTCCAAAGCCCAGAACGCTGTGATGACAGGAGCCGGAACACCGTACTCGCTCTCAACGCGGTCAAAAACGCTGGCGTATTTGACCATGTTGGCAGCGCCGTTTTTCATGCGGTAGCTGGAGATCACGCGCTTGGAAAAATCCAGGAACGTCATCTTGAAGACGCCCTGTGCCCGGTCGCGCGACAGGACCTTCCGGTCAATCTGAGCGCCAGAGAGTGTCTGATCTGCTGCGCTTGCGGACAGGCCTTTGGCAACGGCTTCCTGTTTCACGCCGGCAAGGAATGTTTGAAAGTCACCGCCGCATTGTTGGGCCACAGCCGGGGCGGTCATCAGCGCCAGGCCTGTCAGCGCGGCAACTGTAAATGTCTTCAATGGAAAAGGGTGGCGGGTCATGAACCAGTCCTGTCGTCAACGATCAAATGAGGGTGCTTTTTGGCACAAAATCCCGATCAGTTGAGTGTGCTTTGCTGGCAAGGTCAACCGTTTCCGGAAGGGGGCCCTGTTTCATCCACGAAAGACGCAACGGTCTGCACTGGTTAGCGGCAGTTCCGGCCGCCGGAGCCGACCATCAACCCGCCGTCTGGAGATCTTTCGGATGGACCATCAACACTGGCGGTAGACCGGCAGTTAGGCATGACACCTGCACCATAAGGGGCTGCAGTTGCTCCGGAATTTTGCTGTGTGCAGATCTGGTAAGCCATATCGTAGAGTGCTTGCCAGCCTTGAGGAACAGAGCCGAGATTGTTCAACACGCCGAGAGCTGCGCCTGTCCGTGCGCCGCGGGCGGCGCCCCCAGTCAACGGGTTCCATTGCCCACCGACAACGGCACCGGTCATGCCACCCGAAACTGCATCACCAACCATGTTGCCGCTGCCGACATGCGCATTGGCATAGTCTGTTGCGTAGACGACGCAGTCCGTGCCATCGGCCTTGGAAGGAGAGACAGCAAACAGCAGAAGAGGCAGCACAAGAACGCTGTAAGAAAGAGTGCGACTGAACGTGGTTCGCATGCCGAGGTCTCCCGCTGTTGGATCCGGGAATTGAGTTTAAGGGCAACGCCTTAACAAGCTTCTACCTGCCGCGTTGCCCATTGGATGCGTTACCTGTCGACAAATTTTTGGCCGACAAAGCCCGTCTTGCCGTCGTGAACGACTTCACACCACCACTTGTCGCAGTCGTTGAAGCTGACTTCTGAACCTTCAGGCACAATCCCGATGATCTTCCCGTTTTTGGTCCCAGTTGCGCGCAGATTGACAGACGCCGTGATCGTTCCGGTTGTTTCGCCGTTCGAAATAGGCGGCGCGAGCGGCGTTCCAGCTGCTTGCCGCGGTTCGGACTTTAAAGGGGAGCGGGAAGCTGTTTCTGTACTGCCACTCGCCGACACTTGCCGGGCAGCTGTTGTTTCAGAATTTACTAGGCTTCGTGAAATCGCGCCTTGATCTAAAGACGCCATCGCCCGGTTTGCCAACTCATCTGTTGGCGTGTTGGCGCTTATCCCTGTTTCCGCAAAAGCTTGATGGATACGGTCCTGCGCTTTCGTAAAGGTCTTCGGGGTTTCCCGTGTCGCACCGGTAGACGGGGTGTTCGAAACCGAACTTGTGAGATCGCCCTTGGGAACTGCTGTTATTGTTTGGGTTTCGACCTGGACGACATCCGGATCACTGCCCACCATCAAATCCGGCAAGCCAAGCGCAATGGCACCGGTGCCTGCAAGAGCGAGCAGAACTGTACTCACCGCCAGGGTCTTGAATGATGGTCCATATTGAACGGGCAGGGCGCGGCTCACGCGTCGCCGTCTTGGGCGGGGGGGCCAGTCATCCATTGGATCTGCAGTCAGAACCTCCGGCATATCCAAGGGGGTCTCATCCGACCCCTTCAGCGCCGGCTTCTTGGGGCGCAGCGGCATCTTTGTTTCAAAATCCGAACTCAATTGAAGAATCCGGGCCGCCAGGGCGCTAGGATCGTGTTGATTGTCTTCGGTGGCAGCGTTTGCAGTTGTTGTCGTGGTTTTGATGTCTTGCGTTTCTTGTGTTGCATTGTCCGGTGTGCCCTCAGACTGAGGTTCGCAAGAGTTGGTTTGGGCAGTTACTTTTACCATTGAGCCCTCCATGAGTTTGCGGTTTGTCACGCGCGGAGCGATCGCCATGTTGGAGACCTGTCAATTAAACCCGGTCAATGCGCCGTCATGCGGGCTGGAATGCGGCGCCTCTGGGGAAATATTCTGTAAATCTCGCGATGGGTTGCTGTGTCAAAACATGCTGGCTGTTTGCAATTGCATAACGAGTCGCTGTCAGACTGCACCCTAGGGTGAAGGGTGCTCTGGCAGTCCAGTCTTCTGGGGATCTGCGGCACCGCTACTTGGTCAAAAATGGGCAAAACACGATGATGAATATGCGCGTGCGGTTCAAACACTTGGCCGGAGCGGTTCTCTGCAGTGCTCTGATGGCGGTCTCACCTGGTTACGCGCAAAACCCGCCCAAGTTGACGGTTGGCTTCATGGCGACCTTGTCAGGGCCGGCGGCGATTTACGGGGAGCACATGCGCGATGGCTTCATGCTCGCAGTCAATCAATCAAACGGGACGCTCGGCGGCCTGGAAACAAACGTCCTCATCACTGATGACAAGCTGGATCCTGACTACGCCGTTGAAAAGGTTACGGAACTCATCGAAGTCAATGGCATCGATGTGCTGGTTGGCGTCAACTTTTCCAGAGTGATGCTGGCGGTCCATGATCCTGTTGTGCGCAGCCGCACGCTGTTTATCGGGACCAGTTCCGGGCCGGCGCCAATCGCCGGGCGGACCTGCAGCCGGTATTTTTATTCAACTGCGTCGCAAGATGATCAGGTCCATGAGACGATGGGCCGGTTTGCGAGCCTGAAAGGCTATCAGAGGGTGGTCACCATCGCGCCGGACTATGAGGCTGCCCGGGACGCGCTCGCGGCCTTTCAGCGGCATTTCAAGGGCCAGATAGCGCGTGAGCTTTTCCCCCGCCTTGGACAAACCGATTTCTCAGGCGAGTTTGCTCAGATCGATGAAATCAGCCCGGATGCGATTTACGCCTTCATGCCGTCGGGTATGGGCGTTGAGCTGGTGCGCCAGTTTCACACCTCCGGGCTCAAAGGAGCCATTCCGTTCCTGTCCGCCAAGACCATAAACGGCGTCTCATTGCCGTATATGGCCGAGACCGCCGAAGGGCTGATGTCTGCATCGTCCTGGGCGCCCAACCTCGACAATCCGGCGAACAAGCGCTTCATGCGTGAATTCCAACGGACTTATGGCTACCAGCCGTCTGTTTATGCAGCCCAAGGCTATGATGCAGCAAAGTTTCTTCATTTTTCACTAGAATTGACCGGCGGCATAAAAGATCCGGAGACGTTGATTTCCGCAATGAACGCAGCGCCTTTTGAAAGCGTGCGCGGTGACTTTCGCTTCAATGACAATCAATTTCCGATCCAGGATTTCTATCTCGTAGAAGGGGTGCGCCGGACGAGCACGCTCTACGAGATGGAGGCAACCGCCCGAATTTTCGATGATGTTGGTGACGCCTATTCTGGCTCGTGCCGCATGTAAACGGGGTTAGGGCAGGGACCTGTACGAAGTTCGGATCTTGTTTCCGGACTGCACAGTCCGAAATTTTTTCATGCGTCTTGCAATTCCGGAATGAGCAGTCCATATCCGGATCATGAGTGACACGGCAGACATTCGAAAAACGATTGGACCAAAGTCCGTGGGGCGTGCCCCCGGGCCGGGGCGGCCGCGGGAGTTCGACGAAACGAAAGCACTTGAGACTGCGCTCAATGTCTTTTGGCAAAAAGGCTTTGAGGCTGCGTCACTTGATGACCTGACAAAGGCCATGGGCCTCAGCAGGTCAAGTTTCTACGGGACGTTCGGCAGCAAGCAGGCATTGTTTCAACGCGCCTTGGTCCAATATTCCCACAAGGCTCTGGATAATCTTCAGGATGTTGCCGATACGGCAGCAAATGATCCCGTCATGGCAATGGTTGAAGCGCTGGCAGATCCACAGGGCGGGTCGCGTGGATGCATGCTGATCAATTGCGTTACGGAACTCGCGCCGCATGATCAGGATGTGGCAACCATCGGCCGCCGTCATTTGGAATCCATCGAGGAAATCATTGCCAAGGCAATCAAACCGGACAACCCGGACACAGCCCGTGATCAGGCCAGCGCCTATGCGTCGCTGGCCATTGGGACACTTGCATTAAGGAAAGCCGGGGTTCCGGCTGAACGAATCGCCAAAACACTCGCTCAGGCAAAATCTATCCTGAATCCAGATTAGCCTCTTTGTCTCTGGTCCCGCCAAGTGGGGATTGGGGATTAAATATGGACTGATTGGTCCGTAAACATCAGTTGCAACCGTCGATATCGTTGAAAAGGAAACGTGATGTCCGACACCAAACTGTTTTCCCCGGCGAAAGCGGGTGCCATCGATCTGAAAAACCGGATCGTAATGGCGCCACTGACCCGCAACCGCGCACGTGCGGAGGATGATGCGCCGTATGAGCTTCATGCCAAGTATTATGCGCAGCGCGCAGGATCTGGTTTGATCATTTCCGAGGCTTCTCAAATTTCACCGCAGGGCAAGGGCTATGCCTGGACCCCGGGCATCTATTCTGAAGCCCAGATCGAAGGCTGGAAGAAAGTTACAGACGCCGTTCATGCCAAAGGCGGCAAGATCGTCATCCAGCTTTGGCATGTGGGCCGGATTTCCCATCCGGTTCTGCAGCCAGGTAGGGCAGACCCGGTTGCGCCGTCCGCAATTTCCGCGGCATCGAAGTCGTTCGACGGCACCAGCTTTATTGAAACCACGACACCACGGGCGCTGGAAACAGATGAAATCGCCGGTATCGTTGAAGACTACCGGAAGGCAACCTTGAATGCGAAGGCGGCCGGGTTCGATGGCGTGGAAATCCATGCGGCGAACGGATATTTGATTGACCAGTTCCTGAAAGATGGCGCAAACCAGCGCACCGATGACTATGGGGGCTCCATCGAAAACCGCACGCGCTTCCTCAAGCAAGTTGTCGATGCGGTGACCGGGGCCTGGAGTGCGGACCGTGTAGGGATCCGATTAAGCCCGTTCTCCAACGCGAACAACATTACAGAAAGTGACCCGCAGGCGGTCTTTAGCCATGTGATCAAACTGTTGAATGGCTACGGGCTTGCCTATCTTCACTTGGTGGAAGGTCAGACAGGTGGACCGCGGGAGGTCCCGGAGGGCGGTGACTTGGCGGCGCTTTATGCGCTGTTTGACGGCGCCACGATGGGCAACAACGGTTATGACCGTGACATGGCCATCGCGGCTGTCGACAGCGGTGAACTGGATCTTGTTGCGATTGGCCGTCCGTTCATCTCCAACCCGGACCTGGTAGAGCGTCTTGAAAAGAACGCCCCACTCAACCCGCTGGATCCGGATACACTCTATGGCGGCGGAGAGAAGGGCTACGTGGATTACCCAAGCCTTGCAGAGAGCGCGGTCGCTGCTGAGTAAGCATTAAGGTCAGGCTGCCTGGCATCCACAAAATCCAGGGCGGCCCGAAAGAAGCCGGTGCAGACAGCTGCACCGGCTTCTCTTGTTCTGCGCGAGATCCAACCCGTGCGGCAGATGACCAAAGCTTAATACAAACGCCACCCCGGAGCCGCAATTGAGCCCCTATCTCCAGGTCTCGATGAAACGAGAATTAGGATTTTTGGAAATGACAAACATGAAGAGTTGGGTGGCAGGGGCGGCACTCGGAACCGCAGTCATGTTGGCGGCAGGATCTGCACTCGCAGCTGTTGCCGTGGGTGATACGCTTGGGACCAAGGTGTCCGAGATCGCCGGCCAGCTTGAGGACAAGGGTTACACTATTCGCGAGATTGATGTGTCACGCAGCAAGATCGAAGTCGAAGTTACCTTTGATGGCGCGGACTATGAGATCGATGTCGATCGAACCAGTGGCACGGTGATCAAGATCGAGGATGACTAACGTTCTGCCGCAGTGACTAACGGTCGGAGGTTTACTGCGCCGGATCCAAAACTTCTTGCTTCTGGCGGCGGGCGAAGGGTGTCTCGTCGCTTGTCGCCGATACTGGGTCTCCGGTTGCCGCGTGATGCGTCATGATGTTGCTGTGATTGTCTTGCCGAGCTTGGCGCAGGCAAATGCCAGCGATTTCAATCGCGCGCTGAATATCGGTGTCGGCGGTGCCGGTAAATATCCCGGCGCTCAATCGCGCGGCGACCTTATTGCCAGACGCCGACTGGCTTTCCGTAACCAGCATTTTGGAAATCCGGCGGGCGTAGGAATTCGCTTCAACACCGTCGGATAAAGGCATGAACACAACGATCTGGCCAGTTGGCAAGTGACCCGCAACTGCAGTTGAGGGCAATGTGGAACCGGCGATTTTCCCGAAGAGTTTCTGCAAGGCGTCGCGCATGGTCACGCCATAACGCTCTTCGATCTGTCTCAGCTCGTCGATGTCCATCAGGACCAGCGCATAGGGGGCGGATGACGCGGCCAATTGTTCGTGGTGTTGCGAAGTGGCGCGCATGAAACCACGCTGATTGAGCAATCCTGTTTGGGGGTCTTTCTCCGCTTCTTCCCGATACTGGTGCCGCTGCATCTCGAAGATCGACACCGTGATCCCGACCAGCTTCAAGACGATTGCCGTGATCAGAGCAAGGAAACACAGTTGCAGGGGCAGGGTCTCATAGGCCTCTAGAAGCGTTGGGTAGTGTTTTTGCAAATGCGTGCCGATCAGGCTGATCCGAACTGCAACGTCCATGGAAAACGCAATCGTCAAAAACCAGCTGCTGACCCTGTGAAGGTTCAAGCGCATGCTTTCCCGTACACAGAGCAAAACCCCGAGCAGGCAAAAGCCATTGATGTAAATGACCCGCAAAAGAATGTCTGAGCGGAAGAACTCAAACGCATAAAGGCCCAGCCATCCAAGTGTTCCTGCGACCGGGAGCCACAGGTAATACATCTTACTGCCGTTCAAGAGTGCGATTGCACTGGGCCTCAGACCAAACCCGATGGTCAGGAGGGCGTTGGCAACAATGATACTGAGCGCATCTGGAATGGCACCGCGTTGACTGATCATTGTTGCCGCCGCCGCGGACAAAAAGAGGCAAATTCCCCAAAGCCCCCAACCGGCCCGAACAGATTTCGGAGCGGACCGCATTGCGATCGACAAAACAGTCATGACGACCGCGCCGATCAGATAGGCCAGAGTAACAACCGTAAAGAGGGTTTTGACGTCCAGGTTCATGGCGGGAAAGTCTGAATCAATGAATGTGACGAAAACGGAAGGTGTCGAATCTATACACTACCGGCTACCATATGTCCTCGCCAATATTAACGAAGGCGTGTCAGCTAGACTCGCGCTTTAGCCTTAAACGCAGTGCCGATTGTTTCCGCAAAATGGCAGATTTTGCATTACAAGCTCGCAACCATACCCCGTGGCTGGTTCGCTGTATTCACAATCGTCAGCTCGTCAGAGGGAACAGTCTTGTCGAGAGCGACATGCCGATTGCGGCCGGTTTTCTTGGCTTCGTAAAGTAGCTGATCGGCGTGATCAAAGGCCTGTTCGAAATCATGGCTGGTCGTCGCAGTGATCAGACCGGCACTGACCGTAATTCCCGACGCTTCCGACTTTGGGCAAATCGCGCACTGCGAAATGACTTCACGAAGTCTGCCAAGTAGATGGACGGCATCTGCTTTTTCAGTTTCCGGCAAAAGCACAGCAAATTCCTCGCCGCCGATCCGCCCTGGCGGAATTGCGCGGGGGAAGATCGATTTCATGGCCGTTCCAAAGGAGGCGAGCACGCGATCACCGGCAGTATGTCCAAACTGGTCGTTGATCGACTTGAAATGATCAATGTCGATCAGGATGAGAGTGAAGGCTTGAGTTTGGGCCGTTGATGAGAACCAGCGTTTAGCCGCCTTTATGAAAGCACGCCTGTTTGCAAGACCGGTCAGGCTGTCGGTCAAGGCCTGCTTCTCAAACCGGACCTGGATGCGTTCAATGGCCATCGCGACAAAGGAGGCCGACACAATGACAATCGCCACCATCAACAGCACCAAATAGGCCAGTGGCTGGATGGGATTTGCAAAGACCTTGAGGGATTCGTGCTGGTAGATAAACTGGCTGCCGATCGTCATTAGGTAGGCTGATGCTTCCAAAAAGCTGCCGACCATAAACAATATAACCGATGTCAGATGTTCGCTGTTCAATCTGAATACACGCCAAACGGAGTATGCCGCAGCCGCAAGAAGCATCGATTGGACGAAAATCAGTCGCAGCGTAAACGATGCAAAGAAATCTGGAACAATGCAAATGACTGTCCAGCCGCTAAGGGCTGCCAGCAGCATCCAGCCCCGAGCCGGGCGTCCGTAAAACACAGCAATGGCTTCCGGGCGCAAGGCAAAGCCGATCAAAACGAGAGCATTCGCAAACGTGATGCTCCAGAATGCTGAGATCTCGGATCGGAAGGCGACAAGAACAGTTCCACACGCCACAAAAAACATGGCGGGCGCGTAGATGGCAAATGCCAAGCGTGTTGCCCGGTTGGCTTTCTTCAGGCTCACAAGAAACGCCAGCAAAATCAGCGCACTTGCAAATTCTGCTGCTGCCAATGCGATCAACAGTGTCGGCGTGTCCAGTGTCATGCTGTCTTCCGGCTCGTTGGATCACGATTCTAAATTTAAGATAGATAAAATATAATAACGCAACTAATGCGCTTATGTCATTTTTTACATGTAAAGTGTTGGCAAATACCTAACCGCGTGACGGTGAGTTTGATTGTTCTCTGATCTATCTCTATCCCGCTGTTATCAAATACAATAGATCCCGTGCGGCTGCTGCCGCACGGCCACTCGCGTATAAAAAGACGCTCATGAAAGGCTGACATAGACATCCGTCAAAAGCGCGTCTTCAGGCGTGGTGGCCGGATCGTTGAGATAGACTTCCCACGCAGGTGCCCCCATGGTTAGTCGTTCCTTCTCCATCCATGACATCATTTCACCATAACTGTCACGAAGCGTTGAGTAGGCACCTTTGTGCTGAAAATAGACAACCTTTCCGGCCGGAGTTCGGTCGAACTGGATTGGCGCTTCCCCTTTGTTTGCGGCGTCCGGTGAAACAGAAAAACCGGCCCTGAAGGTCATGGTTTCAGGATTGTATGTATAGTAAACAGCCAATACTTTGCCGCTCGTTTCTATTCTGTTTTTCTGGATGAAGGCCCATACGGACTGAAATATCTTGCCCATGGTCGTTCCGATATCAGCAGGATCCATGCTGCAAGTCGCCTCTTGAAAAAGATAGGGCGTCTCTTCAACGGTGATTGTTTTGAAGTCAGGCATCTCACTCTCCTTATCGTCCAAGGGGCTGGTCCTGACTATTGTCGAGGCCCCAGGGCAGAGTGTCGATGATCCTTGTCAAAAAGACGGATGATTGCGTGGTGAAGTGTGCCGGCAACACCGATGTTCTATCGCACCTTTTGCACGACGCTCTGGTCGGCGGCCAAATCAGTTCAAATTCGTACCGAAGCGCACGGATTTTAACCAAAAACAGCGTAAGGCGGGGCAATCGCGTTTGTAGCAGAGGGCGGCACGATCGTAATCGACATCCCGAACCAGATCCTGAGAGGGTGCTTTCCTGTGCAGAACATGCCTCCCGTCCTCCGGCAAGATTGCAGGTGCGCCTAACGCGATCTTTTGTGCAAAGCGACGCGTACGCCTTGCATCACCAAACTATTGACCCACTTATCGTAAAACGAAGAACGACCGCTTAGGCCATCCGGACCCCTTCATGGATTCAATTACCCAATTCGTACTGGGCGCAGCCGTTTCAACTGCGTGTCTTGGCAAGAAAATCGGTCCACGGAAAGCAGCGCTTGTAGGCGGCCTATTGGGGACCGTTCCGGACCTGGATGTTCTGATTCCGTTCGCCGACCCGGTCGACAGCTTTGTCTATCACCGTGGATGGACACATTCGATGTTTGTTCATGCGCTGGCGGCACCGGTCTTTGGGGAGCTGCTCGTTCGCCTCTACAAGGGTTTAAGAGAGCACCGCTGGCTGACTTACCTGACGGTTTATCTGTGTTTCGCGACCCACGCGATGATTGATGCGATGACCGTCTATGGGACACGTATTTTCTGGCCGTTTTATCCAGATCCCGTGGGTGTCGGATCAGTCTTCATCATCGACCCGGTCTACTCGCTGCCGCTTTTGTTTGTCGCAATATGGGCGTTTTTCAAAAGGGACTGGACACAAAGATTTGGACGGTGGGTCGGTGGCGTTCTGGTGGCGACCAGCGCCTACATGCTGTTGTCGGTGGGAATTCAAGCCCATGTCGAACAAAGGGCAGAGCAAATCTTCGCCAGCCAGGGAGAGGTTCCCGAAAAGATCTTCGCCATCGCAGCGCCGTTTAATATTGCGCTCTGGAAAGTGATCAGTCTCGATGAAGACCGGTATCAGAACCTTTACCTGTCGCTCTTTGATGGGGATCAGGAACCGGAGATTTACACTCATCCGCGCCATCCTGAACTCGTTGCTTGTGTTCAAAACTCGGATGCTTACCAAAAGCTCGATTGGTTCAGCCGCGGTTTCAATCGCGCGGAACTGGTGGACGGTAAGGTGGTCATCTCGGATCTGCGGATGGGTCTGACACCAGGTTATGCGTTCCGGTTTGCCGTTGCTGAACAGACGGATGGCGGCATTGTTCCGATGATGCCAGAGCGCGATTTGTCTCTGCGCCGCGCTGACAGCGAAGACTTCGCCTGGCTCGGTGAGCGTTTGAGAGGGCGGCCTGCTATACGCGCGGCCGAAGCGTCAGAAAAGTCGTCTGTTGCGTCGGTTGCCGAGCGCTCATGCTAGTTTGAGCGTACTTGCGTCAGTATTTGATCCCGGCCTTGCGATACACAAAATGCAAGAGCCACGCCGGTCCGATCAGCAGGAACTGAATGTCCTTTATAAAGGACGGTTTCTTGCCTTCGATCTTGTGGCCGATAAACTGCCCGATCCATGCAAGAACAAACACTGCCAACGCTGTTTGCCAGAGTGGCAGCGGCAGGCCGTAGCTGGCGTTGATGGCGGAGCATATTGCCCCGATGACTGCCATGCCAAAGGCAAGGGGAACGGAGAGGGTCAGGTAGTAGAGCGTCGCCAGCCCGATCACAAGCGTTGACCAGTTAAGGTAAGGCACTGCGGCGAACCATGACGGAACCGGCAGGCTCCAGAGCAATGCGGTGACGGTCCAAACGATCACGGGAACACAAATCCAGTGAATAAACTTGTTGGTCGCGTTCTGGTGGCTTTCGCCATACTCCGCCAACAGACTGTCAATCCGGCGGTTGTTCGCTGTCTGTGTCGTCATGCGCTCCTCCCGTATGCTCGTGCATTACTCTTATATTGAACATATGTTCAATTAAAATCAACCGCCGACTTAGGCTGTTTTGACGTTTCCCTGCGACCGCAAAGGTGGTGATTTGCATAGAATAAGATCTCCTGCAGGCATGTAATTGCATGAAAGTTGAGCAGTGTGCTGAACTTGTCGGCATTGGCAATATTTGCAAGGCATAATTAACAAATTGCGCAGGATCATGCCGCCCATTCTGGTTTCTTGGGCGGTTGGAATGCGTAAGCTTCGGGTACAGTTCGAAACTCTTGTTTGGTGTGGAGTTTTTTTTCTTCAGGGTATGATGCTGCCTGCGCAGGCTGCTTCGGATGATTTGCAACAGCGCCTTGATATGGTCTGGGTGCTGGTTGCTGCGGGGCTGGTTCTTCTGATGCAGCTCGGCTTCATGCTGCTTGAAGCAGGCATGGTCCGGTCAAAGAACTCCATCAACGTTGCGCAGAAAAATCTGCTTGATCTAGCTGTTTGCGTGATCATTTTTGCCGTGTTCGGATTTGCAGTTGCGTTTGGGGCAGGAGGCACATGGTTTGCCGGCTACGATGACCGGTTGTTTTTGCTGTCAGACGTTACGCCCTGGGCTCTGACCGTGTTCGCGTTCCAGGTCATGTTCTGCGGGACTGCGGCGACAATCATTTCCGGCGCAGTTGCTGAACGCATGCGGCTTCAGGCCTATGTCTGGTGCACGGTCTTAACCGCAGCCGTCATCTACCCGGTCTTTGCCCGTTGGGCGTGGGGCGGCGTTTTGTTCCCGGACGCCGAAGCCTTCCTTGCCGATCGCGGCTTTGTAGATTTTGCAGGGTCAACGGTTGTTCACGGGACCGGCGCCTGGATTGCGTTGGCAGCGTGTATCATCCTCGGTCCCCGTATCGGGCGGTTTGACGCCGAGGGCCGAGCTTATCGTATTCAAGGGCACAGTTCCGTTCTGGCAACAACCGGTGCTGTCGCTCTCTTCGTCGGCTGGCTCGGATTCAATGGTGGCTCAACACTGGCCGCCAGTTGGGATGTGCCCAAGATCTTCGCCAACACGGTCCTGGCGGCCGCAGCCGGGACTGCCGCTGGGTATCTGGCAGGCAAGTATCGGGATGGCGTGGTTTTACCGGAAAACTCTATTTCGGGGCTTCTCGGCGGTCTCGTGGCAGTGACTGCCGGGTGTCATTTTCTTTCGCCCGGCGGTGCGCTGTTGGTTGGAGCTGCCGGAGGTGCCACAGCGCTGTTCGGAGCGCTTGTCCTTGAACGGTATTTCAGGCTGGATGATCCCGTCGGCGCGATCAGCGTTCACGGATTTGCGGGTGTCATTGGAACGCTTGGCCTTGCCGTTTTGGCGCCTGCAGAGGCATTGCCGCTCGGTGCGCGCGTGCCTCAGTTTCTGGTTCAGCTCCAAGGCATCTTGATCAACTTCGTCTGGTGTTTTGGTGTGAGCATCCTATTCCTTTCAGTGTTGAACAGGTTCAGCCCGCTGCGTTTGTCACAGCAGGATGAAGACATCGGTCTAAATGAGGCTGAGCATGGGACACGCCTCGGGATCGGACATGTTGAGGATGCGCTCGATAGCCTGATTGCCGGAAAGGCCGATCTTTCCATGCGCCTTCAGGTGTCCAAAGGCGAAGATTCTGAGCGCCTAACCCGGTTGTTCAACGCGCTTATGGACACGGTCCAAAGTCAGGAGCAGGCCCAGTCCCGGGTCGCTGATGCAAAACGGACCCAGGAAGAAGCAGAGCGTCTGTCTGCGCTCGCAAATGCCACCTTCGATGCGATTGTGATTTCGGTCGATGGACGGATCCTGGACGGCAACAAAACGTTTGAAGAGCTCGTCGGTTATTCGATTTCCGAACTAGAAATGCGCGGTCTTTATGAGTTTGTGGAGACCGATGTTGCCGGAACTCTGGAAGATCATCTGATCAAGGCGGAGAAGGAGCCGCGCGAGGTCGTATTCGTCAACCGCGCTGGCGAACGGGTGCCGGTTGAGATCCGGACCCGCGTGATCGCTTACCGGGGTGTTCCAACCCGTGTTTCAGCCCTTGTTGATTTGCGTGAGCGGAAAAAGGCGGAAGCGCAGATCCTTCATCTCGCGCAGCATGATCCCCTGACTGATCTTCCAAACAGGGCCGTCTTCAACGCCGAACTTCAGCAGACAATGCGCCGATGTGAAAAGAAGGAGCAGGGCGCAGCGCTGCTGCTTGTTGATCTGGACAAGTTCAAAGACATCAATGATCTGCATGGTCACCCTGCCGGGGATGCGGTCATTCGTGTCACGGCTGAGCGTCTTTTGAGCGCTTGCCGGGGCAGTGACACAGTGGCGCGTCTGGGCGGGGATGAATTCGCCATTATCCAGACGTCGATTTCATTCGCCAATCAGGCGGAAGATATGGCGCACCGTCTGGTAGCCATTCTATCTGAACCGGTCAATTGCGGACACGGGCTAATTGTGAAACCAGGGGCCAGCATTGGGGTTGCCATGATCGCGGCAGGTCAAAGCGAGGAGCAGGTCGTTTCGAACGCTGATATTGCCCTCTACAATGCCAAAAGCGCTGGACGGCAGACATATTGCCTGTTCCGAAAAGGCATGGGTGCTGAGGTGCGGCAGCGCCGCGAAATGGAAAAGGATCTGCACGCGGCTCTCGCTGATGACCAATTCGAGCTCTATTTTCAGCCGCGCCTGAACCTCGCCACGGGGAATATCGTTTCCTATGAAGCGTTGATCCGCTGGAATCATCCGGACCATGGGCTTGTCAGCCCAGTGGAGTTTATTCCGGTTGCCGAAAACTCAGGCCAAATTATCGGGATCGGTAAGTTCGTGCTTGAGCGGGCGCTTGCAGTTGCGGCACAGGAAATCCCCACCGGCAACATCAGCTTGAATGTCAGTCCGGTTCAGTTTCGGGACAAGGATTTCATTGAGGACGTGGCGCGTGCCATTAAGGCGTCTGGAATTCCTGCGAACCGGATTGAACTTGAAATCACGGAAAACACCCTGATCGAGGATGATGCACGGGCTCTTTCCATTCTCACGAAACTGAAGGATATCGGGGTAAAGATCGCGCTGGATGATTTTGGGGTCGGGTATTCATCCCTCAGTTATCTTAGCCGCTTCCCCTTCGACTGTATCAAGATCGACCGGTCCTTTGTGTTGGAAGCCCAGCAGAACTACAACGCATTGGCGATTATCGAGGCCGTAGTCAGACTGGGCAAGGCGCTTGATATGCGGATCGTTGCCGAAGGCTTGGAGGACACTGAAAACCTCTGCCTTTTGGCAGCTCAGGGGTGCCATGAAGTTCAAGGGTATTTGATTGGCAAACCTGTTCCAGTCAACAAACTGGTCCGGGTCGCGCCTAAGGCTGTGCTGGCAGCGTTAGATCAGATCCGGTTTGCCGCTGAACTCGGCAGTGATGATATCCCGCCTGCAGAAATGGCCAGTTGATCCAATCCAAACTGTCAAAGCATTGATTGTTCTGAAGGGTTGCGTGTCTGGATTGATGGCTTGAAACGTCAGTTCGCTTCCTTTTCTGGCAAAGGAGGCACAGCGATTGTGCTCATTATGTCAGCCGGATCATGGATCTCAGGAACTTGCGTGCAGTCTTTTTCGTTGGTTTGACTTTCCGACTGCTTTTCTCTCAATGCGACGCATATCGGGATTGCGGCTTGCCGGGTGCCGGCTGAAGCGGCCCTGATCACGTCGGCAAGTGTTCCCTCAGTGGCTGATAGGGAGGCTGCCAGATGTTTGGCGAAAAGGGCGATCGTCCGGTCAGCGGAATAGTTTGCCATTTGTCCGGCACCGGCAGAAGTCACTAGCGCCTCAGGGCGGGCATCCAGATTTGTCGCATGTGTTTCCAGAAGGTCCGGATCGACCGTGTCTGAGTTGCTGGTATCCAGGATCAAGATCACCTGGCCGGCGGGGACCGTATGGAGCATGGCTGCAAAGGCGGGGGCGGAGATCCATGTCCCTGTTTCAATCGCAAGCTCCGTGCTTTCTGGTTTTTCGTCCGCCCAAAGTTGCAGTATTTGACGGTTCGGCAAGCCGACCTCAGCGGCCGCGTTGGAGATTGACGGTATGTTGGCGTAGATGATGAGCCGGTCTTCTGGTCCTAGTGTGTTGGCGAGCGCCGTGACGGTTTTCTTGAGGCTGTCTGCGGAGGCGCCCTCATTTAACATCAAATGAAGCCGCGCTTCGGAGAGGCCGAGCCGTTCTGAAAAAGCCTTCAGAACGGTTTGAACACTGTTCCGGCAAACCTCTACTGACTGTGTACGCCATGGCGGGCAAATCCCGATACCCAGAACCATGTCGGCGACTACGGGCTGCTGCGCGAGTGCAGGTTTTGAAACCGGTTGCGCCAAGGGAGCAAGACCAATTCCGCAGATGAGTGTCAGCAGCAGGCCTAAGTGAGCGCCAGTCCTCTTGAATACTGTCACCGCTGTTCCCCGGCGTATAGGCCACTGTGTTCATCCGTCAGCAGTGCGCAATATGTGCGTAGCGTCCAGAGTCTGTGTGCACATTATCGCGAAACCCGTTTGCGCAAAACCTGCATTGGAAAAATTATGCATTTTATTTACCTGGAAAATACTGAACGTTTTACGCGAGTAATCTCGCAAGGGAAGTTTCCGTATGCTGGATTTCAAGGGAATTGGCGTTTGGTTTTTTTGAATTTATTCTGGTCATCTGAATCGTCTAGAGTATCGACAAATTTTGCACTGCTTGTTGCTGAATAGGGGCAATTGTGACCACTTCATTTATTCAAAATTAATTCTAGTCGGGAGATACTCGGCTCCAGTTTTTTCGGGCTGCTGACAAGGTCAGCGCGTAGCAGCTGGGGTTTTCCGGTGCCAAAAAATGTCTTCCTAACGGGACGCGAGCGAACGTTTCACAGAGACGATGTCATCGTCAGTAAAACGGACCTCAAGGGCCGCATAATCTATGCCAATCGGGTTTTTCTGGACGTTGCCGGTTACACGGAAAAAGAAGTTCTGGGGCAGCCACATAGCCTGATCCGCCATCCTGAGATGCCTCGATGTGTATTCAAGCTGTTGTGGTCCACACTCGAAGCCGGTCAGGAGATCTTTGCCTACGTCGTAAACCGTTGCAAGAATGGCGATCACTACTGGGTTTACGCCCATGTGACGCCGAGCTTCGATGCGTCTGGGAATATCATCAGCTATCATTCCAACCGGCGCGTTCCCGATATGGCGATCGTGAACGAGCACATCATTCCGCTCTACAAGATGCTTCTTGAAGAAGAACAACGTCATGCAAGCCGTAAGGACGGCATGCTGGCCAGTGAGCAGATGGTGCTGGGGCTGCTTGAGCAGCATGGGATCGCTTACGACGAGTTTGTCGCGACACTGGGTAAGGCGGCTTAATCACCGGAGCAGCCTTCAGGCAGGCGACCGGCTAGGAATAGGTTTGGGAATAGGCAGATGATCGGTGGATTGAGCAAGGCGTCACTGCGCAAGGCGACCAAGGTGTGCAAGGCAGTAGCTGCGGGCGATTTCGAAGCCCGTATCACCGGAATTACCGAAACCGGAGAGGCAGCAGAACTCATGCACGCCATCAATCTCCTGATCGACCGCACGGACGCTTACCTGCGGGAGTCCAAGGCCTGTCTCGACTATGTGGGGCGCAATCAGCATTTCCGCATGATTTCCGAAACCGGAATGGTTGGTGGGTTCGCGAGCGCTGCGAACAGCATCAACAAGGCCACCGTTGCGATCAAGGAAAAGCACGACGCCTTCTGCGATCTTGCCGAACAATTCGAGACCCGGCTCAAGGACGTTGTTGAGACTGTCACCCATTCCGTTCAGGAGTTGAACACAGTTTCCACGGGTGTCGCTGCAGCCAGCGCGACTGTCAACGAACAGTCCACTGTTGTCGCTTCAGCGGCAGAGCAGACTTCGGCCAACATGCAAAGCGTGTCGTCAGCAACGGAAGAACTCGCAAGCTCGGTGAGGGAAATCAATCGCCAAGTGTACTCCGCGTCGGAAACGGCAGAAGGGGCTGTTTCCAAATCTGAGACCATGAATCGTGAAATTGGCAGCCTTGCGAAGATGTCCTCGGATATCGGGGAGGTCGTTCAGTTGATTACAGATATTGCTGCGCAGACAAATCTTCTGGCCTTGAACGCAACAATTGAGGCGGCGCGGGCCGGCGAGCATGGGCGCGGTTTTGCGATCGTCGCCCAGGAGGTCAAGGCGCTCGCAGGACAGACTGCGGAAGCAACGCAGACGATCAACGGCCAGATTTCCGGTCTGCAAGGGGCAACAAAGAACGCCGTTGCCGCCAGTGAAGAGATCAGCCTTGCCATTGATCAGGTCAACAAGGTTTCAACGGCCATCGCGTCATCGGTCGAGGAGCAGGCCGCGGCCACGGGCGAAATCGCTCAGAACATTGATGAAGTCGCCTCTGGTGTTGCTGAAGTCAGCAGTAGCATTGCCAATGTCCGGGCGGCAACCGCGGAAAGCAAGCAGATCAGCGATCGCGTGCTTGTTGAAGCAGAAACCCTAAACGCTCAGGAAGTCCAGCTGCGTTCGCTGCGCGAGGATATGCGTCACTTCCTGGCAACCGCGACTAAGGTTGGCTAACCTAGGTAGACTCTGCGTCGACGTTGATTGGCGCATGTGAAGCGCGGCTCGGTCTTCCGCCGAGCTTTATGCTGATTTTGCAGCTTCGAGTTCTGCCATCATCAGTGCCCGGACTTTCTCCAGGGCCTTGAGAGGTCGGAGCATGACTTTGAACTCTGTGATTTGGCCAGCCTCGTTGAACGTCATCATATCAACGCCGTTGATGTGAATTCCGTCTATCTCTGTCTCAAACTCCAGCACGGCATCATGTCCTTGCTCGAGAATCCGGCAGTATCTGAACTTTCCCTCCTTCAAAAGCACCGTGAACGCACTCGCAAGATAGAGGAAGGTCAGCTGTTTTCCCTTTTGCAGTGTATGCATGACGGGGCTATAGAAGACACAATCGTCTGCCAGGATTTGGTTGAGTACCTTGTATTTGTCCGCACCTTCAAGGCCGCTGAGCCATAGGGATAGGTGATCGGAATACTGTGCCATGGATCCTCCCGCAAAACAAAAAGCTGCAGGATGGTATCCTGCAGCTTTTGAGTGGTAAATCCGTAACGCTAGGACAGTTGAGCAAAAAACTCAGGCGCTCTCGGCGAGCTGTCTGCTTTGAACCAGTCGGGACACGACGTTTTCTATGATTTTATGGCCGGCGTCCTGATCAAGCGACATGATGGATTCTGGATGGAACTGAACGGCGGCGATCGCCTCTTTTTGATGTTCGATTGCCATCACGACACCATCTTCTGTTTCCGCCGTCACCCGTATGTCGCTGGGCAGTGTGTCCCGTTTGGCAAAGAGCGAATGATAGCGGCCGACGATCACGGGGGCGTTCAGGCCATCGAAGACGAGCGAATTGCCCAGCAACGAGATCGGCGATGGCTTGCCGTGCATCGGCACATCCAACTGACCAAGTTCGGCACCGAAATACTCCGACAGCGCCTGCAGACCGAGGCAGACACCAAAGATCGGCAAATTGCGGGCGCGTGCACGTCCGATCGTGGCTGCACAATCAAAATCTTTCGGGTTGCCTGGACCGGGGGACAGGACCACGAGATCCGGGTTCACATCATGAAACACGTGATCTGCGACCGGGGTCCGATACGTGACAACCTCGGCACCTGTCTGGCGGAAGTAATTTGCCAGCGTGTGCACGAAACTGTCTTCGTGGTCGACCAAGAGGATTTTCAAGCCTTTGCCGGGTTTTTTAACGTCGCCAGCGGCCGTTGTCTTGGTCGCTAGACCAGCTTCCCGCACAGCTGCGCGCATCGCTTCCGCTTTAAGTTCGGTTTCCGCTTCCTCATCCTCTGGAATGCTGTCATAGAGCAGCGTTGCACCGGCCCGGATCTGGGCGACACCGTCCTTGATGCGAACCGTGCGGAGTGTGAGGCCGGTGTTCATATCGCCATTGAAAAGCACTGCGCCAATTGCCCCGCCATACCAGGCGCGCGGCGACTTCTCGTGATCCTCAATGAACTGCATGGCCCAGCGTTTTGGCGCACCGGTGACGGTCACAGCCCAGGTATGCGAGAGGAATGCGTCCAAGGCATCCATGTCTTCGCGCAAAGTGCCTTCGATATGGTCCACCGTGTGGATGAGGCGCGAATACATCTCGATCTGACGGCGGCCGATCACCTTGACGGATCCGGGGACGCAGACACGGCTCTTGTCGTTTCGGTCGACGTCGGAACACATCGTCAGTTCCGCTTCGTCCTTGGCCGAATTTAAAAGCTTGCGGATCTGGGCCTCATCCTCAATCGCGTTCTTTCCGCGCCGGATGGTGCCTGAAATCGGGCAGGTTTCGACCCGGCGGCCGCCCGTAACCCGGACATACATCTCCGGTGATGCGCCGACGAGATACTCATCATTGCCAAGGTTGAAAAAGAAGGAGTAGGGTGAGGGGTTGATCTGTGCGAGACGCCGGGACACCGCTGACGGCGGGTTCGGGCAGGCCTCGTAAAACACCTGTCCCGGAACGGTTTCGAAGAGATCCCCGCGGCGGAAATAGTCCTTCGCCTCTTCAACAAGGCGTGCGTATTCGCCCGGTTCATGGTCGCCGCGGCCCGGATCCTGGTTCGCAGGCGTGTACTGACGCTTCTCGCCGCTGCGCTCAAGGCCTTTCGTGCTGCGGCCGTTGACGACAAAGTCGTATTCCAAAACATAGGCACGCTTGCCGTGGTGGTCGACAATGAGAATTTCGTCGGGCAGGAAGAGAACAACATCCCGCTGGTCATCCGGCCGGTCGCGTTTCAGGTCGATCGGTTCGAATTGAAACGCGACATCATAGCCAAAGGCTCCGTAGAGGCCGAGCTGATCGTCATTGCAGGCAAACAGGTTTTTTAGGGCCCGCACGATGGAGAACGTCGACGGCTGGCGGGAGCGCTCTTCTTCCTGGAAATCGCGATCTGGTTTCTTGACCGTCAGGTCGATGCGCTCGTCGGTCTCGGCAAAATGCTCGACATCTTCATGGGTTTTAAGAGCCTTGGAGATCGCTGGCATCAAAATCTTGCCGCGGTCATTCAATGCACGAATTTCGACGGTCCGGTCTGCGGCTTCCATGACAAGAGGTGGATTGACCAGCGCCATGTCCCAGCGGGTGTACCGGCCTGGATATTCATAGGAGGAGGCAAGAACGGCTCCACGCTCTGAGTCCAGCCGGTCAATCCATTCCGATGTTCCGGTTTCGTAATCGGAGGGGCGGGAGCTGCGCAGGATGGTAATCCCGCTCTCGGTTACGAAACTCTGGTCTGCCAGTTGCGGCATGGTATGTCCCCGTCTTTTTGGCCTTTGACCGGAACCCGGACGGCCCAATAAAGCACCAAGGCCGCCAGCGGGTTTCCGCGGCGGCCTTGGTTTATACTTGTCGATCTTGTCAGAGCATGAGAGATCGCTGGCCGCCTATATCGCGCCGCGCCACCACCAAGCTGCTTTCAAGGTTCTGATCATGCAAACACCGTTAGAGGATGGCGCCGGCAATGGCAATGAAAAAGTGGCATCCCAAGGGTTGCTAGCGGAAACGGCAGCCAACGGCACTCCCCAATGAGCTGTGCTTAGGTAGCGCAAGACGATATTTTTGGCAGGAGTGGCCGTGTTCAGTTCGGCACCTTTGAGGAGTGGCCTTGCGAGGTCGGGACGATCCAGTCCCGCAGACCGTACCGCTGCAGGATCTGCGAAAGTTCGCCAGAATCGCGAAGACGGTGCATGCCGTCCGACAAAGCCTTTGCTATCTCGTGAGAATTGGCATGAGCTGGCGAGAGCGCAATGAACAAATCGTCCTGGGTGAAGGTTTTCTCAAGCCGGAAACGGTCAGCCAGTCCCATCTCTTCCGCCTTGTATGAGAACGTGTTGATGTCCTCCAGCATGTAGTCGAGACGCCCTGCAGCTAGGGTTCTGATGTTTTGTTCCAGCGCGTTGTTCCCACCTGTACGGACAACTTCAGAATAGCGATTGACGGCCGCCTCAATTTCCTCGCCGTATCCATAGTCGATTATCAACCCGGCTCGCTTGTTTTTCAACGAACTCGGCCCGTCATAGCGCCATGAATCATCTTTAGCGACGAACATGCCAATCGTGTATCGGCCTTGCGCTTCGCTGGGGAACACAAAGCCAGTCGCCTCTTCGGGTGTGCCGGCAAAGACGCCGTCAAACCGCCCTTGCCGGGCAAACAGAAGCGCTCTTGCCCAGGTAATCTGTTGATAGCGCACCTCGTAGCCAAGCGGCTCCAGAATTCTACTGGCAATTTCCACCATATAGCCTGGGCGCTCACTGCCGGGTTCACAGTTGACCGGGCACCATTCGTCTGCGGCAAATGTGAGTGTCTGTGCGAACGCAGAAGCATTCAACATCAACAACATAAGGATCAAATTGCAGGCCAATTTGGCCCGCCGCAGGCGTAGCACGTGCGTCCTCGAGTCAGTTTTTAACGCGTGGCAACAGTTTATTTGAGCTCGCGTGATAAATCCAGCAACCGGACCTGAACGGAGTTACCGCCGGGCAAACGCTTGACCTTGAGCGAAGGATCATGTTTGTGCGGTGCGATATAAAATGTTGTGCGATTTTTAGGACGGATTCGCGTCAGCAAGAGGCGGATGAGGGGCAAATGGAACACTTTGATCTGATCGTTATCGGGAGCGGACCCGCAGGGCGCCGGGCGGCTATTCAGGCCGCAAAATTCGGATACGAGGTTCTTGTTGTCGAAAGAGGGCGCCGGGTTGGTGGTGTCTCGGTCCACACCGGTACCATCCCGTCAAAGACCTTGCGCGAGACAGTGCTGAACCTCACCGGGTGGCGGGAACGCGGCTTCTATGGCCGGTCTTACCGCGTGAAACAAGACATCTCGGCGGGTGACCTCAGAGCACGCCTTCACATGACGCTTGATCACGAGGTCGAAGTTCTTGAGCTGCAATTTGCCCGAAACAAAGTGTCGACGGTGTATGGCGAAGCGCGCTTTGTGTCGCCCGAGAAAATTGAGGTCAAGAGCGAAGAAGGCGATGTGAAGCTCTTCTCCGCTGACAAGTTCATCCTTGCAGTTGGAACCAAGCCCTTCCGGCCTGACTATGTGCCATTTGACGGAGAATTCGTCCTCGACAGTGATGAAATCCTGGAGTTGAACCAATTGCCGCGCTCGATCGCAGTGATCGGAGCCGGCGTGATCGGAGTTGAGTATGCTTCGATCTTTTCCGCGCTTGATGTGGCTGTGACGCTGGTTGAGCCTCGAGACACCATGCTTGATTTTCTCGATCATGAACTTGTCAGCGACTTCACGCACCAGCTACGGGACCGTGGTATCGCGATGCGCTTTGGCTCGAAAGTGAAAAGCATCGAAAAACACGGCCCGGGAGAGTGCGAGATCTTCCTTGAAGGCGGCCGGAGCGTGCGGTCCAACGTGATCCTCTTTGCGGCGGGCCGGATGGGGGCAACGCCGTCTCTCAACCTTGAAGCTTGCGGGCTGGAAGTCGATCATCGCGGCCGCTTGAAGGTGGATCCGGTTACCTTTCAGACAAGCGTGCCGTACATTTATGCGGCAGGCGATGTCATCGGGTTTCCAAGTCTTGCGTCCACCTCCATGGAGCAGGGGCGGATTGCTGCCTGTCAGGCGCTGGGTGAGAAAGCCTACGATCCTCCAGAGTATTTTCCATACGGGATTTATGCTGTTCCGGAGATATCGACCGTCGGCATGACCGAGGAAGAAATAAGGGAACGCGGCATTCCCTACGAATGCGGGATCGCCCGGTTCCGGGAGACCTCAAGGGGGCAGATCATGGGCCTCGATACCGGCATGCTGAAGATGATTTTCTCTCTGAAAACCAGACGCTTGCTGGGGTGCCACATTGTCGGTGAGGGGGCAACGGAGCTTGTTCACATCGGCCAGGCTGTTTTGAACCTGAAAGGTACTCTGGAGTACTTTGTCGAAAACACGTTCAACTACCCGACTTTGGCAGAAGCGTACAAAATTGCTGCCCTGGACGCCTGGAACAGAATGGGGCCTCTTAAGAACTGATATTCCAAGGTTTGGCTTGAAAGAGTTTCAGACCACCAGCCGTGGTCTTGGGCTGATCCAAAGGCTAGGGTGAGGCAAATTCGATTCTGCCTGAAAGACTGCTCATGCCCGAGACGCTGCTCCTCAAGAACGCCGATATGCTGGTTACGATGGATGGCGAGCGGCGGGAGATCGCCGGAGGAGGGGTCTATGCGGTGGATGGTGTCATACAGCTAGTCGGGCCGTCCGATGACCTGCCAAAACAAGCGGACACGGTTGTTGACGCCTCTGGCCAGATTGTCTTGCCCGGCTTCGTCAACACTCACCACCATCTCAATCAGACGCTGACCCGCAATCTGCCAGCTGCGCAGAACAACAATCTGTTTCCCTGGCTGCAGGCTCATTACCGCGTTTGGGCGCGCACCGATCCCGAGGCCTCGCGCGCCAGTACGCTGATCGGTTTGGCGGAACTGGCACTGTCCGGCTGCACCACTGTTTTTGATCACACCTACCTCTTCCAGAGCGGCAACAAGGTCGACTACCAGATCGAAGCAGCACGGGAACTTGGCGTCCGGTTCCACGCGAGCCGTGGGTCCATGTCGCTGGGGGAAAGCAAAGGCGGTTTGCCGCCCGATGAGTGCGTTGAAGACGAAGAATTCATCCTGAACGACACGGTCAGGGTCATCGACCGCTACCATGATGCGGCGGACGGGGCGATGACGCAGGTGGTGGTGGCACCGTGTTCTCCGTTTTCTGTGTCGGAAGATCTTCTGCGCGAGAGTGCCGCGCTGGCTCGCGACAAGAAGGTCATGCTGCACACGCATCTCTGCGAAACGCTAGATGAGGAGCGTTACACGCTGGAGCGGTTCGGCAAGCGCCCGGTTGAATGGATGGAAGGGCTCGACTGGACCGGTCCAGATGTCTGGTTTGCCCATGCGATCCACGTGGATGATGATGAGATCCGTCTTTTTGCGAAGACCGGCTGCGGGGCCGCGCATTGCCCCTGTTCCAACATGCGGCTCGCGTCGGGAATTGCGCCGGTGAAGAAGTATATGGCTGCCGGGGTGAAGGTTGGTCTTGGCGTTGATGGGTCCGCAAGCAACGACAGTTCCAACATGCTGATGGAGACCCGTCAGGCCATGCTGCTCGCCCGGTTGCAGCTCGGCCTCCAGCCGCCGGAAGGCCCGAGCAAATACGCTCTGCTGCCGCCGGCCCATCCGCTTCGGGCCGGTGAGTGGATGACGGCCCGGGAAGCCTTGGAGCTCGCCACACTGGGCGGCGCGTCCGTATTAGGCCGAAATGACATTGGGTCTTTGGAAACAGGCAAGTGTGCCGATTTCTTCACACTCGAGTTGAATACAATTGGGTTTGCCGGAGCGCTTCATGACCCGGTGGCAGCCGTGGTCTTTTGTGCGCCACAAACAGCAAAAACAACGGTGATCAACGGCAAGGTCATAGTTGAAGATAGCCAGATTACAACAATGGATATGGGCCCAGTCATTGAGACCCATAACCGGTTGAGCCTGAAGCTAACTGAAAACCTTTGAGGTACACTTAGGCTTCATATCCTGTCCGTCCGGACCAACTGATGCGGAAAAGACTGTGGGAGTGATTCACCAGCTTGGCCGCTTGGCTGTGCCGCCCCGGACTTGATTCGGGGCCAGTTACCTTGAGATCCCGGCTCAGGGCCGGGACGGCGTACCCCCGCAGTCGATTCTGTTGAAACAAAGACCAGGTTGCTAACTGCGGGCCCTATGGAAATCTTGGACCCGGTGCGAAACTCGACATTTATTGTCAGCAGAGCCAGCAGTTCTCGGGCTGAACAGCCTCTGTGACGTTTCCGCCGCCTGAAATCCAGCTCGTGATGCCTTGGGTTACATTCGCGACCTGAGTAAAGCCCGCCTGTCCGGCAAGGTACTCCGACAGGGCTTTGCTGCGTGCGCCCGTGCGGCACAGGAATATGACCTCATCGCCGGGGCCGGAGATCAGTGATTGGAGTTCCTTGCCGAAATTCGGGTTCGGGTTGCCGGACCCATCGAAAAAAGTCACCAGATGGGTGCCGGGAATGACACCGGTCTGTTTCCATTCATCCGGGCGGCGGATGTCGATCACGGTCGCTCCTGCGGCCAGGCGCTCCTTGAGCTGGTCATTGTTGAGTTCAGAGAACTTCTTGCCTTTGACATCCAGAAGCTCGATTTCGAATTTGAGGGTGGCATTCGGTGGAATGACACCACCGGCGCCGGATGCGCCATAGGCAAGATGCGGCGGGATGATCAGTTCGCGCTTGCCACCGACCTGCATGCCTTCAACGCCCTGTTCCCAGCCCGGGATCACCCGGCGTTCGCCGAGCGTGAAGGAGAACGGTGTGCCCCGGTCGAGGCTTGAATCGAACTTTGTGCCGTCCATCAGCCAGCCGGTGTAATGCACGACGACGGTCTCGCCGACATTGGCTTCTTCTCCGGTGCCTTTTTCGATGTCCTTGATTTGCAATTCTTCCTGTGCAGCAGCTGGTAGGATAAACAGTGTTGCGGCAAGGATGTGAGCGATCCACTTGATCATGTCGGGGTCCATTTGTCCGAAAAAAATTTCGCGCCGACCGTCGATCATCTCCCGCTGAAATGCAAATCAAGGTGCGTTGATTGGGGCCGCGCCTATTGCCGCACCAATCTACGATCTGTGGCCGGTTGTCTGTTGTCTTGCGGGCGGATCAGCCGGTCTTCTTCTCATTGGCCGTGCGGATGAGTTTCTGAAGGAGATGGCCGAGTTGCTGCTGTTCCTCTTTGCTCAAACCGTCGACCGCCGCAGCCTGCGCTTCCACATAATCCGGCATCATGCCTTTGACGAGGCTTAGTCCCTTGTCCGTTACACAGACGGTCAGTGCCCTGCGGTCTTCCGGATGTGGGCAGCGTTCAACGAGACCGGCTTTTTCCAGTTTGTCGAGCCGGGCTGTCATACCGCCAGAGCTCATCATGGTGGTCCGGTAGAGCTCGGTCGGGGTGAGCTTGTAAGGCGGACCGGAGCGGACGAGCGTCGCCAGAACGTCGAACTCCCCGAGTTTCAAGCCGATCTTGGCATAGGCCGGGGTCAGGTAATCGGTGGTCATCATTTGTGAGGCTTCGTTGATCCTGCCGAGAACCACCATTGGGGTCAGTTTGTCTGCGATCTCCGGCACTTCCTTTTGCCATTGCTGGCGGGCGCGCTCTGCCCGGTCCATCAGAAGCTCTTCAGGATCCCCGAACATGTGATCCGGGTTTTTTAAGCGCGGAGACGGCGATTTGGACATCTTGCTTCCTGGTGTGGGCGCGCCAGTCTGTCTAGCGAACAGATCTGCGCTGCGCAGCGAGTTTCTAGATCATTGATTTCCTGACTTAAAATTGCGCCAGGAGCTGGAGCTTGTCAATCGACATCAAGAAGCTTTATAAAAAGTATCTTGATATAAAGATAAAACTCCCTATGTTGACAATCACCTGCCGTATTGCAGCGGCTGAGAAACTGTTTCTGAGAAGGATTTTCAAATGTCGGATACGTTTAAAACCCTGCCGTCACAGGCCGGGGAAGTGCCCCGGCAACAACCGAGCCTCCTGACCCGGTTTTACGACAACCCGTTTTTACTTCTTCTGATCGTTGGCAGCTTTCTGGCCGTCTCCGTTGTGTTCGCCAAAGCCGGTCCGATGGTGGGATGGCATCCGCTGGGACTGTTGCAATGGGCCATCATTGGCGGCGCGGCGTTGCTGTGGAGCGGGACGCTGCTCGCCGGTGTCGAAAGCGGTGCCCGGCATCGGGCCTCCCGTGCGGCGAAGCTTCGCCTCCTGAAATATCTCTTCGTCACGGGCATTTTGTTTATTGCACCCAACATGATTGCGGTGGTCGCCGCTCCTGAAGTCGGCGCGAGTTTTGTGTCGCTGAGTTATGCGTTTCCGCTGGTTCTGACCTACGCGTTTGCGGTGCTCATTGGGCTTGAGCGGTTCCAGTTTCTGCGCAGCATCGGTGTTCTGGCGGGTCTTGCCGGAGGTGTTCTCTTGGCAGGCGGCGGGGCCGGGGTCTCTCCCGAGGCATCCTTTTGGGCCATTGTTACACTCGCAATCCCGGTGTTCCTCGCCGTTGGAAACATCTACCGGTCTCTGAAATGGCCGGATGGCGCGACCCCCATCGAACTGGCCCTTGGCATGATGGTCGTGGCGTTCATCGCGCTGGCAATTTTCAACGCGGTCATGGGAATACCGGTCGGTCCGGCTGAGTGGACGTCCGCAGCGCTTGGCCTTTTGCTGGCACAGATCCTGGCCTTCTCGGTGCAATACGGGCTTTATTTCCGCCTGCAGCAGGTGGCCGGTCCGGTCTACCTCAGCCAGATTGGCTCCGTGGCTGCCATCGCGGGCCTTGGTCTCGGGTATCTTGTCTTCAGCGAAGTGCCCAATCTTGCCAAACTCGGCGCCATCGCTGCCGTCGCCCTCGGCATCGTGTTTGTCACGCTCGGAAAGGGGCGCAGTTGATCAGCCCCTCTTAAAAGCCACATAAAGTCACCAAAACGCTGTCCCGGCCTCGCGCCGGGACCGTACCGTTTCAGTTAAAGAGGCTTTGGTCCCGGTTCGCGCTTTGCTTGACCGGGACGGCGGAAGACCAGCATGAAAATGTGCCCCAGAAAATCAATCGTTCCAAAGCCAGCCAGCGCCGCGAATGCCGGAGCTATCGCCGTGCTTGGCCTTGCGGATGGGCGATCCCTGGAATTTTTAATCCAAGTGAGAACCGAACTTCTCGATCCAGCCATCTTCGGTGTAGAGCTCTCCGCAAAGACCGTCACTTGTCTCCGCAACATTGATCACCGATCCGTCTGAGGCTTTGAACAACAGTTCGAGTGTATCGTAGTTGTTTTCGAGCATGAAGAGAAACTCGTGGAGGCAATCATCAATAGTGGCTTCCACGATTTGCCTGAGTTTTTCTTTATGTTCAGGGCTTGAGGCTAGCGCTTGAATGGTATCGTGACGATTTTTTTCCACGCGGATGGAGCCGTTTTCTATCTGCCTATACGCCCACTGAGTTCGGTTTCTAACAGCTGAAATAAACAGTTCTCCGAATTGGTCTAGAGGATCGTATTGGGTCATAATTTACCTAAATATTTGATATTAAAATCTGTGCCTTAGAGAATTGACCTGACTAGTCGTTCCACAGCCAGGCAGCACCGCGCACGCCGGAACTGTCGCCGTGCTTGGCCTTGCGGATGGGCGTGTCATAGGTGTCTGAAAAGACGTAAGGCAGCATGGCGTCCGGCAGGTCGTCATAGAGCTCTGCAATGTTCGACATCCCGCCGCCCAGGACAAAGACATCCGGATCCAGCAGGTTGGCCGACATGGCCAATGCCCTTGCCAAGCGGCTCACGTAATCCTGGTAGACCTTGGTGGCGACCGCGTCCCCGGAGCGCTTCAAGTCGATGATCTCATGACCTTTCAGCGCGGTCCCGGTGCGTTCTTTGTAGTCCCACTGAAATCCGGTTCCGGAGCACCACAGGTCAATGACGCCCTTATGGCCGATCCAGCTGTCGGGTCCTGGAAACTCTTCCGCCGTCATCCAGGGCAGGGCGATGCCGCCCCATTCCCCGCCAATGCCATTGGCGCCGAGATGGGCCTTGCCGTCAATTGCGATGCCGGATCCCGATCCCGTGCCGATGATAATGGCGTGCACGATATGTGCGCCTGCGCCAGCGCCGTCCGTTGCCTCGGAGACAGCCAGGCAATTGGCATCGTTCTGGATGCGGACCGGACGGTTGAGGGCGGCTTCCAGATCCTTGTCGAGCGGCTTGCCATTCATCCAGGTGGAATTGGCGTTCTTTACAAGGCCGGTTTTGGGGGAAAGCGATCCGGGAATGCCTAACCCAAGCGAGCCGGTCTGACCGGTTGCGCTTTCGGCGGCGTCGACCAGATCCTTCACCACCCGGATACAGCCTTCGTAATCATCTTTCGGTGTCGCGCTGCGCTTGCGGAACAGTTCGGTGCCAGCATCGTCCAGCGCGATGATCTCGATCTTTGTTCCACCCCAATCAATTCCAAGACGCATGTTCAGCCCACCCGTTTTGGCAATTCGAATGCAGCGGACTGACCGTCTTTGAGGTCGCCCGCCTGTTTGCCGTAAGTTTTGAATTTCTTGAGGATGTCGGCCATCTCTGCCGCATCGAGGATCACCGGTTGTCCAATCGCCAGTGCGGAAAGATATTGGTCCGCAAGGTCCTCAACGCCCTCGGCAACCGACAAGGCTTTCTTGAGTGTTGCCCCGCCGGCAATCTGGCCGTGATTGGCCAGAAGACATGCGTTTCGATCCCCAAGGGCGTCAATCATGGCTTCGGAGAGGGCACGGGTCCCAAAACTCTCGTATCGGGAACAGTCTATCCGATCCCCCCCGGCAAGCGCCACCATGTAGTGGAAGGCCGGAATCCCCTTCCGATGACACGCCAAGGCTGTCGCGCGTGGGCTGTGACAATGGACGACCGCGCCGCAGCCGGGTTTCGCCAAATAGAAGTCCAGATGCATGCGCCATTCCGAAGAAGGCAGAATGTCACCGCGGTAACACCCCTGCATATCAACGGCGACGATCTTCTCCTCAGTCAAATCTTCATAAGGTGTGCCGGACGGAGTGATCAAAAAACCGTCCTCTGTGCGTGCACTCACGTTCCCGGACGTGCCCTTGGTAAGCCCCAGTTTCGGCAAGGCCCGTGCCGTCTCGATGACTTCCGCGCGGAGCGCATCGGCGTCTTTGGGAAAGACAGGCTGAGTTTGGGCGGTCATGACAACTCCTTGAAACCAGTCCGTTCTGTATAAAGACCGGAGCGCGGGCTTCAAGAGACTTGGCGGTGGCTACTAGTTTCCGCACCGGTTT